>NZ_VTHL01000002.1:0-400132 GCF_008271285.1 Hymenobacter lutimineralis | reverse complement strand
TGGTTACGCGTTACGCACCCGTGCGCCACTAACGGTATTGCTACCGTCCGTTCGACTTGCATGTATTAGGCCTGCCGCTAGCGTTCATCCTGAGCCAGGATCAAACTCTCCATTGTATAAATTCCTACACTTACTCGAAAGTAAGCTGATGTCAAGTGCTGATCCGACTCGTGTATTTGACGTGTCTGTTCGTTTTGTTACGCTTGGTCTTGCTGCTCCCCCGGTTGCCCGAGAAAGCCTCACCCAAATTTGTCAATTCCAGTCATTCAAAGAACGTCCGTCCTTCCCTGTTGGAAGAACCTGGTGGGCTAGTTAGCCCGGGTACTGTGCCCCTTCCGGTCGAAGCGGGCTGCAAAGGTAACACCCTTTTCGCTTGCTGCAAGTACTTCGCAAAAAAAATATTTTTTCGAAGCGTCATCCAGTAAGCCAGTCAATAAGCCCCTTCCGGTTGAAGCGGGCTGCAAAGGTAACAACACTCACCCGCCTTTTGCAAGAGTAAGAAGAATATTTTTTCGCCTCTTCTCTGTTTTCGCGGTTGAAGTAGCCGTTTCTTGGTGCCACTGGTCATTAACCAAGGCATAGATAAATTGATTCCAGCACTTCTAAAGTTTTACTGATGATTGTGTTGCGAGCCATGACCGCGCAGCATGAGCAGAAGATAGAATGAGCATATCCAGTCCTCTGTTTTGAAAGTTAGTTTCTATAGTAGGTGTATTTGGAAGTTACTTGCGGCTATGAAGTCTTCCCCTCGTTTTGCTGGCGTTCTGGTTTCTATTGGGCTCTTAAGCTCCTGTCAGATGCAAAAACCTACTTCTTCGACGGTGCCTCAAGTGGTGATGCCTGCTGAGTCGATATGGCAATCGGAGGTTTACACGGTATACCGGGACTCTTTGAGGCAAGGGGTAGCGGTGGGAAAAGCGGTGTCGCGCACGGAACTAACATCAACCTACCAAAGCCCGGCGAACGAGTTTCAGAGTCCGGTGGTGAATTTTAAATTCAGCATCAACGGCAAAGACAATGAAATGCAGCCCGGGCAGGACCACGTGTTTGTGGCAGTGCCGCAAGAGCACGATGGCATGTTGCAGACACCGCCAATCTTATTTGGGCAGCAGTATGTGGATACGAAGCCCGTGCCGGCCAATACCTACTTAGCTCCGAATACGCCGCTGAAAATTCGGCTGGACATGCGGACAATGTTGGCAGCCTTTGAAAAACAGGGATACTATACGCTTTATAGTGGCCAGAAGCTATACAAGGCCGATTTCAAGCACGTGTTTGTGGCGGGAAATACGGCGCCGCTCAGCTGGGACTTTGACAATCTGGCCAATAAGCCCCAACTGGAACTAAAGGATGCAGATGGCGATGGTATCTACGAGGCCACTGTTGTGCTGAACGCGCATTCTGACGTGAAAACGACGGCGCGGAATTGGAAGCAATGCCTTGATGTAACTGGGCTGCCTCAGTATGCATCAGAGTATCCTTTGCTAGATGCCTTATATAACCTTGCCCTAGAAGAAGCTAAGCGGGCGGTGGAGCCGGATGGCACTTTTCGCACGGGTAAAGAGTGGGCCGGGGTTTGGACACGGGATATTAGCTACAGCATTATACTTGCTCAAGCGCTTCTACAGCCTGAAGTAGCCAAAACCAGCTTGCTGCGCAAGGTTTCGAAGGATGGCCGTATTATTCAGGATACCGGGACCGGGGGCGCTTATCCGTGCTCGACGGACCGCATGATCTGGGCCGTAGCCGCGTGGGAAATCTATAAAGTGACCGGGGAGGAAGACTGGCTGCGGCAAGTGTACCCCATTATTAAGCAGTCCATCGAAGACGATGAGCACAATGCCTACGACTCAGCAACGGGTCTTATACGTGGGGAGTCATCGTTTCTGGACTGGCGCGAGCAAACGTATCCGAAGTGGATGCAGCCGGTGGATATTTACCAGAGCGAGAACCTAGGCACAAATGCTGTGCACTACCAGGCTAACCAAGTGCTGGCGCAAATGGCCGAACGGCTGGGCGAGCCGACCGTAGCAACCAAGCACCGCGCGCTGGCGCAACGCATCGGACAAGGCATAAACCAGTACTTCTGGCAGGAACAACAAGGCTACTACGGGCAGTACCTGTACGGCCGCAAGTATAGGGTACTGTCTCCCAAGGCAGAGGCGCTGGGCGAGGCACTGAGCATTTTGTTTGGAGTAGCTGATGAGAGCCGAGCCAAAACAGTGGTTGCTCACACGCCGATTATGGAATACGGCATTCCGTGCATCTACCCCCAGATTGCCGGCATTCCACCCTACCACAACAACGCGGTGTGGCCCTTTGTACAGAGTTACTGGGGACTGGCGGCGGCGCAGGTAGGGAATGAAGCCGCGTTTATGGAAAGCCTGATGGCCGTTTCGCGACCCGCCGCTTTGTTTCTGACGAACAAGGAAAACTTTGTGGCCAGCAACGGGGACTTCGCCGGTACCCAAATCAACAGCAGCAACATGCTTTGGAGCCTTTCCGGAACGTTGGGCATGCTATATAAAGGCGTATTTGGTATGGAATTTCAGCCGGATCAGCTTGTTTTCCGGCCTTTTGTTCCACAGGCATTGCAGGGAAGCCGCAAACTTACCGGCTTCCGCTATCGGCAAGCCGTGTTGGATATCCAGCTGACGGGTTACGGTCGTACTATCCGCCGTATTACGCTGGATGGGCAACCTTTGGCGGGAGCAGCAGTGCCCGCAACGCTACAGGGAGCCCACACCATCCTGATCGAGTTGGCCAATGAAGCGCCCCCCGCTATGGACCAGCATAAGGTTGCGCACCATGTGGCACCTATGACGCCAACTGTGCGCCATGCCAGTGGCCAGCTCAGCTGGGCACTGGTAGAAGGCGCCGTAGCCTACCAGATACTGCGTAATGGCCAACTGGGCGGGCGTACTGTTACAACCAGCTTTGAAGTGCCGACATCAACCACATACACCGAATATCAGGTAGTAGCGGTTGATAAGGATGGGTTTGAGAGCTTTGCCAGTGAGCCGCTGGCAATAGGACCTGAAAAGTACCAGCAGACAATAGAGCTCGAAAAGGCAGGGACGCGGGCGAAGCGGGCTGCTAAAGGCTATACCGGAACGGGCTTTGTGGAAATCAGCAAGACGCAAAACCAAACGCTAACCGTGCGCGTGCCGGTGCCAGCAGCCGGTTTATACGCCATTGACTTTCGCTATGCTAATGGGAATGGGCCCATCAACACCAGCAATAAATGCGCTATTCGCACCCTGCGCCGGGGCGGCCAACAGCTGGGGACGGTGGTACTGCCCCAGCGTGGCGTAGATGAGTGGTCGGACTGGGGCTACACCAATCCAGTTATTGTAGCGCTGGAGAAAGGCACTGCGGTGCTGCAACTGACCCTAGAGCCCGCCAACGAGAATATGAACGGGGAAGTAAACCAAGCCATGTTGGACCACCTGCGCCTCACCCGCCTGCCGTAACCGCTGCTTTGCCATTGGCCAGGTGTACTACCAGGTGCTATGGGGCCTGTTTATGGTCCTCAGACCAGCTAACCCCGGCAGTCTTCGCGGGTGAGTGCCTCATTGAGGGCAATAGCGGCCAAGGAACCTTCTGCCGCCGCTATAATGGCCTGTTGCGGAGCCGGGGTAGTGTCGCCGGCGGCATAGATACCCTTCTGCGTGGTTTGCCCTTTCTTGTCCGTCCATACTGCACCACTTTTGAGGATACGGCAGCCAGATTCCTGAGCTAGGGTGCTGCGTTGGCGCTGCTCGGAATGAAGGAACACCGCGTCGCGGGTTAGCGGCTCCCCCGATTCAAAGACAATTTGTTTCAACTGCCCCTTAGCGGTTCCTTCCAGTCGCAGTACTTTTTCCTCTCGTACCGAAATGCCCAGGCGCCGCAGCCGCTGTCGGCCATGCTCGGTGATGCCCGCTGGCCCATCCGTGCAGAGGATTACATCCCGGCTCCAGCGGCTCACCAGTTGTACCAAGCCCCAACCCGTTTTGCCGCGCCCATACACTGCTAGACGTTGGCCCTGCACTTCCCAGCCGTGGCAGTAAGGGCAATGGAGCACGCCGGTTCCCCACAATTCCCGCATACCGGAAATAGGGGGCAAGTCGTCGGACACCCCCGTAGCCAGCAGCACCTTGCGGGTAGTACAGGTCAAGTCGGGGCCACCTCGCTCGGGCGCCATCGTGAGCGTAAACCCCTGCGTTGTCGGTTCGGGGGTAATAGCGGTTACCAATGCATCCCGAAAACTGACGGTCGGGTAGGCCGCCAATTCCTCGCGGCCCAGCCGTAGCAGTTCGCTAGGCTTGGTACCGTCGCGGGTGAAGAAGCTGTGCACGCCGGGTGAAGCGGCATTGCGCGGCGGGCCGCTGCTGCACACCAGTACCCTGCGGCAGCAGCGGCCCAGCGTGAGGGCAGCACTCAGGCCCGCACTACCACCGCCAACTATTACGGCGTCGAAGTCGGTAGGGGGGAGATGCAGGCGGCGGGGCGGGCGAACACGGGGCATACAAAGACAGCTAAAACGCGGTAGAATGCTTCTGCTACGGAAAGCAGTCCGGTTTTGGTAAGGAGGAGCATAAAAAAAGGGCCTTACCAATTGGTAAGGCCCTTTTCGGGAGAAGCAAAGCGTGCTTAGTTACGCTTCACGAGCTTGAGGTTGTGGGTCGTCTGCTGACCCCGAACCAGCACCGTGTACGTTCCCTCGGCGAGGTCGCGCACATCCAGGTTGGATGTCAGGCCACCTTGCACGGACACCGTACGGATGATGCGTCCGGCCATGTCCACCAGCGTGACCTGGTAAGCACCGCTCGGCAGGCTGCTCAAATCCAGCGTGGACTGCGTCGTCGCCGGGTTGGGGTAGAGCACTACGGCTCCAGCAACGGCCCGGCCCGAGAAGGCTACCGTGCGCGTGTCGGTGTAGCGGAACTTGCCATCGGTATCTACCTGCTTGAGGCGGTAGTACACCGTGCCCGAGTGCTGCTGACCAATGCGGGCATCGGTGTAGGCATAAGCATGTACGCTAGTAGTCGTGCCGTTGCCCTGCACCTGACCAATCTGCACGAAGCTGCGGCCATCGAAGCTACGCTCCACCTCGAAGTGGTCGTTGTTCTTCTCAATAGCCGTCTGCCAGTTCAACTGAGCGTCCTGGTTTACCGCTACCACATCAAAGCGCGTCAGTTCTACGGGCAGCGGACCATTGGAAATAAGGGTGTTGCCAGCGAATTCCGAGGTGCCCTGGTTCGCCAGGGTAGCTGTGGCCGTAACCTTCGCACCGTTGGTCAAAATGGCGTTGCGTAGGGCAGCCGATACCGTGCTCAGGTCCAACGCGAACATGAAACGGTTCTGATTTACCTCTTTGCCCTGCGTGTTGTCGTAGTCGCCGTAGCGCTTCTCGGGGTCCGAGGCGCTTCCTTCCACATAGCTGGCTATGAATGTGCCACCTTCGCCGAAGTTCTCGCCCGTGCCGGCATTAGCCAGGTACAGTTCCACTTTAGCGCCGGCCGTGACAAAGCCCGTTACCTGCAGCTTGCCGTTGCTGATGGTGGCCTGCGTGAAGACCGGGAAGTTGAGCAGGTTGTTGGCGCCTGTGTCTGTGTCCAAGTTGTCGTTGATGGTCACGCTGCTGCTGGTAGTGCCGTTCAATAGGTCAATCGACTGCTCCACGTTACCGAAGAAGGTGTTTTGCGAGAAGATGTTGGTGATACCCGCCGTCGCCAGAATCCCGTCGCCGGCGTTATTGGCGAAGATGTTCTGCTCGATAAGGTTGCCCGTGCCGGCGGCTACAATTGCCAACCCGGCCAGTTGCGTCCCCGCACCCACGCCATTGCCCGTCACGGTGTTGAGGCGGATCGTGTTGCTAGAAGGGTTCAGGACGGTCGCGCCGGTAAAGTTTACATCGAGATTAATACCGTAGCCGGCATTGGCCGTGACCGTATTGTTGGAAACAACCGTCAGATCGGCGCCAAATACGTCAATACCCTGTCCGTTGGTGTTAGTTACCCCATTGATGGTCCCGCCATTGTTGCGGACAACGTTATCCGTTACCTGTACTCCGGTTGCGCTGTTAACCAGGATGCCGGCTTTCAGGTTGCCGTAGATGTCCGAGTTGCGGATGCTGGCTTGATCCCCGTTACTGGTAATGTAGATACCCGTACCGTTGGTATTTCCGGCAGTACCCAAATTCGCTGTCGAAGCGCGGGCACCGGTGAAACCGAGGCCCTCAATGCTTACACCAGCAGCATTGATTCTTAGGATATCGTAATTGCCTGCTGTCACATTCAGGATGATCTCCGGCCCGGTGGTCACGCCCGCTACCGCGGCATTGGTATTGCCGGTGTAAGCGGTCTGAACAGCGCCGTTGAGGACGGTACCGACGGCGTTGGCGCCAGAGATGTTAGGCAGGGCAGAGGTCAGGTTAATGATGAAGGCCTGATTGCCGACAGTGGTAGTCGTCAGCGCCGAGGCAGGGATATGGAAAATGGCGGCTTCTTTTCCGGCCGTTTGTCCTACCTGCTGGAAGCTTGCCGTGTTCTGCAGGGCATTGCTGTTCGTGATGAACTGGCTAAGGGAGCCTTGGCCCGTATTGTTGGTGTTCACCACCGCGTCAAAGTTGAAGCCGAAGTCAACCGAGCTCAGTACCTGACCGTTGCTTACCGAAACGGCGGCTATCGACTGAGCCACGCCTACTTGGTTCAGGGTCTGCGTGCCGGTATTGGGGAGGCCATCAACCCCGGCAGGAGTAGTACCACCAACCTGCGTTCCGTCACCATTCACGAAGGTCTGGACCCCAATCAGGGTATTGACGTACCCAACGCGGCTGCTGCTCACAGAGCTGTTGACCACGCGTACTTTGTAAGCGGTGCCCAGCAAGCCCGAGAAGCTATAGGCTCCGCTGGCATTTGTAGTAGCTTTCTGGATAGTACCGCTTGCAGCATCAATTACCGGGTCGCCATTGGCATAATACAACTCAACCGTTGCACCCGAGCGAACCACTCCGCCGGAAGCCAGCAGGCTTCGGCCGTTACCACCACCATAGGTTACATCCTCAAACACAACTCCGGAGATGGTGCTTGGTGCTTCTATAGAGATGGTATAAGTAGCTGGGGTCAGGTCCTTGCGGCCAGTGTCATCCGTTACCGAATAGGTGAAGGAAGTGGTACCGCTGTAAGTGTTGACCGGATCAAAGGTGAGCAGGTTCAGCGAAGCCGCTGGAATAGCCTGACCGGCTACGACAGCCGTCCCGTTGTAGGCCAGCACACCAGCGGCGGCGGCGGGCAGGGTTTCGATGTTGAAGTAGGAGACCGTGGCATCACCATCGGCATCCGTGGCGCCCAGGTTGGGCGAGAGGGCCGCCGTAGCAGCGGAGTTCAGCAGGGTCGTGGTCCGGTCCAAGGCTACAGGCGTAGCATTGGGCGAAGCCGGGCCGGCGCACAGGGCGGCGGCGGGTACTACCTGCCGCGCAATGCCTGCGGTTGTGCTGCTCCATTCGAACTTGAGAATGTTATCCACCAAGTTGTCTGCATACAGGATCAGGATGTCGTGCTTACCAGCCGTGAGGGTAACCGTCGTTTGTACTAACGTTGAGCCGTGGCTGCCGCCGTTGTTGATGGTGGCGTTGGTGGCATTGGGCGTCTGCGCCAGCGCGGCGGCATCCAGGAACAGGTACGAGGCATCGTCCGACGTGAGGTAGAACGTGTAGCTACCCGTCACCGGAATGTTGATGCTGCCCCGGTACCGTGCACTGAAGGTTTCTGGATTCGTCGTGCTGGTAGCAGCGGGGTTAATGTCGCCAAAACCACTACCGCTGAAGTCTACGGTTTGATCAATCCGGCGTACGGGGGCCGTGCGCTGGAAGAAGGTAATGGCATTGGCATTGAAACCCGCTTGCAGGTAGAACGCGCCAGCATAGTACTCGGCCGTCAGGCCAGTGGAAGCCGTCGTGTTGTTGAAGTACGAAGGCTCTGCGCAGGCCGGAGCATCCACCGTTACCGAGATGGTAGCCACATTACTCACGTTGCCATCATTGTCTTTGATGGTGTAAGTGACGGAGGCAGTGCCGAAGAAGTTAGCATCGGGGTTGAAGGAGACGTTGCCCAGGTTATCCGCCGTGAATACGCCGCCGGTTACCGTGCGCGTCGTCTCGCGCGTGCCGGCCGAGCTCGGGTCCAGGTCCACGCTGGCCTGGTTGATGGTGGCGTTGCCGTCTACATCCGTGTCGTTAGCCGTCACCGAGAAGAAAGGCGTCGTCACGTCGTTGCCCGTCGTAGCCGCATCATTCACCGCTACCGGAGCAGAGGAGATAATGATGGTATAGGTAGCTGGGGTCAGGTCCTTGCGACCAGTGGCATCGGTTGCCGAGTAGGTGAAGGATGCCGTTCCGCTGTAGGTGTTGACCGGATCAAAGGTGAGCAGGTTCAGCGAAGCAGCGGGAATGGCCTGGCCAACTACAACAGCTGTACCGTTGTAAGCCAGCACACCAGCAGCGGCGGCGGGCAGGGTTTCGATGTTGAAGTAGGAAACCGTGGCATCCCCATCGGCATCCGTGGCACCCAGGTTAGGCGAGAGGGCCGCCGTAGCAGCCGAGTTCAGCAGGCTCGTGCTGCGGTCCAGCGCGACGGGCGTAGCGTTGGGCGTAGCCGGGCCGGCGCACAGGGCGGCGGCGGGGACAACTTGCCGGGCAATGCCGGCGGCCGTGCTGCTCCACTCGAAGTTCAAGTTGTTGCCGCCACCGTCTTCTGCATACAGGATCAGTATGTCGTGCTTACCAGCCGTGAGCGTAACCGTCGTTTGCACCAGCGCCGAAGCATGGCCGCCACCGTTGTTGATGGTCGCGTTGGTCGCATTCGGTGTCTGGGCCAGCGCCGCAGCATCCAGGAACAGGTAGGAGGCATCGTCCGACGTGAGGTAGAACGTGTAGCTACCCGTCACCGGAATGTTGATGCTGCCCCGGTAACGCGCACTGAAGGCGTTCGGGTTAGCAGTTGTACCTGTAGCCGGTGGCACAATGTTGCCGAAAGTGGCCGTCGTAAAGTCCACGGTCTGATCAATCCGGCGTACGGGAGCCGTGCGCTGGAAGAAGGTAATGGCATTGGCGTTGAAACCCGCTTGCGTGTAGAACGCGCCAGCATAGTACTCAGCTGTCAGGCCAGTGGAGGCCGTCGTGTTGTCGAAGTACGACGGCTCTGCGCAGGCAGGAGCGCCCACTGTCACCGAGATGGTAGCAGCATTGCTGGTTAGACCCAGAGCATCCTTAATAGTATAGGTAACGGAGGCAGTGCCGAAGAAGTTGGCATCGGGGTTGAAGGAGACGTTGCCCAGGTTATCGGCCGTGAACACACCGCCGGTTACCGTGCGCGTTGTCTCGCGCGTGCCGGCCGAGCTCGGGTCCAGGTCCACGCTGGCCTGGTTGATGGTGGCGTTGCCGTCTACATCCGTGTCGTTAGCCGTCACCGAGAAGAAAGGCGTGGTCACGTCGTTGCCCGTCGTAGCCGCATCGTTCACCGCTACCGGGGCGGCGTTGGTGAACGTGATGCTGACGGGGGCAGCAGTCAGCCCTCCTTTATTATCAACAGTGTTGATGGTTGCCGTGTAAGTACCGGCTACAACTGATGCAGCGTTATTGACCGTAATAGCACCTGTAGTGGCATTCAGCGTTAACCAGGTAGGCAACGTCCCTGTAGCCAATGTAGCTGAGGTCAGCGCGCCATTGGCATCCGACACCGTCGCTACTGTTTGGTTGGTAGTAACAGTATTATAGGCGAACGTGTTGGGCGTTGAGTAGACCGCTTCGATGTCAGCGTTGATGGTGATAGTCACGTTCTGGGTAGTCGTGCCCCCCGTGGCGTCGGTTGTCGTTACGCTGCGCGTGTAAGTACCGGCTACCAGCTGGCTCGCATTGCTGACGGTGAACTGGCCAGTGGTGGCATCCAGGGCGATACCCGCCGGCAGCGTACCCGTGGCCAGAACGGCTGAGGTAATAGCGCCGTTAGCGTCCGTCACCGTAGCCAGCGAGAAGCCGTTGGTGTAGCTGTCCACATTCTTGGCTGGGGCTACGGTGTAAACCGCTTCCGTGTCAGCATTGATGGTGATGACAGCGTTGATGGTTGAGGTACCACCGGTGGCATCTACCGTGTTGACGGAGTAGGTGTAAGTGCCGGCCGCGGGCGGGGTAGCCGAGTTTACCGTGAACTGCCCGGTGGTCGTGTTGAAGCCGATGCCGGCAGCCAGAGTCGTGCCCGTGGCCAGGGTGGCTGAGGTAATAGCGCCGTTAGCGTCCGTCACCGTAGCCAGCGAGGAGCCGTTGCCCAGCGCATCACGGTTGAACACGTTCGGCGTTGAGTAGACCGCTTCGATGTCAGCTACTACTGGAATAGTGTAGATAGCTGGCGATAGGTCACGGAGGCCTAAGTTATCCGTAGCAGTATACATGAAAGTTCTGCTGGTTGTAGAGGTTCCAGCAGGATCAAATCTTAGCGAGCCGGCTTGGGCCGGGGTTAGATTCAGCGGATTAGCTCCGGTTAATATATTGTTGTTGCCAATAGCCGTGTAGGTGCCGCTTGTACCATCTACATTGTTGTTGTAGTACAATATACCGTTGCTAGGCAAGGAGGTAAACTGATATGTGGCAATGCTGCCATCTGAGTCGTCTGCATCCAGGGGAAGTATAGCTACCTGACCCGGAGCATCCCGGTTTACTGATGGCGTTGTCGTTACGTTGTTAGCTACCGGGGCCGTGTTCGTAACCGTCAGCGCAGTCGTAACCTGATCCAAGCTGGTATTAACGCCCTGGTTGCTGGTCGTGCTGGTCGTGCTGGTTACTAAGTAGCTGCCCGAGAGCGACGGGGCAGTAAAGCTAAACGTAACGCTGGTGTTGGTATTGGCTGCCTGGGAGGCTACCGTAGTATACGTGAGCGTAACATCGCCGCTAGTGTTGGTGCCAATGGTAGCACCAGGAGCTTGGGCAGCGGTGGCCGTAGCTCCTGTGGGCAGGGTAATTACGCGGGTTACTTGCGTGGCCGCAGCCGTACCCGTGTTCGTAAAGGTAACGGTGTAGCTGCCGGTTTGTGCGCCTGCCAGTACCGCCGCCGAGCTAACGGTGAAGGCGGTAGTCACATCAGCTACTACCAAGCAAGATTCGCTGGGGGTAAACGTGGCAGTAGTACCAGCGCCACCAATGGTAGCTCCGTTGGGTGGGAATTCCGTCACCAGGCTCGAATTGGTAGTACCATTGGCTCCACCCGCTACACTGAGTGGGGAGATGGTTTTACCGCTGGTATAGCGGATATAACCGCCGCCGCCGCCGCCGCCTGGGCCCTCAGATTCATTAAGCTGTGCTCTAGCGAGTAATTGGGAGCCCCCCGTCCCGCCTTGGGCCGAAGCAGAAACCCCTGTAAGCGTACCCGTGACGGCTACCACAATGGTGCCGCCGCCGCCGCCGCCGCCAGCGCCGTCCTGACCACCATCAGTAGTGTTGGTGCCAGCTGCTCCATCAGCTACTACGCTAGTGCTCGAGGTACCTGTGTCTGAAATATTGCCCCCAACCAGAAGGTAAACAAGGCCCCCACCGGGAGCCCCGCTTTTGCCGTTACCATTGTTGGAGTCACCAGCACCGCCGCCGCCGCCAAGAAACAAACGGCCGCCACTTACATCCAGCGGGCGGCCACCGAGCCCCCCCTGGATACGCCGGTAGTTGCCACCCCAGAGCGTATTGCCGGGTGCAACCGTTGCAGCATTTTGGTCAGAGCTGGAATACGTATAGCCACCGCGGCCACCACCCGAAGAAGTGGCAAGCTCAGCATTTGTGTTGCTGGTTGTATTTACTCCCTCTAGTTCTGCATCCAGATGCCAAGCAGCGTTGAACCCGGCCACTGGGTTGCCAAAACCTGTCCAAGTACCCGTGCCTACGTTGGCCCCGCCGCCGCCGCCGCCATTATGCTGGTTGCCGCCGCCGCCGCCATTGGCTACGGCACCTCGTCCGTAGCGAAAGCCGCCCGGAATACCTGCTTGGTAACCAGCAATGCTTTCACCTTTTTCGGCTCCGGCAGTCGTGCCGTAGGCCGTAAAGGCATAATTTTGGTTAGTACCAAGGGTAGCGGTAGCTGAGTTTCCATCTACGCCCGTTGCAATAACGGCGCCGCCCCGAAAGCCCAGCCCCGATACGTTGATATTAGCCGTAGTCGTCAGCGTGATATTGCCTGTGGCTTCCAACGTTACGATGCCACCCGTAGTGCCATCCCAGGCCGGGGCCGTTATAGTGCTGCCAGTAGCAACAGTAAGCGTGGTATAGCGTGGTACACGTACTACCTGTACTTTACCAGCAGCTGTGTAGCTATTGGTAAGGGCGCAAGCCAGGTTAATAGTGTTGCCGACTACGCTCCGGACTTCCCGAAACTCGTAATTACCAGCGTTACCATAGGAGGTAACTTGGCCAAAGTCCTTGGAAGCAGCTGTCGTATTGATCGAGGCGCCCTGCATCTGAATAATCATGATCAGGTCGCCTGCGCCCAAATTTGCCGTAAAAGCGCCGCCAGTCATGGCAGCGTTGTTCACGACAACAGATGTAGCATTTGCGGCTGCGTCACTTGTCAGATAGGTGTACGTGTTCAGAATGTTGTTGCCAGCCGTGGCAACGGTACCAGCCCCGTTCTTTCCCTGCTGTGCATAAACAGCCGAGCTGTACAAGAAAGCGGCTGCGCAGAATATAGCACCCAGCATCCGCTGGAGGCTACTACTTCTGCTACGGGTGCCGCTGGAGCCACTGCCTTGCCTACTGGCGTGTGGCTGCAAGTGTAAGAATGCTTTCATGCAAAGGGTATGGAAAGGTTTAAGAAGAAATTTAGAAGAATAGCGCAACCTCGTTAGAGGAGGCGCGTAAGCAGCACAACAAAAGTATTATGTACTAGAGGGTAGATATTCGTTTTTTCGATCAACCTCCTCATGTACACGGTGGAAACTAAGGTTACCCCGATAACAGGTGTGTCAGCTTAAAGCGAGCTGACTAACTACAAAGACACTTGCTTTTGACGAACATTAACACATAGCTCTGACAGCGTGGAATTAAGTCCAGCTGGAAAAGTTACAGTAATTATGTTGTAAAGGTAATAAAGTAAAATGCTTTATTATAACTCCTTAACTGTTAAGTGTGATGCCGAGCTTAAAAGCACAAGCTCCACAAGCTCTACTCCCCTTATTGATAATAGTGTATGCCTTATATAGTCATATAACTGCACTTCTGCTAAAGACTGAACATATAAAAAGCCAATGAGTAACGCCTATGAAGCGGTACTCATTGGCTTTCTACTTTAAATTTAAAGTAAGTAGGAGGCTGCTAATACACTTGCTCACGCCCGCTCGCCACCATCATATGATGCAGGTGAGCGTTAAATACGGAGGCCTCCAAGAGCTGCTCCAGAGGCAGGTGTAGGCGGTACTTCCAGAAGTGCTGCGGGTTGGCCGGTACGTTAATCTGCTCCTCCTGCGGGTTTTCCCGGCGCAGGTCGGCATCAATGGCCAGCAGGTCCTGAATGGGGAAAACGGCCCACATGGCCGGCGAATACAAGTGCTGCACAAGCAGCTCCTGGGCTACCCATGGCTCACAGAAATGCGGCGCCTGCTCGCCCCAGTGACCGAGTACCTGCTCAAAGAACCGTTGCGTTTTGGCCCGGTCTTCTTCCCACCAGCCGCGCACCGTGCTCATGTCGTGGGAGCCGGGACTTACTACCGATAGGTAAGGAGCGGAATCGGGGTGGCCGAACTCGGTTTTCGGGTCGGCCGGCATACGCTGGATGTTGAGGCCCAGGATGCCCAGCGCCTTCATCACACCCGGCACCGATTCCGGTACCATACCCAGGTCTTCGCCGCAGATCAGCATATCGGTGGCGTAGCGCACAGCCGGTAGCTTTACCAGGCCCTGACGGCGCCAGAAGTCCTCATGGCGGCGGTAGAAGAAGTCAAGGTACACGTCCCACAGGCGGTGGCGGGTTTCCTCGTCCAGTTCCCGGAATGAATAGGTGTGCTGGAGCTTAATGCGCGGGTGCAGGTACTGGCCGTAAGTGCCGTGTTCTTCCAGGAACAGCACCTCGTTTACCAAGCGGTAGAGGCCGTCACGCACCCGACGCAGCGCCTCGGCCTGCTCAGGCCGGGTGCGCAGTTTCTCCTCGAAAACAGCTTCAATCTGGCGCTGGGTGCGCACGTGGTCCTGGAAGCGGAAGGCCTCGTAGCCCGATTCTTCCAGAAACTCCTGGCGCACTGCATCTGCTTCCCCGCCGAAGATGTCGCGCAGCATGTGCCAGCGGATGTACGGCTCACACAGACGCGGATAATCAAACCAGCCTAAGCGGGCCCTTACCTCGTCGCGGTGCAGGGGCAGGGCCGGGGCAAAGCGGCCCAGAAGCCCCTCCACGGAGTCGCCCTGAATTTCCCAGATGCGGAAAAAGCCCAGAATATGGTCGATGCGCAGGGCATCGAAGTAGCGGGAGAGGTGGGTGAGGCGCTGGCGCCACCAGGCATAGCCGTCTTCGGCCATGCGCTGCCAGTTGTAGGTCGGGAACCGCCAGTTCTGGCCCGTTACCGAGAAGTCGTCCGGCGGGGCGCCGGCCTGGCGGTCCATGTGGTAAAGCTCGGGCTGCGTCCAGGCATCCACGGAGTGGCGGTAGATACCGATGGGCAAGTCGCCTTTGAGCACTACACCGTGGTAGCGGGCATACTCCACGGCAGTCCGTAACTGCTGATCGAGGTGAAACTGCGTGAACAGGTGCAGGCCGTACTCGTCGAACTCGGGGCTGTCGAAGTTGATGATCTGCTCGTACGTGGGCGGCGTGCGGAACTCGGCGGGCCACTGTTCGAAGTCGGCCGTGCCGAATCGGTCGCGCCAGGCCGAGAAGGCCGCGTAGGGCACCAGCCAGCTTTGCTGCTCGGCCAGGAACTGCCGGAAATCGGGCGAAGCCAGAAACGCTGCCTTTTCCTGCTGGTAAAGCAGGCGCGCAAACTTCCACTTGGCCTGCATCACGGGCTCATAGTCCACGAAGTCGCGCTGGTTGAGCTCCTCGCGCAGCTGCTGCAACTCCTGCTGATGCGCGGCATCGGCCAGGGGCGCAATGGCGTCGAGCGAGAGGTACATGGGGTGCAGGGCAAACACCGAAATGGCTGCGTAGGGGTAGCTGTCGACCCAGGTGTGGGTGGCCGTGGTGTCGTTGATGGGCAGGATCTGCACCATCTTCAGACCCGTGAGCTTGGCCCAGTCTACTAGCAGCTGAATGTCGGTGAACTCGCCCACGCCCAGCCCGCTGCGGCTGCGCAGGGCAAACACCGGCAAAGCCACCCCGGCCCCGCGCCAAGGGCCCGTGGGGTAGCGGAAATGCTCGTCGTGGCGCACCCGCAAGGTGTGCTTGTGGGCCCCGGGTAGCAGCACGCGGTTGTCGCCCTCTTCGAGGTGGATGATTTTTCTGGCCGCGGCGTCCCAGATACCATACTTATAGTACACCGGGCGGGCCGCGTCTTCCAGGGCCACATCCACGCACCAGGTGGGGTAGTCGCGGTCGGACAGCACTACTGCTTTGCGCTCTTCCCAGTTGCCCAGGGCCGCATCGGAGCCCAATACGCAGAGCTGGTGGTTGGTATCTACGCGCGGTGCCGGCAGTTGAAAACGCACGACGGAGTGGGCTACCCGGGCCGTGGAGCGGGGCTGTTGGCCGGCACCGCCGGGGCGCCGCATGAGGGCGCGGGTGAAGGCAGCCGTGTGCAGTTCGTTTTCGGGCTGGGCCGGGGCCCGCCAGAAGTCTTCCAGGATTACCTGCTGAAACTGGCCTTCCGCTACTACTTCCTGCCGGTTAGCGCCCCATTCCCAGTGAGTACCCCCGTCGCGCTCATCCAGCAGCAGGTACTTGTACTCCAGGTTCAGCTCCGTATCGGGGAGCGTGAGGGTACTTGTCCATATACCCGTATCGGGCTGGTAGTGCAGGGGCAGTGCCTGCCCGGCCTGCCAGCTGCCCAGCTCGGGCAGGTTACCGCACACCACGAGGCGTTGGCCCCAGTCGGTGCGGAAGGGTATTGTGAATTGAAGCAACATAGGCAGGACAAATGAGGCAGTAATAAGGCCGAAAGATAATAGCCTACCGGGGCCGGTGCGCTACTTCGTGGGCAGAATTCGTCGCATCATACGGGAGCAGGGCGACTAACAGACCATACCCGGCCCTTTTTCCTTACATACTAGCAATGCGACGGTGCTGCACGCAGTCATCCACGAGGGAATGGTCGATTTCCTAGCCGGGCTAGTGAGCGAGATAAAAGCGGCAACTTTCGGCAGTTTGCGTACGGGGACGCCCATGACAAGCAACTGAGAGCGGAGTTCGGCAAAGAAAAGACTAGGAAGTACCAGCACCATTGAATTGCCAGCTCCCAGGAAGAAAACGATGAGCGGCCCTGCAACTTAGGCTATGATATCGGCCACAAAATCTTCGAAGCCTACTACCAGCGTACTTCCGGTAAGAAGGCTTTGGCCGATAAGCTCAATCGGAAGGACGGAGCCGCTTTCCTGGCAAAAAGTGGTTACGCCCAAAAAGCCCTGAGTCGCAACTAAATTTAGCGGGCAGTTCTTGCCCCAAAGCCTCCAGAACCCTTGCAGGCCCCAGCCAATGAGTGGTTTTGGAGGCTTCTTTGGTAATTGCAGGGTGCTTCCCCAGCTGGCATTTTGTAGCAGCTACGCCACCAGCGGAGCTCATGCGCTGCTTAAGCAGCTTGTGGGGGCTTTTTAGTTTAACCGATGTACCGATTCGACCGCGTTACGGCCATACTCATCCAGCTGCAAGCCAAACGCAAAGTAAGCGGGGCCGCATTGGCTGAGCAGTTTGGGGTGAGCTTGCGTACCATCTACCGGGACCTGCGCACCTTGGCAGAAGCCGGGGTACCGCTGCTCGGCGAGCCGGGCATTGGCTACT
Source organism: Hymenobacter lutimineralis (assembly GCF_008271285.1). Classification (NCBI taxonomy): domain Bacteria; kingdom Pseudomonadati; phylum Bacteroidota; class Cytophagia; order Cytophagales; family Hymenobacteraceae; genus Hymenobacter; species Hymenobacter lutimineralis. Next base: position 383,195 of record NZ_VTHL01000002.1, on the reverse strand, counting down.
CCCTGGCCGAGGGCTACCGCCTGCCGCCCGTCATGTTTACCCGCGGGGAAGCCACTGCCCTGCTTACAGCCGAAAAGCTGGCCGGCCGCCTTACCGACGCGCCCACGGCCCAACTCAGCTCTGCCGCTATGGACAAAGTGCGCGCCGTGCTGCGCCGCCCCGACCGGGACCACCTCGACCGGCTTGCCCCGCACATTCAGGTGCTTGGCCCTCGCCAAGCCGGCCAGCCGCCGGCTTATCAGCAGCTGGTGGCGGCCATTGCCATGCACCACGTGGTAAGTCTGCGTTACCAAACGGCCGAAAACCAGACTCCAACCACCCGCGACATCGAGCCCATCAGCCTCTTCCTTACCCGGCATTGGCACGTAGTGGCCTATTGCCGGTTGCGCCAGACTATCCGCAACTTCCGCTTGGACCGCATCCTGGGCCTGGAGCTGAAGGCGGAAAGCTTTGTGGCGCGGCCCGACCTGCTGCAGCAGCACTGGGCCGCCGAAGCCAGCCGCCGCCCGCGCGAACGGGTGGTGCTGCGGTTCCAGCCAGCGGCTCTGTTGCCGGCGCTGGTGCAGCATCTGCACGACACCAAGCACCAGTACGGCTGGGCCCACGAGCAGCGCCTGCCTGATGGGCAACTCGAAATGACCTTGTTTATCGGCGAGCTGCCGTATCTGGCCACTTGGCTGCTGCCCTACGCCGGCGCCCTGACTATTGTGGAGCCCAGGGCCCTGTCCGCTCCACTCCGCGCGCTGGCTCAGCGGGCACACGACTTCTTTTGCCAGCCTGAATAAATTTTTACGGGTCGAAAACATGCTGACATAGGGCTGTCAGTTGGTGGCTGGACCTTTGTTTCGTTGAGTGAGGGACACTTGATATGACAAGGCCCAAGCAATGGAAAAGCACCTCGTAGACCCCTGGAAATGGGGACAGTACACCAACTCCGTACAAGCCGTTGAAATCAAGCAGCCGACTGGCACTCTTTACTGCTCCGGGCAGGTAGCCCTGGATGCCGAAGGCCAGCCCAGCACTGCCGACATGCGCAGCCAGCTGCAGCAAACTTTTCAGAACCTGGAGCAGCTGATTAGTGAGGCCGGGTACGAATGCGGCGGAATCGTGCGGCTGAATGTATACACGACCTCCGTAGCCGAGTTCTTCACCACGTGCACCGACATATACCAGGGGTGGTTAACCAAACACGGCATCAAACAAGCTACGACGCTGCTGGAAGTTAAAGGCCTGTTTGCCTCCTTAACCGTGGAGCTGGAAGCTACCGTAGTGAAATAAGCGCCTGGGCCACCAGGCACCCTTACGCCCGACCGCCACAGAAAGCCCGTTTGCTCCTTACCTAGGTGAGGAAGTGGACGGGCTTTTTGCCGGTGTACCCAATGCGCGGTGTACTACTTGTTATGGGCAACCGGAACTAAAAAGAGTGGGTGGGGGCGGGAAAGGGCATTCGGCCGGGGAGTTTAAGCCCGACCCTAACCTCAAAGGCCAAAATTCCGTTGGGAAGGCCGAAACCCTTCCAACTTCTCGCGTTATCAACTCTTTGTCTACTCCCGTTCGGCGCGCGCTCTACGTTGTGCTCGGGCTGCTGGCCTTTGTGCTGGTGCTCGTAGTTGGGGTAATTGTGGCCCTGCAATTGCCTTCGGTTCAGGACTTCGCCGCGCGCAAAGCCGCTGGCTACCTCCAGGATAAAATTGGCACGGAGGTGCGCATTGCCAAGTTCCGCACCGACTGGCGCCACGGTCTGGCCCTGGATGGCGTGTACCTCGAAGACCAGAAAGGCGACACCCTGCTTTCGGTGGGCAAGCTGGCCGTGGGCATCGACCTGTGGGCCCTTACCAAGTCGCAGATCAACGTCAGCTCTGTGGAGCTGGTGGATGGCACCGTGCATATCAGCCGCACCGAGCCCGACTCAACGTATAACTTCGACTACATCCTGGCGGCTTTTGCCACCGGCGACACCACCACGACTACGGCCGCCGACTCCACGGGCGGCTTTAAGTATGACATCGGCGACGCCCACTTGCAGAATGTGTACCTGACCTATAACGACCAGGTAGATGGCATGAGTGTGCGCACCCGCGTAGGAGACCTGGCCGTGGCCATGAATGAGGTGGACGTAGACCGCAGCATCTACCGCATAGAGTCGGTAGCGCTGAAAAACACGGCCCTGAATATTACCCAAACCAAGGTGCCGCCGGATACGCCCGCCGAGCCCCTCACCCTCACCTTCGGGCTGGAGAAGGCTACGCTCGACAACGTAGCCCTCAACTACCGCAACGACCCTTCGCGCCAGTACATCAAAACCCGCATCGGGCAGGGCGAAGTCACGGCCGACAACATCGACCTGATCCGGCAGCGTATCGACCTGAACTCCCTCACGCTGCGCAACTCCGAGGTTAGCTACGCCCAGAACGAGAACGTGCCGGTGGCGCAGCGCGTCATCAACCCGGCCGAAGCGGTGCAGAAGCTCGACTCGGCTGTGTCGCAGACTACGGGCGCTGCCACCTCCTGGCGCGTGGCCCTCAAGCAGTCGGATATCAGTGGGCTGCGGTTTGCCTTTGATAATGTGGATGAGAAGCGGCAGCGCACCCGGCTGGCCGCCATGGACTACAACCACCTGCTGTTTGACTCCCTGGCTTTGCGCACCCGCAACCTGGTGTACACCGAAAACCGCACCACCGGCCGCATCGACCTGCTGCGCGGACGGGAGCAAAGTGGCTTCCGGGTAGATAAGGCCCAGGCCGACGTGGTATACGACTCGGTACAAATCCGCCTCGACGACCTCGATCTGATTACCCCGCATACCCGCATCCGCCGCACCCTGGCCATTGGTTTCGACTCGCTGGGTATGCTTTCGGATATGAAGCAGCTGGGCAAGATGCGGATGGAGGCCGACCTGCGCAACACCCGCCTGGGCTTCCGCGACATCCTGTACCTGGCTCCCGACCTTATCACCGAAAAGCCCTTTACCAGCGGCGCCAACCAATCGGTGCTGCTGAGCGGGCGCGTGAATGGGCGGCTGAACAACTTTACGCTCAACGACCTGGAAATTGTGGGCTTGCGCAACACCGTCGTGCGCGGCTCGGGCCGCATTCAGGGTTTGCCGAATACGGATAGACGTCTGTACACCGACCTGAACATCCGGCAGCTGACCACCACCAAGCGCGACTTAAATGACATTCTGCCCGCCGGCCTCATCCCGGAAGACGTTATCAACCTGCCCGACCGCGCCACGCTGAGCGGCACCGTGCGCGGGCGGCCCACGGCCAACGACCTGGCCCTGAACCTGAAGGCTGCTACCTCGTTTGGCGGCGCTACCATTGCCGCCACCATGAAGCCGGGTCCGGCGGGGCAGGAGCCGTTCAACGCCAAGTTCAGCCTCAGCAACTTTCAGCTGGGCAAGCTGCTGCGCCAGCCTGATATCGGCCCGATTACCGGCAGCGGCACCTACGCCGGCCGGGGCTTCGACCCCAAAACCATGCAAGGGCAGCTCACGGCCAAGCTCACCAAAGCCCGCTACGGTAACTATACCTATAGTAACATCGACGCAAAAGTGGGCATCCGCGGGCAGCAGTACGACATCGACGCCCGCAGCACCGGCGACGCCAACGCAGCCTTTGCCATCAAGGGCACCGTGGATTTGCGCAACCCCAACGCGCCGCAGTACGCCTTCAGCGGTAACGTGCAGAGCCTGAACCTCACGGCCCTTGGCTTCTACTCCGGGGGTGACCTCCGGGTGCAGGGCAACCTCGACGCCAACTTGCGCGGCTCGGACCTGAACACGCTGAACGGTACCGTGAAAGGCACCGGCGTGGCCATCAACCTCAACAACCAGCTGATTCCGCTGGACACGCTCAACGCCCGCTTCCTGCAGCAAACCGGCCGCACCGAAGTGGATTTTGCTTCCAGCATCCTGCAGGCTACTATCCGGGGGAACACGCGCCTGGGTGACATGGTAACTGAGCTGCAGGGCCACATCGACCGGTATTTCGACTTGCCCGGCATCCAATACCGTCCCAGCACGGCGGCGCGCCAGTTCACCTTCGACGTGACGGTGCCGCAGTCGGGCACCAAGCTGCTGCCCAAGCTGCTGCCGGGCCTCACGCGCATCACACCCTTCCAGGCCAACGGCGCCTACGACAGCCGTGCCGCCAGCCTGACGGTGCGTTCCGATGTGGCCCGGATGCGCTACCAGGGCATCACCTTCGACTCCCTGAAGCTGCGCGTGGGCTCCGACCCGCAGAAGCTCGACTACTCCGTGGTGCTCGACCAAGTGCGGCAGGATACCACGCTGCGCATCCCGAATCCTTCGGTGGTGGGCAGCATTGCCAACAACCAAATTGGTACGCGGGTGCGCATTGCGGAGTCGGACTCGGTGGAGCGGCTTAACCTGCCGGGCGTTTTGCAGGTGCTCAACGGCGGAGCGGCCTACCAGTTCAGCTTTGGGCAGCAGGTGATGGTGGACGGCAAAGAGTGGACGGCCCTGCCCAACAACTTCGTGCGCTACACCACCAGCACTGGCAACATAGAAGCGCAGAACGTGCGGCTCAGCTACACGGGCCGGGCCGAGCGTTTCCTGTCCTTGCAAACCTTGTCGGGTGCCCGCAACCCGCTGCAGGTGCAGATTGGCAACTTCGACCTCTACGGCCTGGGTCGGGCCGCGGGCTTGCAGGACTCCCTGGTGGGCGGCACCCTCAATGGGGATGCCGTGGTGTACAACCTGGGCCGCACCGGCCAGACCTTCACCGCCGACCTGGATTTGACGGACTTTGCCTACAATAAGTATATCCTGGGCAACGTAGCCCTGCAGGCCGTAAACCAGACCGCCAACCGCTACGACGTGGTGGCCTCGCTCACGGGCGGACCCGACCAGAACGACGTGCTGGCGACCGGCTACTACCTGGGCTCGGGGGAAATTTCCCTGGATGTAGACCTCAACCAACTGCAGCTGAAAACCATTGAGCCGTTCTCGGCCGGGCAGCTGCGCGAGATGACGGGTGCCCTCAGCGGGCCGCTCACCATCCGGGGTACCACGGCCGCTCCCCAGCTGCGCGGTAACGTGCATTTCCGAAATGCCGGTTTCACCCTTTCTCAATTGGGGGCACCCTTCCGCTTGTCGGAGGAGGAACTGCTGCTGGATGAGCGGGGGCTGCACTTCGACAACTTCGCCATCATCGACTCCCTTGGCAATAAGGCCTTGGTGAATGGCTACATCGTGCCGGCCCGCAGCCTGGCCTCCGTGGGGCAATACCGGTTTGATTTGCGGGCCAAGACCAACAACTTCCTGGCCGTGCAAAGCACCCGCCGCGACAACCCGCTTTACTACGGTAAGCTGTTCGTGGACTCGGATACGCGCGTGACGGGCTTCCTCTACCGCCCCCAGGTGAGCACCCGCGCCACCGTGGCCGATGGCTCCGACCTGACGGTGGTGGTGCCCTCCGACGACCCCGTCGTAGTGGAGCGCGAAGGCATTGTCATCTTCGTGGATAAGGATGCGCCCAAGGTAGACTCGGCGCTGGTGCGCGAAGTAGCCGACATCGACTCTTCCCTGGTAGCCACGGGCTACGACGTGCAGGCCAACATCACCGTGACGGACCGTACGCCCTTCACCGTGGTGATTGACGAGGCCTCCGGCGACAACCTGCGGGTGCGGGCCGAAGGACAGCTGGACGCCAAGCTGGATGAGCGCGGCGCCCAGACCCTGGTGGGCCGCCTGAACGTGACGGAGGGCCAGTACAAAATGTCGCTCTACGACTTGGCCGAGCGCAAGTTTGTCATTGGCCAGGGTAGCTACCTGGTGTGGACCGGCGACCCGTACAACGCGCAGGTAAACGTGTCGGCTATTTACAAGGTGCAGGCCGTGGCCGCTGACCTGATTGCCAACCAGACCGAAGGGGACCCCACCCTGAGTAACCTCTCGCGCAACCGCCTGCCCTTTGAGGTGTACCTGAACGTAACCGACCAGCTGCTCAAGCCCACCATCGGCTTTGACATTCGCCTCCCGGAAACCACTACCGGCGCCGTGGCCGAGCCCGTGCGGGCCAAGCTGGAGCAGCTACGTCAGCCCAGCCAGACCAACGAGCTGAACAAGCAGGTGTTTGCCCTGATGGTGCTGGGCCGCTTCCTGGCCGACAACCCCCTGCAGAGCACGGCCGGCCCCGGCACCTTTGTGGGCAACCAGCTGCGCGGCTCAGCCAGCCAGGTGCTCACCGATCAGCTCAACAACCTTACCGGCCAGTACCTGGCCGGCGTGGGCCTGGAGCTGGGCGTGAATTCCTACAGCGCCGTGGATGCCTCGGGCAGCCAGTCCAACCGCACTGACCTGAACGTGGCCGTGCGCCGCCAGCTGTTCAACGAGCGGGTGACGGTGCGCCTGGGTACCGATGTGCCCCTGGGCGGCAACTCCGGCAACCAGCTTTCCCAGGGCAGCGCCGCCACCAGCCAGTTTGCCGGCAACGTGAGCATAGAGTACAACATCCTGGCCGACGGGCGCCTGCGGCTGCGTGCCTTCCGCGACAACGCGTACCAGGATATCGACGGGCCGTTTGCCCGCACGGGGGCGGCCCTCATCTTCCAGCGCGACTACAACAGCCTGCAGGATTTGTTCGCGAAGCCATCGGCGGAAGTGAAGCAAGCGGTGCGCACCGACCGGCGCGCCCGCCGCGACGAGCGGAAGGCCGAGGCCGATACGCTTAAGAACAACGCCCTGAACTAAGACCACAGATTGACACGGATTTTTGAACGGATGACGCAGATGCAGTTGAGGGGTGCTCGTATTACTTCAACCCACACCAGGCAAACCGGGCTCCGGCTGGGCTTGCTGCTAGCCGGGCTGTGGCTGGCCGGGTGCAGCGGCACGCGCTTCGTGCCCGAGGGCGACAAGCTCTACACGGGCAGCACCGTCAAGCTGAAATCAGCCTACAGCATTCCGCGGGAGGCTGAAATCGGCACGGAGCTGGAGTCGGTTATCCGGCCCAAGCCCAATGCCTCCATTCTGGGGCTGCGGCCCAAGCTGTACTTCTGGCACATGGGCCAGGGCAAGAAAAAGGGCCTGGGCAAGTTTCTGGCCGACCGCTACGGCGAGGCGCCCGTGCTGCTCAGTCAGGTAGACACCACCAAGGTGAAGGGGTTGATGATCAACCGCCTGTACAACAACGGATACTTTGCCGCGCCCCAGGTGGCCAGCCCGGTGAAGGCCAAAGGCGCCACGGCCACCATCGACTACACGGCCACTATTCAGCGGCCCTATACCGTCAAGGAAATCCACTTCCCGGAGCGCGACACGCTGGTGGACCGCGACATTCGCAAAACCCAGGCGGGCACCCTGCTAAAAGTGGGCGACCCGTACAACCTGAACACGCTGATAACCGAGCGCACGCGCATCGACGACCAGATGAAGCAGAACGGGTACTACTACTTCTCGCCCGACTACCTGCTGTACGAGGTGGATAGCACCCAGCACAACCAGGTGAACGTGTTCATTAAAGTGAAAGGCTCGGTGCCCGATAATGCCGTGCAGCCCTACGTGCTCAACCGCGTGACCCTGAACACCCGCTACGACCTGACGGATACGACCACGCGGGCCCAGGCCATTCAGTACCAGAAGTACCGGTATGTGCCCGATGAGAAGGTATTTAAGGCGCGGGCCATTACGCGGGCTACCTTCCTGTACCCCGACTCCCTGTACCGCCGCCGCCGCCACGACCAGACGCTGAGCCGCCTGATGAGCCTGGGCACTTTCAAGTTCGTGGACATTCAGTTTCGGCCGGCTCGCCAGAAGCCCGATTCCCTGGGCTACGGCTTCCTGAACGCCTACGTGCGCATGACCCAGCTCAAGAAGAAATCATTGCGGGCGGAGGTGCAGCTGGTGAAGAAAACCAGCGGCTTCACCGGGCCGGGCTTCACGGTGCAGTACCGCAACCGCTCCGCCCTGCGCGGGGCCGAGCAGCTGCTGCTGAACATAACCGGGGCTTTCGAGACGCGCACCGGCACGGGGGGGACTACCACCGCCGAGGGCGGCAACCAGCCCGTTTTTGGCCTCACGTCCTACGAGCTGGGCGCCAACGGCCAGCTGCTGGTGCCGCGCTTTATTGCCCCCTTCGACATCAAGCTCCGGGAATCCGACTTTCAGCCGCGCACCGTGTTTGGGGCGGGCTACAAGTACGTGGCCCGGCAGGATTTCTTTCAGGAGGACTTCTTCAACCTGAACTACGGCTACAGCTGGAAAACCAAAATCACCAACCAGCACGACTTCAAGCCCGTGGATCTGCAGTACATCCGGCTGGGCAACACCACCGAGGTGTTCGACTCGCTGCTGGACGCGCGGCCGTTTCTGGCAGCCTCGTTCCGGCAGCAGTTCATCCCGGCCAGCTCCTATATGTACACCTACAACACGCAGGTGTATGAGCAGCGCCGCAACCAGTTCTACTTCAGCGGGGGCGTAGAAACCGCCGGGTTTGTGGCCAGCCTGCTGGGCAAGCCCAATGCCGAGGGCGACAAGGAAGTATTCGGGCAGGAGTACTCGCAGTACGGCAAGTTCGACGTGGAAGTGCGCAACTACTACCGCATCACCCCCGACCCCAAGAGCGGCAATAAAATAGCTACCCGCCTGCTGGTGGGCCTGGGCATGCCCTACGGCAACTCGCGGGTGCTGCCTTACCTGAAGCAGTACGGCGCGGGTGGCCCCAACAGCGTGCGGGCGTTTCTGCCCCGCGCTCTGGGCCCCGGCACCTACCGGCCCGAGGGCGCCGAAAAGCTCACCCGCTTCTACGACCAGGTGGGCGACGTGCGCGTGGAGGCCAATGCCGAGTACCGCCAGGACCTGTTTCCCTACGTGAAGGGCGCCGTGTTCGTGGATGCCGGCAACGTGTGGCTCGTGAATCCTGACCCCACCCGCTCCACACCCGATGGCCGTAACGGTCAGTTCCAGTTCAGCTCCTTCTTCAAGGAGCTGGCCGTAGGTGCCGGCGTGGGCCTGCGCGTCGACATCGAGTTTATTGTGGTGCGGCTGGATGTGGCGTACCCACTGCGGACGCCCTATGGCACGGGCGGCAGCAAGTCCCTGGTACCCAACCTGGCCATCGGCTACCCCTTCTAGCAGAGTCCAAGGCAAAATGCCAACCCCGGCCGGCTTAGGTTACGCTTCCGCGGCCAGCCGGACTTCCAGCGGGGCACCCACGGTTTTGTGCGCTGGCGCCACCGTCACCACCACGTATTTGGAAGTGGGGGTGTTGCTCTTTTTAGCTACGCTGCCTACGGGTACCAGGGGGTTGGCCTCGGGGAAATAAGCAGCTACGTTGCCGCGCGGAGTGTCGTAAGGCACCGCTACGAACTTCTCCACCGTGCGCTGCTCGCCTTTGAAGTGGCTGGTAATGTCGATGAGGTCCTGGGCTTTCAGGCCCCGGTCGGCCATGTCCTGGCGGTTCATGAACAGCACGCGCCGCTCCCCGTGGATGCCCCGGTACCGGTCGTTGTAGTCGTAGATGGTGGTGTTGAACTGGTCGTGGCTGCGCACCGTCATCAGCACCAACTGGTCTGGCTCCAGGGCGTATTTTTCCAGCTCCGTTGTACTGAAGTTGGCCTTGCCGTTTGCAGTGGTGAACTTCCGCTCACGCGGGCCATTGGGCAGATAGAATCCGCCCGGCCGCCGCAGCTTTTCGTTGAAGTTTTCAAAGCCTGGAATTACCCGGCTGATATGGTCGCGGATGACGTCGTAGTTTTCGGTCATGGCTACCCAGTCGGCAATGTTGGTGCGGTTGCCCAGGGTGGCAATGGCTACGCCCGCCAGAATAGCCACCTCGCTCATCATTTGCCCTGGCAGTGGCACCAGCACGCCCTTGTTCTGGCTAACGACGCCCATAGAGTTTTCGCAGCTTGTCATCTGGTGCCCCGACTTCTGCATATCCACATCGGCGTGGGTAAAGCAGGGCAGCAGCAGGCTGGTTTCGCCGGTGGTGAGGTGGCCGCGGTTGAGCTTGGTACCCACAAACACCGTGAGCTTCTGCTTGCGCATGCCCTCGGCAATAACCTCCGTGTCGGGGCCCGCGGCCAGCAGGTTGCCGCCTAAGCTAAAGAATACCTTGGTTTTGCCCTTGTACATGGCCTTGATGGACTCTACCGTATCCAGGCCGTGCTCGTAGGGAGGGGTAAAGTTAAATTCCTTGCCCAGGGCGTCGAGGAAAACCCTGGTAGGCTGCTCCCAGATGCCCATGGTCCGGTCGCCCTGCACGTTGGAGTGCCCGCGCACCGGGCAGGTGCCCGCCCCGGGCTTGCCAATGGCGCCTTTCAGCAGGTGCAGGTTCACGATTTCCTGGATGGTTTGCACGCCCTGGCGCTGCTGGGTCACGCCCATGGCCCAGCAGGTCACAATCTTCTGCTTGCGGGCCAGCATATTCGCCGCTTCCAGCAGCTTGGCCCTGGAAATGCCGCTCAACTCCTCAATATCCTCCCAGCGGGTATGGCGGATGTTCTGCTCAAACGACTCGAAGCCCGTGGTAAACTCAGCAATAAATGCCCGGTCCACCACCTGGCCGGGGTTCAGGTCCTCGGCTTCGAACAGGTGCTTCATAATGCCCCGCAGCAAGGCCATGTCGCCATCCACCCGCACCTGCAAAAACAGGTCGGTAATCGGGGTGCCATCGCCCATCAGCGCGCCCAGGGCCCGGAGCGGGTTCATGAAGTCCTGGGGGTTGCGGAAGTGGTTGAGGCCAGCCTCGAACAGCGGGTTGATGGCAATAATCTGCGCCCCGTTGCGCTTGGCCTTTTGCAGAGCCGTGAGCATGCGCGGGTGGTTGGTGCCCGGGTTCTGGCCGATAATCAGGATGACCTCGGCCTCGTGAATATCATTGAGCGTGACGGAGCCCTTGCCTAGGCCCAGCGTGGGGCTGAGCGCGGCCCCGCTACTTTCGTGGCACATGTTGGAGCAGTCGGGCAGGTTGTTGGTGCCAAACTGCCGGGCAAAGAGCTGAAACAGGAAGGCCGGCTCGTTGGGCACCTTGCCGGAGGTGTAAAACACGGCTTCATCGGGCGAGTCCAGCGCGTTCAGCTCCCGGGCAATCAGCTGGAAGGCCTCGGGCCACTCAATGGGCGAGTAGTGGTTGTCGCCGGGGCGCTTCACCAGCGGATGCGTGAGGCGCCCGGCGTTATTCTGGTCCCGGTCGGTCATTCGGGAAAGCTCGGCCAGGCTGTGCCGGGCGAAGAACTCGGGGCCGGCAGCTCGCTCGTCGGCATCGGAGGCGGTGGCCTTAGCGCCGTTTTCGCAGAACTCGGCCACCGAGCGGTGCTCGTCGGGGTCGGGCCAGGCGCAGCTGGAGCAGTCGAACCCATCCTTCTGGTTCATGTTCAGCAGCCCGCGCGTGCCCCGGCTGAGGCCTCCCTCGCTCCAGCTGAACTCCATGGACTTGATAACCGCCGTAATACCGGCCGCCACCTTGGCCGGCTCCTCCAGCCGCAGCCCCGTCAGGGCCGCGGGCGGCTGTGCCAGTACAGGGTGGTGGTACTGGGCATTGGCTACATCGGGCGGGGGGATGCTGCTTTGGTCGCGTTCCATCTGCGGGTCGGGGCGGTAGTGGTCGTTGGTCGGGGCTGTTCCCTGGTCGGGCCGCTCCCCACTTTTGGGCGCCAATTGCGCCTGCTGCTCGTGCTGTTTGCCGGCTTTGCCGGGGTCGTTGATAGGCGACTCTTCCATGGGGCGGGAACTAGCTAGGGTGAGAGAGGATACTAGTGCTTGCAGCCCAGGTCTTTTTCAACCAGAATTTGGAGCACCTGGTTGTTGAATACGGGCATAGCGCCCTGGAGGCTGACTTGCCCGGTTGTCGTCCAGGCGTCGGCGGCCGCCGTCGGTACCAGCACGCGCACGGTGCCCGCCGCGCAGGCAACGGCCAATGCTTGTGCGTCAGGAGCACGCTCCAGGGTGTAGGTTAGCTGGTCGGAGGCCAGCAAACCCAGGCAAACCACGGTTTCCAGGCGGCCCTGTTGCTGAAAAACTAAAATTTCCCGGGCATCTAGGCGTACGCGCAGCGTATTTTCTTCCAGGCGAATTTTCATAGCAAGTACTAGCCGAATTGGGTAGAAAAGGTTTTCGGAAGGTAGTGAGGTTGCTATAGATTGTTATCTACCCGTGCAGGCCCAAACGGGTGAACGAGCAGGCGGGGTTGAATTGATGCAACGCTGGGCGTACTTGCGCTATCTTATACTTTCAGACCACCTGCTTCGGATGAAATTATACCAGCTTTATAGCTGCGCTGGGCTCTTGCTGCTGTTGCCGGCCGGCTGTGCCCTGGGCCAAACGGCCAGCGCGGCCCCCGGCGAAGTGCCCCCGGTTCTGCGCACCCTGCGCCAGCACTACGAGGCCGGCCTGGGCTTTGACTCGCAACTGTACAACGGGCAGGAATACGTCAACTATGTTCGGTCCTACATCAAGGGCCACGCCTTTTTTGACTCGGCCGACCCGCAGCCCGGCACCGTGGAGTACGGTGGGGGCACCTACTCCGTGCCCCTGCGCTACGATATTGTGCGTGAGGTGCTGGTGCTGAAAGCACCGCTGGGCGCCCTGACCCTGCAGCTCATAAACGAGCGGGTTACCCGCTTTAGCCTGGGTAGCCACTCGTTTATCCGCCTGGTAGCCGACTCCGGCCGCGCCGCGCCCATCCGCACGGGCTTCTACGAGGTGCTGGTAGATGGGAGCGTGCAGCTACTGGCCGCCCACCGCAAAAACCTGCAGCAGCGCTCCGTGGCCGGGGGTATGGAAGGCGAAATAACCCAGAAAGACGAGTTCTTCGTCCGCCAAGGCACAGAACTCCACAGCGTGGGGAAGGCCAAGTCGGTGCTGGCGCTCTTCCCCGAAAGCAAAGCGCGCCTGCGGGAATACATCAAAACCCGGAAGCTCCAGTTCAGCAGTACCCGCCGCCAGGAAGCACTGACTGCCTTGCTCCAGTACTACGCTACCCTGCCTGTGCCTTCTTCCCCCGCCAGACACTAGAAAGAACCATGGGCCAACGGCTTCAGGCTTCTGCTTGCTTCAAGCAGCCATTTTATCGAATCATTCTGCTGATTGCCTGCTGCCTGAGCAGCTGGGCTGCCTCTGCCCAGCGAGCAGAGCCGCTTATTAGCGGAAACTTCCAGAACCTGAGCGTGGAGGAGTTTGCGCGCCAGCTGGAAGCGCAGAGTACCTATCGGTTTTACTTCGACTCGGCCAGCGTAAAGGGCGTGCTGGTGAACGTGCGCGTGCGGGAACAACCCCTGACCAGCGTCCTGCAGCAGGCCTTTGCTCCCACGCCCGTTCGGGTTGCCGTGGACGAGGAGCACAACGTATTCCTGACAACGGGCACCCCGCTGCCCGTCACGCTGCCGGACAATTACTTTCAGGGCAGTGCCGTGGCCGTTACGGCAGAGGAGCCCACTGATTCGGCCATCCCGGCTACCCGGGCTACCAGTAGTGCGCGTCTCTACGAAATAGGACGGATGGGCGCCGCCAGGGGGGCTACGGCCACCGTAGCCGGCCACATCCGCGAAGCCAAGTCGGGGGAGCCGGTGCTGGGGGCGTCCGTGTACATTGAAGGGCCTTCGATTGGTACCAGCACCGACCAGTTTGGCTATTACGCCCTTACGCTGCCAGTGGGCCAGCACGTGCTCAACATTCGGGGTATCGGCATCAAGAACACTCAGCGCCGCATTATGCTGCACGCCGATGGCAAGCTGGAGGTAGAAGTGGAAGAGGATATTACCGCCCTGAAGGAGGTGCGGGTGGAAGCTGAAAAAGACAAAAACGTGGCCAGCCTGCAGATGGGCGTGGAAAAGCTCGACATCAAGACCATCCGGCAGGTGCCCACGGCCTTCGGCGAAACCGACATTTTGCGGGTGGTGCTTACGTTGCCCGGGGTAAAGTCCATAGGGGAGGGCAGCACCGGCATCAGCGTACGCGGGGGCGCCACCGACCAGAACCTGATTCTCTTCAACGACGCCACGGTGTACAGCCCCTCGCACTTGTTTGGCTTCTTCTCGGCCTTCAACCCCGACATTCTGAAGACGGTGGAGCTCTACAAAAGCGCCATTCCGGCCCGCTACGGTGGGCGTTTGTCGTCGGTGCTGGATATTGCCACCCGCGACGGCAACAAGAAAAAGCTGGCGGGCGCGGGCGGCATCGGGCTACTCACCAGTCGCCTCACGCTCGAAGGGCCCATTATCAAAGACAAAAGCTCCTTTATCATCGGGGGCCGCTCCTCGTACTCCGACTGGATTCTGCGTCGCCTGCCCGACCGCAGCCTACGGGAAAGCGCCGCCGCCTTTTATGACGTGAGTGCCCACATCAGCCACGAGCTAAACGAGAAAAACACGCTCTACGCTACCGGCTACCTGAGCCGGGACCGGTTCAAGCTGGCTTCCGATACGGCCTACGCCTACCAGAACCGCAACGCCAGCCTAAAGTGGCGCCACACCTTCAGCAACACGCTCTACGGGGTGCTCACGGCCACCGGGAGCCAGTATGGGTACGAGGTGACAAGCGAGAAAAACCCGGTGAGTGCCTCGGCGCTGGCGTTTGACCTGGCCCAGGTAGGCCTGCAGGCCGATTTCAGCTACTTCCGCAACGCCAAGCACACCATCGACTTCGGAGCCAGCACGCTGCGCTACCGCCTGATGCCGGGCCGCCTCACGCCCCGGGGCGCAGAGTCGTTGATAGAGCTCGACGAGCTGGACCGCGAGCAGGGCCAGGAAAGTGCCTTGTACGTATCGGACCGCTGGGACGTGACGCCCCGGCTGGCGGTTTCGGTGGGGCTGCGCTACTCCCTGTATCAGGCTCTGGGCGCCCGCGACGTGTACCAGTACGCGCCCGGCGTGGCCCGCTCGGTGTACACCATCACCGATACGGTGCGCTACGGGGCGGGCAAAACCATTGCCACCTACCACGGGCCCGAGTACCGCGTTTCCTTGATGTATGCGCTATCAGACCGCGCCTCGGTGAAAGCCAGCTACAACCGCACGCGCCAATACATTCACCAGTTGTCGAACACGGCTTCCATCTCGCCCACTGATACCTGGAAGCTGAGCGACGCCTACGTGCGGCCCCAGGTGGGCGACCAGTTCTCGGTGGGCTACTACCGCAACTTCCGCAACAACACCATCGAAACCTCGGTGGAAACCTATTACAAGTTCATGCACGACTTCGTGGACTACATCAGCGGGGCCTCGCTGCTGCTGAACCACCACCTGGAAACCGATATCATCAACGCCGAGGGCAAGGCCTACGGGGCAGAGTTTTCGGTGAAGAAATCGACGGGCAAGATCAACGGCTGGCTGAGCTACACCTATTCCCGCTCCCTGGTGCGGGCCAACGCCGGCACACCCGCCGAGCAGATCAACGGGGGCGAGTACTACCCCAGCAACTTCGACAAGCCCCACGACGTGACCCTGGCCGGCAACTACCGGTTCAGCCGCCGCTTCAGCACGTCCCTGAACTTCAACTACAGCACCGGCCGCCCCATCACCCTGCCGCTCACCACCTATTACCTGGAGGGCGCCACCCGCGTGTTCTACTCCGACCGCAACGCCTACCGCGTGCCCGACTACTACCGCGTAGACTTTGCCCTCAACATTGAGGGGGGGCACAAAGCCAAAAAGCTGGCCCACAGCTCCTGGACGCTGTCGGTGTACAACCTCACGGGCCGGCGCAACCCCTATTCTGTGTACTTCAAGGCCCAGAACGGCAAAATCAACGGCTACCAGCTGTCGATTTTCGGGCAGCCGATTCCGAGCGTCACGTATAATTTCAAGTTCTGATGATGGGCTTTAACTCCCGCGTGTGGAAACTCCTGGCCGGTGTCCTGCTTCTGGTGCTGGGCGGCTGCGTTGATAAGTTCGAGCCGGACGTGCTGAACTCGCCCCAAAGCTACCTAGTGGTAGACGGCTTCATCAACCTGAACGGGCCAACCACGATCCGCCTGTCGCGCACCAAGAACAAGGCCGACGCGCCCGTGCCCGTGGAAGCCGACGCCACCGTCACGATTCAGGATGAGGCCGGGGCCGCCTATCCGCTCCCCGAGCAGGAAGCCGGCACGTATCAGTCGGCCGCCATGAGCCTGAACCCTGCTTTGCGCTACCGCCTGCGCATCCGTACTGCCGCGGGCAAGGAGTATGCGTCGGACCTGGTGGCCGCCCGCCAGACCCCGCCCATCGATAAAGTAACCTGGGCGCTGACGAACCGGGGCTTGCAGGTCTACGTGAGTACCCACGACGACGCCAACGCCACGCGCTACTACCGCTGGCGCTACGACGAAACCTGGCTGTTTCACTCGGCTTACCCCTCGGGCGTGGAGTATGTAGATGGCGTGATGCAGAACCGGCAGGAGAACATTTACTACTGCTGGGGCAACGAAAGCTCCACTGCTATTCAGCTGGGAAGCACCAGCCGGCTCAGCCAGGATGTGGTGAAAGACTTCCCATTGCGCCTGCTGGAGTCCACCTCTGTTAAGCTGGGCATCAAATACAGCATTCTGGTAAAGCAATACGCCCTCACAGCCGAGGAATTTGCCTACTGGGAAAAGCTCAAAAAGAACACCGAAAGTCTCGGTGGCCTCTTCGACCCCCAGCCCACCCAGCTCACCGGCAACGTGCACAACCAGGCCGACGCGGCCGAGCCGGTTATTGGCTACGTGGGCGCGGCTACCTACACGGAAAAGCGGCTGTTTATCGACCGCACGGAGCTGGAGTCTATTGTCCGCTTCCAGACGGGCTACGAGTCGTGCGGCAAACCCGACACCGTAAAGCTGGCTGATGTAGCCTTTTACTTCAGCAACCCCAATCTGCTGCCGCTTGAAGGCTTGTATGCCGGCCGCACCCTCATCGGCTATACCAGCAGCCCCGGCGTGTGCGTAGACTGCCGTCTGCGCGGTACCAACGTGAAACCAGACTTCTGGCCTTAGCAGCGAAGCCTTAACCCAACGCGTGTATGCTCTATCTACCCCCGCCGCTGCTTCGCCGTTTTTCGTTGGCTCGTCTGGCTTATGTCGTAACCGGGCTGGCGGGCTGGCTGCTTGTAGGCAACCCGGCGCCGGCGCTGGCCCAGGCCGATTCCCTGCAAACCATTGCCCGCCGTCTGACCAGCTACCAGCAACGGCTGCCCGCCGAAAAGCTGTTTCTGCACCTCGACCGCCCCAGCTACGTGAGCGGCGAAACCCTGTGGTTTAAGGTATACGCCGTGGCTGGCAGCTCGCATCAGCCCCTGCCCGCCAGCAAAATAGCGTACGTAGAAGTGCTGAGCTCAGGAAATAAAGCGGTGCTGCAAGCCCAAGTGGCCTTGAAACAAGCCACCGGCCGCGGCTCGTTTGTGCTGCCGGCTACGCTGCCCTCCGGCCGCTACACGGTGCGGGCGTACACCAGCTGGATGCAGAACTTCAGCCCGGAGCTTTACTTCCATACGACCATCACGGTGGTGAATACCAGCACCCCGGCCGGTGGTATCACCCCAACGCCCGCCGCTGCCTACGACGTGCAGTTTTTTCCCGAAGGCGGCTACCTGGTGGCGGGCATCAAGAGCACCTTGGGAGTTAAAATCACGAACAGCGCCGGCCAGGGCATAGCGGCCGAAGGCACGTTGCTGGATAAAAACGGCGTCAGTGTAGGCCGTTTCAGCACCCTGCGGTTTGGCCTTGGTCGCGTTGAGTTTACGCCTGCCCAGGCCGGCACGGCCTACAAGGCGGTGGTGCAGCTGCCAAACCGGCAAACCGCCACCTACGCGCTGCCCGCCGTGCAGGAGCAGGGCTCCGTGCTGCACCTTACCGAGGGCAGCGCGGAGCAGCTGCGGGTAACGGTGCGTAGTCGGGGTGCGGCCCTGGAAAATGAGCAGGTATTTCTGCTGGCTCATGCCGGGCAGAAGGTAGCCTTAGCCACTGCCGGCCAGCTGGTAGACGGACAGGCAGTTTTCGTGGTAAATAAATCCCAGCTGGCTGCGGGCGTTGCCCACCTCACGCTCTTCAACAGCCGACGGCAGCCCGTTTGTGAGCGGCTGTATTTCAGCCGCCCTCCCACGGGGCTAACTCTCACGGTCCAGACAGATAAGGCCCAGTACGCCCGCCGGGAGAAAGTGACGTTGCAGCTCCAGGCCGCCTCAGGGCCTGCCGCCAGCCTATCCGTGGCCGTGTACCAGCTCGACTCCTTAACGACCACGGCGAATCCGGATATTGCGGGCTATTTGTGGCTTACTTCTGAGCTGAAGGGCCCGGTAGAGCAGCCTGGGTATTACCTCAAGACCGCAAACCAGGAAGTAGCAGCGGCCGCCGATAATCTGATGCTCACGCAAGGCTGGAGCCGGTTTCGGTGGGACGATGTGCTGGCCGAAAAAGCGCCGCCGGTTGCCTTCCTGCCCGAGCTTAATGGACATGTGGTGCGGGGCCGCGTGGTAAACCGTAGCACGGGGGCGCCGGGCGCGGGGGTGGCCAGCTACCTTTCGGCGCCCAGCCGCCATATCCGGCTGGCTACGGCCGTAAGCAAAGCCGATGGAAGCGTGCAGTTTGAAATGGGCGAACTGTATGGGCGTAGGCAAGTGATAGCGCAAACCAACTCCCTGCGCGACAGCATGTACCGGGTAGAGCTGCAGCCGCCCTTCTCCGCGCGCTTCGCGGCGGGTGGGGCGGGCCAGCTCACGCTTTCGGAGAGCCTGGCCGCGAGCCTGCAGCGCCGCTACGTGCAGGCGCAGGTGCAGCAGCGCTACGCCGCCCGCCCCAGTTCCTATACCTTGCCTGCGGTAGACAGCACCGCGTTTTATGGCCGCCCCAGCGAGCAATACCGCCTCGACGACTACACCCGGTTTAAGGTGATGGAGGAAGTAATGCGGGAATACGTGCCCGGCGTGATGGTGCGCATTCGCAAAGACGGCTTTCACTTCCGGGTGCTGGACGACAACTCGCAGTCGGTGACGGAAAACCCGCTGGTGCTGCTCGACGGCATGCCCGTGTTCAATATCAACCGCATCATGGCTTTCGACCCGCTGAAGGTGCAAAAGCTGGACGTGGTTACTACCCGTTATTTCATTGGAGGACTTGTATACGATGGCGTTGTGAGCTACACCACCTACAAAGGCGACCTGGCGGGCTTCCCGCTCGATGCCCACGCCCTGTTGCAGGAGTACGAAGGCCTGCAAGGGCAGCGCGAGTTCTATGCCCCCCGCTACGATACGCCCCAGGCCCGCAAAAGCCGCCTGCCCGACTTCCGCAACCTGCTGTACTGGAATCCGGATGCCTCGGCGGCCCCCCTTACCTTTTACACCTCCGACCAAGTGGGCCGGTATCTGGTGGTTGTACAGGGCTTGGCGGAAAATGGCCAGGCCGGCAGCGCCACGTTCACCTTCGAGGTAAAACCGGCGCTGTAGGGCCGTTAGCTTTGCAGGCGCCAGGCGTGGGAGTACACGTTGTAGCGCCCCTGCCGCACAAAGCCGCACACCGTCAGGCCAAAGTTCTGGGCAGCGGTAACGGCCAGGGAGCTGGGGGCGCCCACAGCCGCCAGGATGGTAATGCCCGCCACGGCGGCTTTCTGCACCAACTCGAAGCTCACGCGCCCACTTACCAGCAGGATGTGCTGGTGCAGCGGCACCTCCCCCCGCAAGAAAGCAGCCCCAATTACCTTGTCCAGGGCGTTGTGACGGCCCACATCTTCGCGCAGCAAGAGCAGCTCGCCCTGCAAGGAAAAAAGCGCCGCCGCGTGCAGGCCCCCGGTTTGGTCGAACAGCTCCTGAGCAGCCCGAAGGCGGCCGGGCAGCTCGTGGAGCACGGCCGGCGCTACATAGGGGCCAGTAGCAGGCAGCGTGGGGCCGCAGGCAGCATGTACCGCCTCAATGCTGGTTTTGCCGCATACGCCGCAGCTGCTGCTGGTGTAGAAGTGGCGCTCCAGCCGGGGCAAATCGAGACCAAGTGTAGAAGCCAGCTCGGCCCGCACGACGTTTTCCCGCTCTTCTTCCTTCTCCACATCGGGGCAGTAGACGAGGCCCAGCAGATCAGGCCGGGCCTGCACCAGCCCCTCCGTAAACAGGAAGCCGGCGGTCAGCTCGAAATCGTGGCCCGGCGTGCGCATGGTAATAGCCAGCGTACGGTGCTCCCGCTGGGCGGCAGGGCCGTAGCCAATCCGGATTTCCAGGGGCTCTTCCGCCGCCAGAATATCAGAGGCCGTAGTCATGCCCGTACCCTGCACCTTTTGCACCGTAACGTGGTCGTAGCTGGTGGGAGGGAGAAGAACCGGAGCGGGCATAAGCAAAGCAACGAAGAAAAAGAAACTACCGGCTTTCGGGCCGTACTACTGACTTTAACTATCGTCGCTCCCAAAAGGATAAAAGAATTTTGCTGAGCTGACTTTGCGCCCCAGTAGACCGGGGCTGGAGGCCCGAAGTAACTTTGAGTAGGTTGCACTAGTTAGCAAGGCTGGGCCTGCTTTCTGGCTTTGTTGTTTTCCTGTTCCCTATGCTTTCGACCGAAGAACGCCAGCGCTACCGCCGTCACCTCCAGCTGCCCGAGATTGGAGAAGCCGGTCAGCTCACGCTTAAAAAATCCCGCGTGCTGGTAGTAGGAGCCGGCGGCCTGGGCTGCCCGGTGCTGCAGTACCTGGCCGCGGCCGGTGTGGGCACACTGGGCATCGTAGACGCCGATACCGTCGACATAAGCAACCTGCAGCGGCAGATTCTCTACGGCCCCGCCGACCTGGGCCGGCCCAAGGCCGAAACCGCGGCGCAAGCCGTACACCGCCTCAACCCCCTGGTGAAAACGGAGGTGCACGGCTGCCGGGCTACGCTGGGCAATGTGCGCGAGCTGGTGGGCCGCTACGACGTAGTAGTGGATGGCTCCGACAACTTCCCTACGCGCTACCTGCTCAACGATGCTTGCGTGAGCCTGGGCAAACCCCTGATTTCGGGCGCTATCTATAAGTTCGAAGGGCAGGTCTCGGTGTTCAATTACCAGGGCGGGCCCACGTACCGCTGCCTGTTTCCGCAGAGCCCTGCCGCCGCCGAAGCCCCCAATTGCGAGGCCACCGGCGTGCTGGGCGTGCTGCCCGGCCTGATAGGCACGGCCCAGGCCACGGAAACCCTGAAGGTATTGCTCGGCATGGGGGAGGTGCTCAGCGGGCGGCTGTGGCTGTTTGATGCGCTAACGTTTCAGACGCGCATTCTCAAGTTTGCGCGGCGGCCCGAGCAAGCCGCCATCAACCTCGACACCGCCAACCCCGACGACTACGCCGACCTCTGCACGGCGGGCGTCAACCAGATTTCGGTGGCCGAGCTGCGGCGGCAGCTGGAATCGGCCCACCCGCCATTCCTGCTCGATGTGCGCGAGCCGGAAGAGTACCTGGCCGGTCATCTGCCCGGGGCCACGCTGCTGCCGCTGGGTAGCTTGCACAAAGGCGCTGGCTCCGTACCACGTCAGCACCCGGTGGTGGTGTACTGCCGCTCCGGCCGGCGCAGCGAGCAGGCCATTACGCGGCTGCAAACTGAGTTTGGCTTTGCCAACCTGCTCAACCTGAACGGAGGTATCCTGGCCTGGCAGGAAGAAAATGTGTAGTGAAGGTGCTGATGTGGAGAATGGGCTAGGGCGTGGTTGGGCCGCTGTTCCACGTTATATATACGAAGCGTATACTGTGCCAAGCTTAGAATAACAGCACTTCTTCTGCCTCGTTCCGCAATGTGGTTGCGGAAAACTCAACAGCGGGGTCTCCCTTTGCTTGCGGCAACTGGCTTGATCAGGATATTTCCCACATTTCTCACATTAGCATAGCGCCGCCCATTTCCACATTAGCCCCCAAAGTCCCATGCCCCTTACTGCTTCGCCGGCTTCCCGTCCCCGTATTCGCTTCGACCGCAACGAGCTGGCGGGGGCCTTCGGCGACCTGGGGACTGACTTGCCCCTGCTCATCGGCGTTATTGCCGCCTCGGGTATGGATAGTGCGGGCGTGCTGGTCATGTTTGGGGTGATGCAGCTGTTTTCGGGGCTCTGGTACGGAATGCCCATGCCGGTGCAGCCCCTGAAAGCCTTTGCTGCTTTGGTTATTGCGCAGAAGATTCCCGGCCGCATCATCTTTGGCGGGGGGCTGGCCATTGGGGTAAGCATGCTGTTGCTCTCGGTTACGGGCCTGATAGATGCGCTGGCCCGGCTGGTACCCAAGCCCGTTATCCGGGGCATTCAGTTTGGGCTGGCTTTGCAGCTGGCTACCCTGGCCCTCAAAGAATACGTGCCTGCTGATGGGCTGGGCGGCTATGCCCTGGCGGCGGCGGGCTTCCTCATTACGGTGGTGCTGCTCGGCAACCGCCGCTGGCCCGCGGCCCTAATGGTCCTGGTCCTGGGCGTGGCGTATGGTCTGCTGTTCAAGCTCGATTTTGCTACGGCCCACCAAGCCCTGGGCCTGCGCCTGCCCGCCTGGCACGTGCCCCAGTGGCCCGACATCCTGACCGGGGCCGTGCTGCTGGCTTTGCCCCAGATTCCGTTGTCGCTCGGCAACTCGGTGCTGGCTACCCGGCAGGTGGTGCAGGACTATTTCCCCGAGCGGCCCCTCACCGTCCGCCAGATTAGCTTTACCTATGCCCTCATGAACCTGGTAAACCCGCTGCTGGGCGGCTTTCCGGTGTGCCACGGCTCAGGCGGTATGGTGGGGCACTACACGTTTGGGGGGCGCACGGGTGGGTCGGTCATCATCTATGGCCTGCTGTTCGTGGGGCTGGGCTTGTTTTTCAGCCAGGGTTTCCAGCAGCTTGTGCACATCTTCCCGCTGCCCATTCTCGGGGTACTGTTGCTCTTTGAGGCCCTCACGCTGGCTACCCTGCTGCGCGACATCAGTTCCCACCGCGCCGATTTACTGCTGGCGTTGCTGGTGGGCTTGCTGTGCAGCGGCCTTCCCTATGGCTATTTAGTTGGACTGGTGGTAGGTACGGGGCTGCACTACGCCATGCGGCGCGGCTGGGTGGGTTTGGGAAAATAAGTAGTAAGTAGCTTCATCCTGTTGCACCGTATCTTATGTCTACCCCCGAGCAAAACAAGCAAACGGCCATTGCCTTCTACGAGCTGATGTTCAACGACTGCCAGCCTGCCGAGGCTATCCGGCGCTACGTAGGCAACGAGTATATCCAGCACAACCCCCACGTGGCCAATGGCAAGCAGGGCTTTATCGACTACTTCGAGCGGATGCAGCGGGAGTACCCCGGCAAACACGTGACCATTAAGCGGGCTATAGCTGAGGCCGACCACGTGGTGCTACACTGCCACCAGCACTGGCCCCACGACCACGACTACGCCGGCATCGACATCTTCCGCTTCGACGACGAAGGCCGGATTGTAGAGCACTGGGACGTGCTGCAGGTGATACCTACTGAGGATAAAAGCAGCAATGGCATGTTCTGAGGCCTGCTTCTTCCGCCAGTACCCGCCGGATGGCCGGAAACCGCCGCGTGAGCTGCTAAACCGACGCCTGCAAGTAAGGCCACGCGAAGTAAAGCACCGCTCCTTGGAGCAGCGTCAGCACCAGCGTGACACTCCAGAAAGCGGCTTTGCGGTTTTTGTGATGCAGCAGGAAAATGGCCGCCCACGCACCGGGAGCCGCGCCCGGCAGCGTGGCGAGGTGCAGTGTTTTTTCAGGAATGCGCCGCTGGCCGCGCTGAGCCTTCCGTTTATCGAGGGCGAAAAGCACAAAGCACGACAGGTTGAGAAATAGCAGGCAGCTCAGAAGTACGGTCATGGTGCGGGGGCGTTCTGCCGGCAATGTGGCAGACGAAAAATGCAGCAGCGGGGCCGCAAGTTATAACGCTGGGTCCAAGCAAGCAGCTGAAAGGACTAAGGTAAATAGCCCTTGTCTCGATAGGCCGCTCGGACAGGAGGCTGGAGCCAACACCTGAAGGCAGGGGCTCCGCCTACCCCCCAATCGTGCTCATCGACTCGAAGCTGAGCTGGTGCGTAGGCCGCTGCTGCTCGGCCTCGAAGCCATTGGCGGCGCGGTTGCGGAAAGCCTGTTGTAGGGCCTCGGCTACTTGCTCATCAGAGGCTCCACCCCGCAGCAGCGCCCTGATGTCCAGCACGCCTTGGTCGTAGAGGCAGGTTTTAAGCCCACCCTCCGCCGTGAGACGAATCCGGTTGCAGGTGCCGCAGAACGTGCGCGAGTACGCCGCAATAATGCCCAAGCGGCCCTGGTGGCCGGCTACGGTGTAGTGGGAGGCCGTATCGCCGGGGCGGGTAAGCACGGGCGTCAGCTCGCCCAGGTTCAGGGCCAGGTGCTCCCGGATGCGCACGTGGTTCCAGGGCAGGGTAGCGGCGTGACTATGGCCGTTGAAGGGCATTTCCTCGATGAAGCGCACATCTACGGGCAGGTCGCGGGTCAGCTCGGCCAGAGGCAGTAAGTCTTGGGTGTTCTGCCCGTCCATCACCACGGCGTTAATTTTGACCCGGATGCCGGCCGCCAGCAGGGCATAGAAGGTATCGAGTACCCGGGGAAGCTCGTCGCGGCGCGTGATGCTGGCAAACCGGGCGCGGTCCAGGGTATCCAGGCTCAGGTTCACGGCCCGCACGCCCATGCTGGCCAGGGCCGGCACGTAGGGCGCGGTCAGCACGCCGTTGGTCGTCAGCGTCAGCTCCTCTATGCCGGGCAGCTGGCTCAGACGCTCCATAAACGGCACCAGGTCGCGGCGCACGAATGGCTCCCCGCCCGTCAGGCGCACTTTGCGCACGCCGAGGTGGGCCATGATGCCTACCAGCCGCTCCATTTCCTCGTAGGTGAGCAGCTCCTGCTTAGGCAGGTACTGAATACCTTCCTCGGGCATGCAGTAAAAGCAGCGCAGGTTGCACCGGTCCGTCACGGCCAGGCGCAGGTACTCCAGCGGGCGGCCGTGGTTATCGAATAAAACGGAAGGAGCGGGGAAGCTTGCCATGCAGAAAGTGAAGAGGTGCTGCCCGAATGGTTTGTCGGCCGCCGCAAAGAAAACGTAACGCGGACGTGGTTGTTTGGGTTTGCTCTACGTAATGTTGCGCAATTCTGCTGATATGTCCATGAACCTGAAAGTTGCTTTGTTTGGCATTGCCCGCGAAATCGTAGGGCAGCCGACGCTGGAAATGGTGGCGCCCGAAGGGCAGTCGGCCCAGGGCCTGCTCCAAGACCTGCACGCCCGCTACCCGGCCCTGGCCCGCCTCAGCTCCCTGGCCGTGGCCGTCAACAACGAGTACGCCGCCGATGATACCCCGCTGCGGGAGCACGACGAAATTGCTCTGATTCCGCCGGTAAGTGGCGGGTAAGTTCGGTTGCCAGTTGTCGGTTTCCAAGTAATACAGCCCGTCCTGCTGAGCGCAGCCGAAGCATCTCTACCGCTTCGTCCTCACGATTTGCGGTAGAGATGCTTCGGCTGCGCTCAGCAGGACGTTCTTTTCTCCTCACTTCCTCACCTTCTCAGCTCCTTGATTCACATTGACCTAACCGACCAGCCCATCGACGTACCGGCTGCCCTGCGCAGCGTGGAGGCCGATGGAGCCGGAGCCATTAACACGTTTATCGGCACGGTGCGCAACCAAAGCACCGGGCGGCCCGTGGTGCGCCTCGAGTATGAGGCCTACGACAGCATGGCCCTGCATCAGCTCCGCAAAGTGGCCGAGCAAGCCGCCGAGCGGTGGCCGATGCTGCAAAAAGTAGCCGTCGTGCATCGCAAAGGCACGCTGTATATCGGCGACGTGGCCGTGGTAGTGGCCGTATCCACGCCGCACCGGGCAGAGAGCTTCGCCGCCTGCCAGTACATCATCGATACCCTAAAGCAGGTGGTAACCATCTGGAAAAAAGAATTCTACGAAGATGGGGACGTGTGGGTAGCCGCCCACCCGTAGCTACCGGTACGGGCTTATGGGATAGAAGCTTTCGTAATGAGCTCCACGGCGCGCTCCAGCACCTCGTCCCGCCCTTCCCGGATACCCTTTAGCGTAGGCTTCACTTCCAGATCAGGAACGATGCCTACCCGCTGGGTTTCGCGCCCATCGGGGTAATACACGCCCAGGCCAGAAATACGGGTATTGACGTTTCCCGGCAGCACAATAGCCGATACATTCCCATCGGCCCCGGCCGTGGTACTGCCCACCACCGTAACACCTGGCACCGCCTGCAGGGCCATAGCCGTGTATTCCGACTGACTTTGGGAAAGCTCATTGACCAGCACCACCACTTTGCCGGCGTAGGCTGGCCCACGGCCGGGAACCACCTGGAGCGGAGCCGCCAGCTTGAAGACACCAGGGTACGTGAATTGCGGCTCGCTGAAGCGAACAAAGTCAGCGGGCTGCGCCAGCAGATACTTAGTCAGCGCAAACACCACAAAATCCGAAGGGTAGTTGCGGATGTCGATGATGAGGCCTTTAGTCGCCTGTGCATCCTGCATAATGGCGGGCAACTCTTTGTTTCGAATCGTACCCAGAGTAAGGTGCCCGATGTTGCCCGGGAGTTTGTGCCAGGCCGGAGCTTTGGGGTCGGGGGTGCCGTTGTTGAGCGCGAGGTTCAATTGGCCGGCGGGGTAGCGGGTAATGGTGAAGGGCAACTCCCGCCCAGCGCGCTGCACCACCAGCTGCAACTGCGGCGTACGGCCCCGCAGCAGTTCGCGGGCAATGTTGCGCAGGCGGGTTACTTCGTTGGACGCGGGCGTGAGCGGCCGCCGCTGGGCTATCAGCTCGGCTACCGGGCGCCCGTCTACCGACACCACCACGTCGCCTTTCAGCAACCCGGTTGCTGGCCCCAGGCTTGGGTCGTAGTACTCGGTCACCACGGCTTGTCCTTCCACAAACCGGATCTGTACCGGCGCAAAGTAACTTCCCCAGTACGCCGACAACACCGGGTCGTTGGGGAGAATGTAGGCGTGGGTATCGTTGATGCGGGTAACAAGGCTCAGTACAGCCAGGCGGTACTGCTCGGCCGTGCGGGCGGCTACAAACCGGGGCAGGAATTCGGGTAGGACCCGCTGCCAGTCTTCCTCAATAGCGTAGCGGTAAGGAAAGAAGTAGGCAATCATATTCCAGTAGCGGTACAAGGCCAGGAGGCGCAGCCCATCATCCGGCAGGTTGCCGGGCACTTGCGCGTATGCATTTTCGTGCTGAAACAAGGGGTTTCCGGCGTAGGGTGCGGCCGCCACATAGTAGTGCGGCCCCTGGTTACGGTGGGCGCGCAGGTAAGTCAGCTGCTGGCTTAGAGCCGGGGTCACCTGCCGCTTGTCGGTTAGCCAGGCCAGGTCTGGTTGCAGCCGGGTGCTATCGGCGGCCGGCTCCTGGCACGCAGCACAAGCCGGTATAGGGCCCAGGCTGGTAAGCCAGGCGCTCAGGAGCTGGCTGCGCGCCTTAAGAGAGGCGCTGGCCAATACCTGAGGCAATAGGCGCAGCAAGCAAGCATCCAGATTATGCTCGCCAGCGGCCACGGCCGGGTGGTAGTATTTGGCAAAGCCCCAAACCCGGCCTAGCACCGCCAAGTTCTCTACTTGTTGTTTACTGAGCTTGCCCAGAGAGATGCCCGAAGCGCGACTGAAGCTGGTATCCTGCTCGGCCTTATAATGCTTGACTGGTCGTAAAGCGGCCTGCGCGAGGGGCTTGTCATCCACCGTCACCTCCAATTGGTCTACCCACATCGTGCCCGTGGCCGGCAGCGTACCACCTAGCAGAATTTCCTGTACTTCGGGAGCCAAAGGCAGGGAAATAGTATACCGCTTCCAGTCGGTGGTGCCCTGCACGTTCTGCAGGTGCATGTTGTCGAAGGCCACCGCTTTTCCCTGGCCGTCGTTCAGGCGCAGCCAGATACCCGCCGTGCCGTTCAGCACATTCCTGGTTTTCAGGTAACCGTGCAGCTGCACCGTTTTGCCCTGAAAGTAAACCGGCAGCTGCACGGTGGCCACCCCGTACGTACCTTCCTGCCGAGGCGTAGCTACCGACTGAATCCGGAGCGAATACCGACCCTGGTATTTCACCACAGAATCGACCGTGACCTGGTAGCCATTGTCGGCCGGGGCCCGCCAGCCACTGGGCTGGTGCGTTTTATTATTTAGCTGCTCGAAATCGAGCCCTGGGGCGGGCACTGCTTGCTGGGCTTGGGCAGTTAGGCTTGTAACCAGTAAGGGCACAAGCCAGAAATAGCATAGTTTCATATAGCTACCAGAGTCGGGATTCTGCCCGGAAGTAGCAGCCACAAGGAAACCTCGGCAGATTTATTTCCCCCAAAGGCCTTATTCCAGCTCCCGGCGTACCTGCGCCGCCTCCTCGGGCGTGTTCACGTTGCGCAGCTCCAGTGGAGCGGGCGGGGACAACAGCGCAATATCAGAGTTGATAAGGGTTTTGCGCGGGCAGCTATAGCCTAGGCCCAGAAAGCGTAGCAAGGTGGCATAGCTGCGCGGCTCCCAGATGGTGATAAGCGGCTCGGGCCACTCATTTTCGGGGCTCTGGAAGGCCGTAGCCAGCTTTCCGGCGTGCCGGTGCGCCACCAGGTGCTCCAGCGTCGCCGCCGAGAGCAGCGGCAGGTCGCAGGCTACCACTAGCCAGGCGGCATTGGGGTCCTGGCGAAAGGCCGAAAGCAAGCCGCTCAGTGGGCCGAGGTCGGCAAAGGTGTCGGGCAGAGGGCGCAGCCCGGCGTACTCCAGCTCCACTACCTGGTCGGGGCGGCAGGACACGTGCACATCTTGGCAGAAAGGGGCCAGCAGCTCGGCGGCGTAGGCGCGTTGCTCCTGACCGTGGTAGGCGAGCTTGCTTTTGTCCTGGCCCATGCGCTGACTGCGGCCCCCGGCCAGCACCAGGCCGCGCAGGGGCGGAGCCGCCGCGCGCCACTCCTGCAAAATCAGCTCGGCAATAGCAGCCGTATCCTGCAAGAAAAATATGGGTACGTCGGCTGCCCCGAGGTGGGCCCGGAGGTAGGCGGGTACCTCCGTTACGCCTTCCGGCAGCAGGAGTGCCCGCACGTCGGTTAGGCGGTCCAGCTTTTTTTCCAGGGGCTTGGCCGGGTCGAGGATAACCAGTTGCTGGCGGGCCCGGAAATGGTTGCCGTTCACGAGCACCATACCCTGGTGCTGCAGCCATTCCTGCTGGCTGAACTTATCCAAGCCGCGCTTTACGTCTAAGCGGGTGAAGGTGATTTTGTCGGTTAGCTCGGCCGCCGCTCCGGCTTGCAGAATGGCATCCTGGCCGCCACTGCCGCCCTGGGCTGCGTCGTCGCCGGCGGCGTGGTCGGCATCTACGTAGGCAACCCGCAATGTGGGTTCCAGCAAGGGCAGCAGCCGGGCGGCCAGCTCTTTTATCCTGCCGCAGGGCGCCCCCAGAATAGCCAGCTCGTGGCGGCCAAACTCGCCTGAGTGAGGCCGGGCCAGCTGGGCGTGCTTGCTGCGCGGAGGAAGAGCGTCGGAGTTATTCGGCATGATGAAAGTCCTGTTTGCCGCCGGTTTTGCTGATCAGCCGGGTTTCCTGAATAACAATGTCGTGCGACAACGCCTTACACATGTCATAAATGGTGAGGGCCGCCACCGAAGCCCCAGTCAGGGCTTCCATTTCCACCCCGGTTTTGCCCGTGACGGTGGCCGTGCACTCAATCCGTACGGCATCGGGGCCATCTACTTCTATGGTCACCTGGCAGTTGTCGAGGCCCAGCGGGTGGCAGAGTGGAATCAGCTCGGCGGTGCGCTTGGCGCCCATTACACCAGCCAGAATGGCCGTCTGAAATACCGGCCCTTTGCGGGTGGGCAGGTCGCCTTCGCGCACCAGAGCCACAATATCGGCGCCCAGCACTACGCGGCTGCGGGCCCGGGCCACGCGGCGAGAGGGTTGTTTGTCCCCTACATCAACCATAGCCGGCTGGCCGGCTGCGTTGAGGTGGGTAAGTTTAGGAGCTTCGGGCATAAGCAGGAAACGGTCGTAAGCTTTAGCTTGCGGGCTTGGTAAGCAAAATGGAGGCGGGTGCGGGGAGGAGTGTTCCTTCAACCAGCCCGGATACGAATGGTTAACGGAGCCGGCTAAGGTAGGCGTTACATCTTTTCTCTATGATTTCAGTTGAAGAAGCCACGCGTTTGGTTCAGTCCACCATTCACCTGCTGCCAACGGAGCGGGTTGAGCTAGCCCAGGCAGCGGGCCGCATCCTGCGCGAAGACCTGTACGCCGACCGCGACTTTCCGCCCTTCAACCGGGTAGCCATGGACGGCATAGCCCTGCGGTTTGCGGCGTTGGCGGCCGGGCAGCGGGAGTTTCGCATTGCCGACGTTCAGTTTGCTGGTCAGCCACCGGCTGAAGTGGCTGACCCTGGCGCGGCCCTGGAAATCATGACCGGTGCCATGCTGCCCGCAAGCCTCGACACCGTGATTCGCTACGAGGATGTAACCTTCCGCACCAATGAAGCCGGGCAGCGCTGGGCTACGGTGCAAGTGGCCGCCCCCAAACCCGGGCACAACATCCACGCGCAGGCCGCCGACCGTGCGCAGGGTGACCTGCTGCTGCCCATCGGCACACCGCTAGAACCCGCTGAGCTGGCCGTAGCCGCCACCGTGGGGGCCGCTACCGTGCTGGTATCGCGCCCGCCCCGGGTAGCCGTGGTAAGCACCGGCAACGAGCTGGTGCCCATTGGTGCCCAGCCCGCCCCGCACCAGATTCGTCGTTCCAATGCCCTCATGCTGCAAGCGGCGGCCGCAGCGGCCGGAGCGGTGGTAGCAGCCTTTCACTTCGATGACGACCCCACCGCCCTGCGCCTGGGCCTGCCCGCCCTGCTCACCGGGTACGACGCCGTAGTGCTGAGTGGGGGCGTATCCATGGGGAAGGCCGATTTTCTGCCGCAGGTGTTAGAAGAAGTGGGGGTGCAGCGGCTTTTCCATGAGGTGCGCCAGCGGCCCGGCAAGCCGTTCTGGTTTGGGCAACTAGCGGGAGGCGCGGTAGTCTTCGCGCTGCCGGGCAACCCCGTTTCTACTTTCGTAAATTTCTTCCGCTACGTGAAGCCTTGGCTGCGGGCCATCCAGCAGCCAGCTACTACGCACCCGCCGCAGGCGCCGCCAGTAGCCGTACTGGCCGAAGATGTGGAATTCAGGCCCGCTATTACCCACTTCCTGCTGGTGGAGCTGCGCCCCAACGCCCAGGGCAGCCTTCAGGCCTTCCCCGTACGGGCCGGGGGCTCCGGCGACCTGAGCAGCCTGCTGGCAGCCAATGCTTTTCTGGAGCTGGCGGCCGAAACCTCGTTTTTTCCGGCCGGCAGCCCACTGCCCGTCTGGCGGTTTCGGGAATAAACGAGGCGCGGCCGCCGACGCCGGGCGTGGTGCCCGGGCCGGCGGCCGCGCCTTAGAGGTGAGGTATACTACTTGGAAACGGCGTCGCCCAGGTCCTTCACGTCGCGGCTGGCTTCCATTGTTACAAACTCGGCCTGCAGGGCGCGGATGCGCAGCTCACTGCGGGCGGGCAAATCCAGCCGGATGGCCTTGAGCCGCTCGTTCATGCGCTTGTAGATGGCGCTGGCGTAGTCCCAGTCGCGCTGGGACCAGCTGCGGCGCAGGGTGCGCGTCTGGCGGAGCAGCTGCGTATACGCCGGCTCAACGGTGGTGACGGTGAGCTGGTCGATATCGGCGTAGGTGCCCAGCAGCTGCCGGGTGAAGGCCTGCGTAGCGGTATTGTCCAGGGGCTGGCGGCTACGGACCCGCGAAATTGAGTCAAAACGAGCGGCCCGCCGGCCCGCCACGCGCAGTTTGGCGGCGGCGGTGCTGGCCAGGGTGTCGAGCTTGCGGGCTTCGTTCTTCACGGCTTCCTGTCGCTCACGGGGGGTAGAGTCGCAGGAGGAGAGAAGCAGGGCCGCGCAAAAAAGCGGAGCTGCGTAGGATAAGAGCCTTTTCATGCCCCTAACATACGCAGCTCCGCGCTATTTGATCGGGTAAGTCTACTGGGTTTGCAGGCGGAAGGTAAAGGGCATTTCGTACACGACGGGTACGGCCTTAGAGCCGCGCCGGGCCGGAATCCACTGCTGGGGAATGTTTTTGGCCACGCGCAGGGCTTCCTCGTTGCAGCCCCCGCCAATGCCCAGCAGTACCTGGTGGTCGGAGGTGCGGCCCAGCGTATCAATCACGAACGTAATAATCACTTTGCCCTGAATTTTCTTGCTTTGGGCTTCGGCAGGATAGTTCAGCTTGTTCACAAACGAGCCGAGCATGGCGTCACCGCCCAGAAACAGGGGGGGCTGATCTACGCGCCCGCTAGTCCAATTTTCGCCTTCCTTGATGCGGTAGATCCGGTCTTCGATGGGGCGGTAAAAAAGCAGCTGATTTTTGGAGTGGTCGTATTTCTGGGCCAGTACCTGCGTTCCGTCCCTGGTGTAGGCATAGTACTCCCACACGCCTACTTTATTTCCTTTTTCCAGCGTGCCGCTTTCGTATTCGGTCTTGCGGGTGCGCTGGGCCGTTGCCGCTGATGCACTAAGTAAAAGCAGTAAAAATGTGCATAGTAGAGTTTGTTTCATGGTAATTGTGCAAGCTAGGTGGGAAAGTTTTTTGGGGATCAGTGCAATTAATTAGCGGCTGTATTCCCACCCATTTACAGGCAACAAGTATTGTCCCCGTAGCCGTGCGCCGGCTATTGAAACACCATGCGGTAGAGGGTGGGACTCATACCTTCCGGGAAATTTACAAAACTTCTGCTTTACTACGAAACCTCCGGGGTTGCTAATTTTCAAGCTCATCTGCTTTGTCGCGCAAATCATAGATCTGCGCCTGCAGTCCCGGCCAGTACGGGCAGAGCTTTCCTACGCGCTCCAGGGCGGCAATAGCCCCGGCCCAGTGTTCCAGCATAAGCAATATCTGTGCCCTTCCCATGAGGGCTCCGAAGTGCCGGGGCTCTAGGTCCAGGGTAGTGGCAATATCGTTCAGGGCGGCCCGGTATTCGCCGCGTAGATAGTAAGCCGTGGCCCGCTTGTTCCAGCCTTCAGCATAGGAGGGGGCCAGGGTAGTCAGCGCCGTAAACTCCCGGATGGCCTCACTGTAGTCATCAGCCGCCAGGGCCCGCATTCCGGCCTCCAGGTGCTTGTCCAGCACGGGGTGCCCGGTGTGCAGCCAA
This sequence comes from Hymenobacter lutimineralis, assembly GCF_008271285.1. NCBI lineage: Bacteria > Pseudomonadati > Bacteroidota > Cytophagia > Cytophagales > Hymenobacteraceae > Hymenobacter > Hymenobacter lutimineralis. The sequence continues at coordinate 350,178 of NZ_VTHL01000002.1, read as the reverse complement.
AGCTGCCAGATGCCCTCCTGCAAAGCCTCTATTTCCGTGGGGGTGGTAGCCAGACGGAGGTGGTCAAATAATTCGTCGAGGGCGTCCAAAGTAGTGCGAGGATAAGGTAAGGATGCTGGCGACTGGGCGGGGTAGCGTTCTGGTTGCGCCCCGGGCACGAGTGCATGAGCAAACGCCCGCAGTCACCAGCTTCCTGCTAAAATAGTGCCGCTGCTACCCGCCGGATGCTTTCCGACTTGCCCATGCTGTAGTAGTGCAGCACCGGCACGCCGTGGGCCATCAGCTCCCGGCTTTGGTTGATGCACCACTCAATCCCGATTTCGCGGGCCGCGGCGTTGTCGGGGGCCAGGTGCACGGCATCGGTCAGGTCTTCCGGGATATTGAGATAAAAGGCCCGGGGGAGCATCGTAAGTTGGCTTTTGGTGGTGAGGGGCTTGAGCCCGGGAATGATGGGTACGGTAATACCGGCGTCGCGGCAGCGCTTCTCGAAGTTAAAGAATTGCTCGTTGTCGAAAAACATCTGCGTCACAATGTACTCGGCGCCGCGGTCTACCTTGTGCTTGAGGTAGCGCAAATCCGCCCCGTAGTTCGGCGCCTCGAAGTGCTTCTCGGGGTAGCCCGCCGTGCCAATGCAGAAGTTGGTGGCCCACACATCGTCCTGTTCCTCATCCAGGTACGCACCCTTGTTCAGGTCAGCTACCTGGCCGATCAGGTCGCAAGCGTAGGCGTGGCCGTCGGGCTCTGGCTTGAAGTGACCCTCTGATTTAATGGGGTCCCCCCGCAAAGCCAGCACGTTGTCGATACCCAGGAAGTGCAGATCGATAAGCGCGTTTTCCGTTTCCTCCTTCGAAAAGCCCCCGCAGATGAGGTGCGGCACGGTGTCCACGTCAAACCGGTTTTTGATGGCCGCGCAGATGCCTACCGTGCCGGGCCGCTTACGCACCGTTTTCTTCTCCAGCAGGCCGTTGGGGTGCTGGCGGTACACGTATTCCTCACGGTGGTAGGTCACGTCGATAAACGGCGGCTTAAACTCCATCAAAGGCTCGATGTTGGAGAATAGGTTCTGGATGTTCTCGCCCTTTTTGGGGGGCAGCACCTCAAAGGAAAACAGCGTTTTGCCGTCGGCGCGGGTCAGGTGTTCGGTTACTTTCATTTTTCAGCTATTAGCTCTCAGCTGCTGGCTGTTAGCTATTTGCAAGGATAAGTGGGCAATAATTGGAGGAAAGCCAACAGCCAGTAGCTACAAGCCAACAGCTACCGAAGCGGGGTCGTAGTTCAGGTTGGGCATCAGCCAGCGCTCTAGCTCCGGCAGCGGCATGTGTTTGCGCTGGGCTATGTCCTCTACCTGGTCCTTGCCGATGCGGCCGAGGCCAAAATAGCGCGAGTCGGGGTGGGCATAGTAGAGGCCACTCACTGAGGAGGCCGGGTACATAGCCAGATTCTCGGTGAGGCGGATGCCCGTCTGGTTTTCGGCGTCGAGCAGGTTGAAGAGCGTGATTTTCTCGGTGTGGTCGGGGCAGCCGGGGTAGCCGGGCGCGGGCCGCACGCCGCGGTACTTCTCCTGAATCAGGTCTTCGTTGGAGAGGTTTTCGGCCGGGTCGTAGCCCCAGAACTCTTCCCGCACGCGCTGGTGCAGGCGCTCAGCAAAGGCTTCGGCCAGGCGGTCGGCCAGGGCCTTCATCAGGATGCTGGAGTAGTCGTCGTGTTCGGCCTCGAACCGCTCCAGGTGCTTCTCAATGCCGATACCAGCCGTGACGGCAAAGCCGCCAATATAGTCCTGGCGGCCGGTTTCGAGCGGGGCCACAAAGTCGGAGAAGGCGAGGTTGGGTACCCCGGCCGCCTTTTCGCTTTGCTGGCGCAGGGTGAAAAACTCCGTGGCTACTTCCTGGCGGGTGTCATCCGTGAATACCTGCACCGTGTCGTAGCCCACTGTGTTGGCGGGCCAGAAGCCCACCACGGCGCGGGCCGTGAGCAGCTTCTCATCGATGATCTGGCGCAGCATTTTCTGGGCGTCGTTGAAAAGCTGGGTGGCGGCCTCGCCCACATTCGGGTCTTCCAGAATGCGCGGGTAACGGCCTTTCAACTCCCAGGTCTGGAAGAAGGGCGTCCAGTCGATATACTCCGCTAGCTCCGCCAAATCATAATCCTCCAGCGCCTTGGTGCCCAGGAAGGTCGGCTTCACGATGGGCGTGGTTTCCCAGTTGGCCTTGAAACCGTTTTCGCGGGCCGCTTCGATGGTGAGGTAGTTTTTTTCGCGCTGGCGGCCGGCGTAGTCCTCGCGGAGCTGGCGGTATTCCTCGCGCACGGTGCGGGCATACTCGGCATCAGCTGTGCCGAGTAGTGCCGCCGCAACACCTACCGAGCGGGAAGCATCGTTGACGTGCACGATAGGGCCGCTGTAGTTGGGCGCAATCTTCACGGCGGCGTGCAGGCGGGAGGTAGTAGCGCCCCCAATAAGCAGCGGGGTTTTGAGGCCGCGCTTTTCCATTTCCTGGGCCACGTACACCATCTCGTCCAGGCTCGGTGTAATCAGGCCGCTTAGGCCAATGACGTCTACCTGCTGCTTCTGGGCTTCATCCAGAATCCGCTCCAGCGGCACCATCACGCCCAGATCCACAATGTCGAAGTTGTTGCAGGCCAGCACCACGCCCACGATGTTCTTGCCGATGTCGTGCACGTCGCCTTTCACGGTAGCCAGCAGGATCTTACCGGCCGTTTGCCGGTCGCCGCTTTGCTTGTCGGCCAGTAGGTAGGGCTCCAAGTAAGCCACGGCTTTCTTCATCACCCGCGCCGACTTCACTACCTGGGGCAGGAACATTTTGCCGGCCCCGAACAGGTCGCCGACTACGTTCATGCCGGCCATCAGCGGGCCTTCAATTACTTCCAGCGGGCGGCCTACCTGCTGGCGCACTTCCTCGGTGTCCTGGTCGATAAACTCGGTAATGCCTTTGACCAATGCGTGCTGCAGCCGCTCCTTCACTGGCAGGCTGCGCCAGGCGTCGGCCACCACTTCTACCTTGTCTTTCTGCTTTACCGTGTCGGCAAAGTCCACGAGGCGCTCCGTGGCATCGGGGCGGCGGTTGAGCAGCACGTCTTCCACCAGCTCCAGCAAGTCTTTGGGCACTTCGTCGTACACGGCCAGCTGGCTGGGGTTCACGATGCCCATGTCGAGGCCGGCCCGGATAGCGTGGTAGAGGAAGGCCGAGTGCATGGCCTCGCGCACCACGTCGTTACCGCGAAACGAGAAGCTGATGTTGCTCACGCCCCCGCTGGTGAGGGCCCCGGGCAGGTTCTGCTTGATCCAGCGGACGGCCTCGATGAAGTCCAGCGCGTAGTTGCGGTGTTCCTCCATGCCGGTGCCTACCGTCAGAATGTTGGGGTCGAAGATGATGTCCTCGGCCGGGAAACCGACTTCGTTTACCAGAATGTCGTAGCTGCGCTGGCAGATTTCGATACGCTTCTCGTAGTTGTCGGCCTGGCCGTTCTCGTCGAAGGCCATGACCACTACGGCCGCCCCATACTGACGCACCGTGCGGGCCCGCTGCCGGAATACGTCCTCGCCTTCTTTCAGAGAAATGGAGTTGACGATGCTCTTGCCCTGCACGCACTTGAGGCCGGCTTCCAGCACGCTCCACTTCGAGGAGTCAATCATGACGGGTACCCGCGAAATGTCGGGCTCCGAGGCAATCAAATTCAGGAACGTGGTCATGGCCTGCTCCGAGTCGAGCATGCCTTCGTCCATGTTCACATCAATCACCTGGGCGCCGCCTTCCACCTGGTCGCGGGCTACCTGCAGGGCTGCCTCGTAGTTGCCGGTGCGGATAAGGCGGGCGAAGGCGCGGGAGCCAGTTACGTTGCACCGCTCGCCCACGTTCACAAATAAACTGTCGGGGTACACACCAAACGGCTCCAGCCCGCTCAGGCGAGTGGCTTTGGGCAGCTCGGGCAGCTGGCGCGGCTCGTATTTTTCGGCCAGCCGGGCCAGCTCGGCAATGTGCTGGGGCGTAGTGCCGCAACAGCCCCCTACCACTGTCACCAGCCCGTCGGAAAGGTAGCCTTCCACCACGCCCGCAAATTCCTGGGCCGACTCATCGTAGCCACCGAAAGCATTGGGCAGACCAGCGTTGGGGTAGGCCGAAATGTGTACGTCGGCAATGCGGCTCAGCTCCTTGATATACACCTTGAGCTGGTCGGCGCCGAGGGCACAGTTCAGCCCCACGCTCAGCAGGGGCAGGTGGCGGATGGAGTTCCAGAAGGCTTCTACAGTCTGCCCACTCAGGGTGCGGCCCGAGGCGTCGGTAATGGTACCCGAAATCATGACGGGCACCACTTTGCCGCCTTCGTCGAAGAACTTCTGCACCGCGTACAGGGCAGCTTTGGCATTCAGCGTGTCGAAGATGGTTTCGATGAGTAAGGCATCGGAGCCGCCGTCTACGAGGCCGCGCACTTGCTCCAGGTAGGCGGTGGCCAATTCGTCGAAGGTTACCGCTCGAAAGCCGGGGCGGTTCACGTCGGGGGAGAGGGAGGCCGTACGGTTGGTGGGCCCAATAGCGCCGGCCACGAAGCGCGGCTTTTCTGGCGTCAGGGCCGTAAACGCATCGGCCAATTCCCGCGCCAGCCGCGCCGACTCGTAGTTCAGCTCATATACAATGTGCTCCAGGCCGTAGTCGGCCTGGGCAATGGTGGTGCCGGAGAAGGTGTTGGTTTCCACCATGTCGGCCCCGGCAGCGAAGTACTCGTCGTGAATGCCGCGGATAATATCGGGGCGGGTAAGGCTGAGCAGGTCGTTGTTGCCGCGTAGCGGATGCGGATGGTCAGCAAAGCGCGTACCCCGGAAGTCTTCCTCCGTGAGCGTGTGGCGCTGAATCATGGTGCCCATGGCCCCGTCCAGAATCAGCACGCGCTGGCGCAGGATATCGTGGAGGGGAGACGTAGTGGCGGGGGAAGGGAGAACGGTCGGCATATCGGCTCTTCAAGAAAATCAGCAGCAAAAAAGTGCCTATCCAGAAAGAGCCGGGCGCGGATGCCGGTTCTGTACTTATCTTCTTCCAGCCCGCAGCGCGGCCTGAAACGGGAGTTAGCACCTTGTGTGAAGTCAGGTTGCTAAGACGTCGTCGGGCCCAGTCCCTCGGTCTTTCTGGATAAGTAACAGAGGCGAAGATACGGCGGAACCCGCTAAAAACAACAACCCCGGCTTTTCGATTGGGCCGGGGTTGGTGCTGCTAGTAAAAGGTTTGCGGGAGTCTTACGTTTTCTTGATGCAGTTCGGGACGGTTTTTCCATCCTTCTGCTTGGTGCCGGCTTGCTCGTAGCCTTTCCAGCACGGATCTTCTTTTTTGGCCGTAGCAGCGGAGGTTTTCTTCGTGGGCATAATAGCAGGGCGCGTGGCTATAGGATTCGCACGCACAATTTTCGTTTACGACCAGGCAACGGAGTAGGTTTATATTCCGGTCTATACGGCCCGAGGCCGTTGAGACGTTAACGAATGGCTGGGCTGGCCAACCACCAGTAATGCCTGATTCAGCTTATCTTTTATTCCCCTGCTTTTAGATGAAATACACCTTTACCTGGCTGATTGTACTGTTGAGCGCGGTCCACACGCTGGCGCAAACATCGGCTCTGCCCGTGGGTGACGGCCTCAAGGGGGCTTACTACAACGGGATGAATTTTGAGGAGCTGGTATTTACCCGTATCGATAAGCGTATCGACTTCAGCTGGGAAAAGCGCCCCCCGGGTCCGGACATGCCCAGCGACGAGTTTTCGGTGCGCTGGACAGGCTGGCTGCTAGTGCCGGAAACGGCGGAATATGAGTTTTCGACAGTGATGGACGACGGTTTCCGGTTCTGGCTGGGCGGCAAGCGGCTGGTAAATGCCTGGCGCGACCAAGACCACCTTACTCGCACCGTGCGCATCAAGCTCAAGGCCGGTCAATACTATCCTATCCGCATCGAGTATTTCCAAAACCACTTGGATACCCGGGCGCTGCTGGATTGGCGGCGCGTAGATTCCCCGGACGGATTTGAGCCGGTAAGCAGTGAAGTACTGTTCACGAGTCTGCCCCGCACGGCCCGCCCCATTCCCGTAGCCAAGCCCAAGCCTGCTCCGCCGGCTGTGGCCGCTCCCACCCCAAAGCCCACCCTCAAGCCGGTAGTAACCGCAGCACCCGTCCCGAAGGCGCAGACTGCCGTACGGGTGGAGCGGCGCCCCCGCCCTACGGCCCCCGCCCAGGCTACGGCCACCATAGCCGTGCCAGCCCGACCTGCTTCCGTGGCTACGCCTCCGGCCGCAACTCCCGACTCACTGCCCAACCTGGCTAATCTGGTGAAAGGCGAAGTGGTGGAATTGAAAAATCTGTACTTCGAGCAGGGGAAAGCCCGGCTTCTGCCCACCTCTCAGCCCGAGCTGAACCGCTTGGTGCGGGTACTTCGGGCCGAGGCCGCCGCCCGATTTGAAATTGCCGGTCACACCGACAACGTAGGGGATGCCCGGCTTAATCAGCAGCTTTCCGAGCAGCGCGCCCAGGTGGTGCGCCGCTACCTCGTGCAGCACGGCGTAGACTCCCTGCGGCTGACGGCCGTGGGCTACGGGGGGGCAAAACCCGTGGCCGACAACCGCGACCCGCGCCTGCGCCCCCGCAACCGCCGCGTAGAGCTGATTGCCCGCTAGGGCGTAACGAGGCCGCCGGCAAAAACCTGAGAAAGACGGGCGGGTTAAAGAAAAAATAAAGCGAAGAACGGGAGGTGGTGAAACATTCATGTAGCTACATGGGTTAAGGATGCTAGGTTTCACCAGCGAAGCAGCGCGGCTGTTTTCGCACACCTTTCTTCTCATGACTCAGACAACCAAAATCTTCTCCTCTTTTCAGCTAGGTGCCACTCAATTGCCCAACCGCATGGTGATGGCCCCCATGACGCGCAGCCGGGCGACCAATGCCGCTAACGTGCCAACTAATTCGGTAGTAACGTACTATGAGCAGCGGGCTTCGGCCGGCCTCATCATCACGGAAGGCTCCCAGGTTTCGGCCCAGGGCGTGGGCTACATCAACACGCCCGGCATCTATACCGAAGAGCAGGTAGCCGGCTGGAAGCGCGTGACGGATGCCGTGCACGCCGCCGGGGGCCGCATCTTCGTTCAGCTCTGGCACGTGGGCCGCGTTTCGCACCCAGCTTTCCACGGCGGCGAGCTGCCCGTGGCGCCTTCCGCCATTAAGCCCGAAGGCGTGAAAGCCTTTACCGGGCAGGGCTTCGAAGAAATTCCTACGCCCCGGGCTTTGGAGCTAAACGAAATTGCCGGCGTGGTTGACCAGTTCCGCCAGGCTGCCCGCAACGCCAAGCGCGCCGGGTTTGATGGGGCCGAAATTCACGGCGCCAACGGCTACCTGCTCGACCAGTTCCTGCAGGACGGCTCCAACCAGCGCACCGACGAATACGGTGGCAGCGTGGAAAACCGCGCCCGTTTCGTGCTCGAAGTAGTGCAGGCTGTGGTGGATGAGTTGGGCGCCGACCGGGTTGGTATCCGTTTTTCACCCCAGGGAAGCAGCAGCATCCAGGATAGTGACCCCGTGGCTACGTTCAGCTACGTAACCGAGCAGCTCAACCGCTTCGGGCTGGCTTATGTGCACGTTATCGAGGCGCTGCCAGGGCACCCTATGGCTACGCCGGGCGCACCCGCCGTGGCCGCGCACTTGCGTAAAATCTTCAACGGGGCCTTTATTCTGAACGGGGGCTACACCCAGCAGACGGCGGAAGAAGCCCTGGCTAACAACGAAGCCGACCTCATTGCCTTCGGTGTGCCCTTCATTGCCAACCCCGACCTGGTAGAGCGTTTCCAGCAAGGCGCCGCCCTGAATGCGCCCGATTTCAGTACTTTCTACGTACCCGGCGACAAAGGCTACATCGACTACCCCTCGTTAGAGGAAGCCGTAGCCGAGCCCGCCAACGACGTGTACCACGACTAGGCACCTGGCAACCTACGTAAGCAAAAGCCCTTTTCTGCCTGGCAGGAAAGGGCTTTTCTGTTCGTGTTTCTGCTGTTGAGCGGCTTCCCCGCAGAAATCTGCGTATGGAGGAGCTCTACCATCTTTCTGCGTATGTATGGCTGCCAAAAAAACCACTACTAAAACGCCGGCCGCTGCCGCCCCAGTTAAAACGGCCGCTACACCCGCCGCCAAAAAAGCCGCGCAGGCTGCGGCCGAAGCACCCAAGCCCGTAAAGCGCCCCACCGCCAAGGACATGAAGCAGCACGCCCAAAAGCTGCCTTACCCGGCCAAGCAAGCCGATATGAAGCTGCAACCGGGCATGAACTTCAGCACCTACCGGGCGGCCGGCAAGCTCCAGGATAAAATTGCCCTAATCACCGGGGCTGACTCCGGAATTGGGCGGGCCGTGGCCGTGGCCTTTGCCATGGAAGGAGCTCATGTAGCCGTACTCTTCAACGAAAACCAAGTGGACGCCGAAGAAACCAAGCGCCTGGTAGAAGCCCAGCAGCGCCGCTGCCTGCTGCTGCAGCTGGATGTGCGAGACCCGGAGCAGTGCCGACAGGCCGTGCGCCGCACTCGCGCCGAACTGGGCGGGTTGAACATCCTCGTCAACAACGCCGCGTTTCAGATGGCGCAGGAGAAGTTTGAAGACATTCCCGAGGAGCAGATCCGTCGCACCTTCGACACCAACATCCTGGGCTACATCTGGATGGCGCAGGCCGCCGTCCCGCACTTCACCAAAGACGACTGCATCATCAACACCGGCAGCATTGTGGGCCTCACCGGCAACCCGCTGCTCATTGATTACACGGCCACCAAGTCGGCCATTCATGCCTTCACCAAAAGCCTGGCCACGCACCTAGGCGAGCGGGGCATCCGGGTAAACTGTGTGGTGCCCGGCCCGGTCTGGACGCCCAACATTCCTGGCACCATGCCGCAGGAGGAAGTTGAAAAGTTCGGCTACGAGGTAGCCCTGGCCCGGCCGGGGCAGCCCGAGGAACTGGCCCCGGCCTACGTGCTGCTGGCTTCCCAGGATGGCTCGTTTATGACCGGCTCCCTGGTACACGTCACGGGCGGTAAGCTGAGCAGCGACCAGTAGCCCAAGCAGCGCCCTGCCGCAGAAAAGAAGTGCTTTCCCGGGTAGGGGAGGTACTTCTTTTTTACTTATCCAACAACCTTTAAACCAGGCCGGCGGTACTGCTATAAGCTCGTCCTTACCACTGCATGCTTTCCCATGTCCCAGTATCCCGCAGGCACCGTTCGCGCCCTACTTTCCACCGACCTTGTAACGCCGGCTACCCGCGCGGCGCTGGAAGCCCGGCTGGTTTCGGCCGCCGACCATGCGCCCCAGTTCTTCGACACGGCTACATATACCTTATTGGAAGCCGTGGCGGCCCGCATTTTTCCGCAGCCGGAGCGCGACGAGCCTATAGCGCTGGCGCCGGGCATTGACAAACGACTGGCCGCAGGCCTGGCTGACGGTTGGCGCTACGACGCTATGCCGCCCGACCGGGAAGCTTTCCGGCTGGGGCTGGGTGGCATCAATCAGGCCGCCCAGGCGCAGTTTCAGCAGCTGTTTGTGGCCCTGAATGACGCTGAGCAGGATGCAGTACTGGAGCAAGTGGCCGCCGGCACCGCGCCGGGCGAAAACTGGAAAGCAGTTCCGCAAAGCCGCTTTTTTGAGGATTTGCTGGCGGAGCTAACCGAAAACTACTACGCCCATCCGCTGGCCCAGGAAGAAATTGGGTACGTGGGCATGGCCGATGGGCCTGGCTGGCAGCGTATCGGTCTTAACGAACTCGAAGACCGGGAGCCGACAATGAGCGAATGAGTGATTGTGCGAATGAGTGAATCGGGCTGGCTGGACCTTTCTATCACTTCTTCCCGACAACTATAGCACTCATTTACTCATTCACCCAAATCACCCATTGAAAACATGCCCGACGAAGAAGTACTGGAAGAAGGCGTACTGAATCCCACCAAGCCGGAAATACAGGACCCGCTGCTGAAAAGCATTCTGGCCGAAAACGCCGCACCAGCCACAGCTCCAACTGAGCTGGAACAGCCGGCTCCGCTGCCCGAGCCCACAGAAATAGTCGACTGCGTGGTGATTGGCACGGGTGCGGGCGGGGCTCCGCTGCTGGCGCGCCTGGCCATGGCCGGCCTGAAGGTAGTGGCTCTGGAAGCCGGCCCGCGCCGCGACCCGGCCCGCGACTATGCCACCGACGAAAAAGCCCAGAGCTTCCTGTTCTGGAACGACGAGCGGCTGTCGGCGGGCCAGAACCCGGTGGCCTTCGGCAAAAACAACTCGGGTACCGGCGTGGGCGGCTCTACCCTGCACTACACCGCCTACACGCCCCGCGCCCACGCCGACGACCTCACCCTGCACCGCGACTTCGGCCAGGGCGTCGACTGGCCGTTTGGCATCGAGGAACTGGAGCCTTACTACGAGGAGCTGGAACACTTCCTGGGCATCAGCGGGCCCACGCCGTACCCCTGGAACCCGGGCCGCCGCAAAGGCTACCCACTGGCGCCGCTTCCCCTGAACGGCGCGGCCCAGCTCATGCAGCGGGCCTGTGCTCAACTGGGAATTCAGACTTCACCGGCGGCCAATGCGGCGCTGTCGGCGCGCTACTACCAAGAGGGCATTGGATGGCGCGAGGCCTGCACCAACCGGGGCTTTTGCCAGGCGGGCTGCAACCGTGGGGCCAAAGCCAGCATGGACGTCACCTTTCTGCCTCTGGCCGAAAGCTACGGGGCCGAAATCAGGGCCGATGCTTTCGTGACGGAAATTGAGCGAGATGCCGCCGGCCGGGTGACGGGCGTGGTCTACGAGCAACACGGCCAGACGGTGCGCCAGCTTTGCCGCCACCTGTTTTTGTGCGCCGGAGCCGTAGAAACGCCCCGCCTGCTACTGCTCAACGAGCTGGCCCTGAGCAGCGGCCACGTGGGCAAGAACTTCATGGCTCACCCGGGCATGCAGGTGTGGGGCACGTTCCCGGAAGACATCCGCCCCTACAAAGGCATTCCGGGCGGCTTGATTTCCGAAGACACCCACCGGCCCAAAAATGCCGACTTCGCGGGCGGCTACTTGCTGCAGAGCATCGGCGTAATGCCCGTCACGTTTGCTACCCAAATGGTACGTCAGCGCAAGCTCTGGGGGCAGGCCCTGCGTGACTACATGCGCAGCTACAACCACATTGCCGGTATTAACATCCTGGGGGACTGCCTCCCGCACGAAGCCAACTTCCTGGAGCTTAGCGAGGAGAAAGATGCGCGCGGCCTGCCCAAGCCACGTCTGCACTTCACGGCCCAGGAAAACGAGCAGCGCATGAACCGCCACGCCGAGCAGCTGATGCGCCAGATCTGGCAAGCCGCCGGCGCCACCGATATCTGGGCCTTTGAACGCTACGCCCACGTGATTGGCACGGCACGCATGGGCCTAAGCGGCGACGACGCGGTAGTTAACTCCTATGGCCGGGCCTTCGACGTGCCCAACCTCTACATCTGCGACAACTCCGTGTTTCCCAGCGCCCTCAGCGTCAACCCGGCCCTCACCATCATGGCCCTCAGCCTGCGCACCGCCGATAAGTTTCTGGCCAGCCTGCGGTAGCCAACAGCTCCAATATGAAATCCTTCCTCTCCCATATAAAGCAGCATTTCGGCCACGGTTCCTACGAGGGCGACGAGTACGGCGGCGCGGCCGGGCACGACGGCTCCGGCCTGCCCACCAACCTGCCCGGCAACTTCATGTTTGCCACGGGCATCGAATGCTCGTACCCTACTATTGCCAATGGTACCATCCGGCGCGACTTGCTGGCTGAAACCGACCACTACAACCGCTACCAGGAAGACCTCGCGCTGGTGCGGGAGCTGGGCCTGAAGGTGCTGCGCTACAACCTGCCGTACTACCTCATTCATAAGGCTCCCGGCCAATTCGACTGGGAGTTTGCCGATAAGGCCATGGCCGAAATCAAGCGCCTGGGTATCACGCCCATTCTGGATCTGATGCACTTTGGCGTGCCCGATTGGGTGGGTAATTTCCAGAACCCCGAGCTGCCGGTGCATTTTGCCGAGTACTGTGGGGCCGTAGCCCGGCGCTACCCCTGGGTGCGGTTCTATACGCCGGTCAACGAAATTTACGTGACGGCCCGGGCCTCCGCCAAGGATGGTATCTGGAACGAGCAGCTCAAGGACGACCGCGCCTTCATCACGGCCATGAAGCACATTGCGGCCGCCAGCATCATGGGCAACCAGCAGATTGCCAAGCACCGCCCAGACTGCGTGATTGTGCAAAGTGAGTCGGCGGAGTACATCCACGAGATGCGCGCCGTGCAAAGCCCCGAAATCCGGCTGCAAAACAAGCTGCGGTTTCTTTCCCTCGACCTGCTCTACGCCCACACTATCGACTCGGAAGTGCTGCTGTACTGCCTCGACAACGGCCTTACCCGCGACGAGCTGGAGTGGTTTATGGCCGGAGAGCCGCCCGGTTATCAGATCATGGGCAACGACTATTACGGCCGCAACGAACGGATTATCAAGCCCGACGGCAACTGGTGCGCGGCCGAGGACGTGCTGGGCTGGTACACCATGACCAAGCAGTACTACGAACGGTACCGCAAGCCCGTGATGCACACCGAAACCAACACCTTCAACGCCAAAGATGCCGAGTGCTGGCTCTGGAAGCAGTGGGTGAACGTGCAGCGCATCCGCCAGGACGGCGTGCCGGTGGTGGGCTTCACCTGGTACTCCTTGCTCGACCAGCTCGATTGGGACATCAGCCTGGCCGAGAAGCGCCTTTCCGTGAATGCCTGCGGCCTCTACGACCTCGACCGCAAAATCCGGCCGGTGGGAGAGAGCTATAAGATGATGATTCGGGAGTTTGGGCAGATAACCATGGTGCCCCACGGTGAAATGTTTGAGCTAACCGGCCGCCCTGCCACGCTCAAAGTGGAGAAGTAGACCTTAACAGGTAGGATACTACCGGTCGTTTGTAGAAGATTTTGTAGGTTGAGGACCAGTTTCCACGCATCGTTCACCCTAACCTCTCTTCTATGAAAACACGCATATCCGACCGTGGGTCGGTATGGGGCACGGCAGCCCTGCTGGCTGTGCTGGGCGCGTGCAGCCCTAAGGCTGCATCCGTTGTGAATACCCCGGCCTCAACGCCCGTGGCAACAGCTACTCCGGCAGCCCCCGCCGCTCCGGCGGCATCATCGTTCCAGATTCCGGTGGAGTACTACACTTTGCCCAACGGACTGAAGGTGGTACTCTCGCCCGACCACACCGCGCCCACAGCTACCGTGGCGGCCTACTACAACGTGGGCTTCCGCAACGAGCCCCGCGACCGGACGGGCTACGCCCACTTGTTTGAGCACCTCATGTTCCAGGGCTCCCAGAACCTGGGCAAGATGGAGTTCATTCAGCTGGTGCAGAAAAACGGCGGCACGCTCAACGGCTCCACCCGCTTCGACTTCACCAACTACTTCGAGATTGTGCCCGCCCACAAGCTCGAAACCATGCTCTGGGCTGAAGCCGACCGGATGCGCGGCCTCGCCATCAACCAGGCTAGCCTGACCAACCAGCAGGGTGTGGTGAAAAACGAGGTGCGCGTGAACGTGCTCAACCAGCCCTACGGCGGCTTCCCGTGGCTGGACATGCCCCAGTACGCCAACAAAAACTGGAACAACGCCCACAACTTCTACGGCGACCTGAAGGACCTGGACGCTGCCACGTTGCCCGACGCGCAGGCCTTCTTCAAAACCTACTACGCGCCCAACAACGCGGCCCTGGCCATTACGGGCGACTTTGAGCCCGCCGAGGCCAAAGCCTGGATTGAGAAGTACTTCGCCAACATTCCGGCCGCTACTCAGCCGCCCAAGCCCGACATTACGGAGCCGCGGCAGGAAAAGGAGCAGCGCTTCACCAAGGACGACAAGCTGGCAACCAAGCCCGCCCTGGCCTTCGCCTACCACATGCCCGACCGCAACACGCCGGAGTACTACGCCCTCATCCTGCTCGACCAGATTATGCTGCAGGGCAAAGACTCCCGCCTCTACCAGGCTATGGTGCAGAAGCGCGGCCTCACCGACAACGTGAGCGGCGGCATAAACTACCTTGGTAACGCCTTTAACTACTCCGGCCCCATGCTGTGGATGGGCGACTTGGTATATGACAACACGGTGAAATCCGACTCCGTGGTGAGTGTGCTCGACCAGGAAATCAACCGCCTGGCTAAAGATGGCATCGACCAGAATACATTGGACCTGGCGGTGGTGAAGCTGCGCTCCAACCTCTACGACCAGCTTTCCGGCTTCGGCCGGGCCGATATGCTGGCGTCGTTTGCCTTGTTCGACAACAACCCCGCTCGCATCAACGAGCTGGAGGCGGAGTTTCGCAAAGTAACGCCCGCCGTGATGCAGCGCGCCGTGCAGGAATACCTGCGGCCTACCAACCGCACCTTGCTCATCGTCAACCCGCTGGCCAAAAGCTAACCTAACCACGCCATGAAAATCCTAGTAAACGGGCTGCTCTGCGTGGCCCTGGCTTCGGCCGCCGCCCCGGCCGCCCTAGCCCAGACGAAAGTCAAGGTAAAAACCAAAACCACCGGTGCGGCGCCCGCCAAACCGGCTGTAGCCGCAACTCCCGCGGCTGCGCCTGCACCCACCACGCCCCGCGAAACCCCGCCCGCTGGCGGCACCCCGCGCGACTTCAAGCTGCCGGCCAAGGAAGAATTTACGCTTTCCAATGGCCTGAAGGCCAAGCTGGTGCCCTACGGGCAGGTGCCCAAAGTCACGATGATGGTGGCCATTCAGGCCGGCAACGTGCACGAGGAAGCCGGCCAGGTAGGCGTAGCCGATTTGCTGGGCAAGCTGTTGAGCGAAGGCACTGCCACGCTCTCGGCCCAGCAGCTGGCCGACAAGGTAGCCCGCATGGGCGGCGACCTGAGCGTGTCGGTGGGCATGGACCAGACCCAGATCTATGCTTCCTGCCTGAGCGAGTTTGCCCCCGAGCTGTCGGCGGTGCTGGCCGATGTGGTGCTGCACCCCACGCTGCCGGAAAGCGAGTTTGCCCGCGTGAAAGCCGACTTCAAGCGTCAGATGTCCTTGGCCCGCGCCCAGCCCGGCACCCAGGCCCGCCAGAAGTTCACAGCCGCCCTCTACGGCACGCACCCCTACGGCCGGCCCATTCCTTCCGACGCCGAAATTGATGCCCTCACGCTGGCCCAGGTGAAGAACTTCTACCAGACGCAGTTTGGTGCCCAGCGCACGGCTGTGTTCGTGGCCGGCAAGTTCGATAACGCCGCCGTGCGCGAGGCTATTACCAAGGCCTGGGTGAGCATGTCCAAGGGCCCGGCCCCCCACATCGAAATTGCCAAGTCCCAGACCCGCCCCGACATCACCACGCTGGACCGGCCCAATGCCCCGCAGTCGACTATCGTTATCGGTCTGCCCACCGTGGACCCCTCGCACCCCGACTTTATTCGGACGCGGGTAATGAACTCCCTGCTGGGCGGCTCCTTCGGCTCGCGCATCACGCGCAACATTCGGGAAGACAAAGGCTACACCTACTCGCCCTACAGCTACCTCGAAACCCACTACCGCACCGGCAACTGGAGCCAGAACGCCGACGTGACCACCCAGGAAACCGGCAACTCGCTCAAGGAAATTGTGTATGAGATTGAGCGCCTGCAGAAAACGCCCCCCACAGCCGAGGAGCTGAAAGGCATCCAGAACTACGAGTCGGGTATGTTTGTGCTGCGCAACTCCACGCCCGGCGGCATCATTGGCCAGCTCAACACCCTGGAGCTGCACGGCCTACCCGATTCTTACCTCACCGAGCAGGTAAAGAACATCAACGCCGTAACGCCCGAGCAAGTGAGCGAAACCGCCCGCAAGTACGTGCGCCCCGAGGCCATGACCATCGTGGTAGTCGGCGACAAGAAAATCATCGACCCGCAGATCAAGAAGTTCCAGGCCTCCCGCAAGAAGGCCCTGTAGCGCCAATTGATAGTTTGATTAGTAAAAAGCCACCCGGTATATCCTGGGTGGCTTTTTTTATGTCTTCAGCGTGGTGGCAGCAAGCAGTGGCAGCGCCAGTCATGCAACGCGCTGCTGCTCTTCATGCTCTTATAGGCAGATGCGGCTAGTGCATCGTTCCGTCCTTTCTACCAACTCAAACTTACCTGCCCGATGTACACCTTTTGGCGCACCGCCGCATTCGGCCTGCTTCTCACGCTCACTGCCAACTGCCAGAAAACCGACCTCGCCCCAGCCGTGGTGGTCGATGAAGACCCCGCCGCCCTGCGCACGCAGTGGGTGTGGGTAGCCGACGAAGGCGGACTAAGCGGCCAGGGTCAAACACCTGCCCCGGGCTACCAGCTTACCTTGCAGTTCAAAGCCGACGGTACCCTAGTGGAATACGTAAACGGCCAGGAAATCCGGCGCACCACCTACGCCCGCGCCATCGAAACTACGCTGCTGTACCACGACCAGCGCGACATCATTACCATCAACCCCAGCGCCGCGCGGCCGGATATGCGCTACATCATCGAGAAACTATCGGACGGTGAGCTGGTGCTCCGCGAAGACGTATTTGATGGATTTACGCGCACTTTTCGGGCTCAGCAAGCGGTAAATGCTCTGTAAGTGAAGTTTCAGGCGGCTTAGCAACGGACCTGCCGGTAAGGTAGGAGGCCAAGTAGAGGGCTTCTGCCGTACAAGGCAGCTATGTCGCACGCACTCTCCTTTATCGGCCTGCATTACTGGGCGGGCGCCGGTCATGCCTTTCAGCCGGTTGCTGATGCCCTTGGCTCCGAGTATGCCTTTTTTGCTCCTGACCTTGGAGGCTTTGGCACGGCCCCGGCTCCGCGCGCTGGTTACTCCGTAGATGCCTACGCCGACGAGGTAGCTCAATTTATTCAGCAGCAGCCGGTGGGGCGCTACGTGCTGGTGGGCCACAGCATGGGTGGGAAAATTGCTCTGGCTTTGGCCGCACGGCACCTGCCCGGCTTGGCAGGGGTGGTGCTGCTCAGCCCTTCGCCACCCACGCCCGAGCCCATGACCGACGAGGACAGGCAAGCCAGCCTGCGCGCCTGGGGCAAGCCGGCAGCCGCCGAAAAAACGCTGCGTAAGATTACCGCCCGCCCGTTGCCCCAGGCCTGGCAGAAGCAAATAATAGCCGACAACCTCCGCAGTAGTCAGGAGGCCTGGGAGGCGTGGCTGCTGCACGGGAGCCGCGAGAATATTGCCGACCGGCTGTGGTCTATCAACGTGCCCTGTACGATTGTGGCGGGTGATGTCGACGCAGTGATGTCGCCCTCGCTGCACGGGCTGGAAACACTGCCCTTGCTGCCAGCGGGCACTCATCTGGAGATTATCAGCGGGGCGGGGCATTTGCTGCCCTACGAGGCTCCCGAGGAAGTAGCCCGGTTGCTGCGCGCGTTTGCGCAGGGCTTGGAATAGCTACTGCCAACGTATGGAATAGCAGCTTGAAAAGCCGACCTTCGTTAGCCACGTTTTGTTTGCTATGAAGTTACGCTCGATCTGCCTCCTCCTGTTGTCTCTAGGCATGCTCACGACCTGCCGTACCGCCCGCCTCACCGATGCCTATTCGGCCTTGCCCACCTACGACGGACCCGACCTGGGGTTGACCTTCGTGCGCGGGCAGGCGAGGCTGCGGGTGTGGGCTCCTACGGCCGAGAAGCTGCAGCTCAAGCTCTACACCGAAGGCACGGGTGGCACCCCAGTAGCCGAGTACGCCATGCAGAAATCGACTGGTGGAACCTGGACATATACGCTGCCGGCCCAGCCGCCGGGGCGTTTCTATGTAGTGCAGGCCACCATTAAAGGCAAGCAGCTGGCTGAGGTGCCCGACCCATATGTGCACGCCGTGGGCGTGAACGGGGAGCGAGGTGCTTTGCTCGACCCGGCCATGGTAAGCCCCACGGAGTGGGACGACGACCGGCGCCCCCGCTTGCGGCAGGCTACCGACATTGTGATTGGCGAGCTACACGTGCGCGACCTATCCATGCAGCCGCAGTCGGGAATCCAGCAGAAAGGTAAGTTCCTGGGCTTGGCTGAGCTAGGCACGCGCGGCCCCAGTGGCGTGAAAACCGGCCTCGACCACCTCTCTGAGCTAGGCATCACCCACCTGCACCTGCTGCCCACCAACGACTTCGCCTCGGTGGATGAAAGCCGTCTGCAGGATAACCGCTACAACTGGGGCTACGACCCGCTGCATTATTCTGTGCCCGAGGGCTCTTATTCTTCCGACCCGACCGACCCGGCGGCCCGCATCCTGGAGATGAAGCAGCTAGTGCAGAAGCTGCACCGCCGCGGCCTCCGGCTGGTGCTGGACGTGGTGTACAACCACACCGCCAATGCCGCCCGCAGCTCCTTCGAGCAGCTGGTGCCCGGCTACTACTACCGCCACAACGCCGATGGTAGCCTTTCCGATGCCGCGGCCTGCGGCAACGAGGTAGCCTCCGAGCGGCCTATGGTGCGCAAGCTCATCACGGAATCGGTGGCGTACTGGGCGCGGGAGTACCACGTGGATGGGTTCCGGTTTGACTTGATGGGCATTCTGGATATCCGCACCATGCGGGCTGTGCGCGTGGCCCTCGACCAGATAGACCATTCCATTTTCGTGTATGGCGAAGGGTGGACGGCCGGTGCCAGCCCCCTGCCCGAGGCGGAGCGGGCCCTGAAAGCCAACGTGCTGAAGCTGGACCGTATTGCCGCGTTTGGCGACGAGCTGCGTGACGGGGTAAAAGGCCATTTTGCCCGGCAGGCCGAGCCCGGCTTTGCCAGCGGCCAGCCCGGTCTGGAGGAAAGCGTGAAGTTTGGTATTGTGGCGGCTACCCAGCACCCCCAGCTTGACTATGCCAAGGTGAATTACTCGAAAGCGCCCTGGGCCAACTCCCCCGCGCAGGCCATCAACTACGTGGCCTGCCACGACGACCGGGTGCTCTGGGACAAGCTAACGGTGGCCAACCCGGGCGCTTCGGAAGAAGAGCTTATCCGCATGGATTTGCTTAGTAATACCATTGTGTTCACCTCGCAGGGGGTGCCGTTCCTGCCCATCGGCGACGAGTTCTTGCGCACCAAAGGTGGCTCCCACAATTCCTACAATCTGCCCGACAACGTCAATCAGCTCGATTGGGCGCGCAAAGCGCAATACCCGCGCGTGTTTGAGTTCTACCGTCAGCTGATTGCCCTGCGCCGCGCCCACCCTGCCTTCCGACTGCCTACGCGGGAACTGGTGCAGCAGCACCTGGAGTTCTTGCCTGATCAGCCGGCTACGACCATTGGCTACCGCCTGCTCAACCACGCCGGCGGCGACGAGTGGGGAACCATTGTAGTGCTCTTCAATGGCAACCGGCAACCAGCTACCTTGACGGTGCCTGGCGGCCGCTACTCCGTGGTATTGGCCGGCGACCAGATAAACCCGCAGGGCATCAGGAAGCTGGAAGGAACCGGAGCCACGCTGAGCGTGGAAGTACCGGCCTCCTCGGCCATGCTGCTGGTGCAGCCCTAACCCACCTCGTGCCGTGCCTGGGAGCTGAACCATAGCAACCGAGCCGGGCGGAGGCCGTTTTATCAGGCAAGCGT
This sequence comes from Hymenobacter lutimineralis, assembly GCF_008271285.1. Taxonomy (NCBI): domain Bacteria; kingdom Pseudomonadati; phylum Bacteroidota; class Cytophagia; order Cytophagales; family Hymenobacteraceae; genus Hymenobacter; species Hymenobacter lutimineralis. The sequence continues at coordinate 330,588 of NZ_VTHL01000002.1, read as the reverse complement.
TGTCCTGAACCTGTTGCCATGTCTTTTGCCGCTCTGCGCGCTGCTTTCCGTCGCCATTGGCCGCACTACCTGGCTGAAGCCGCGGGCCTGGCGTTTTTTGTGACATGTGCCGGCTTGCTCACCATGTTGCTGGAACATCCGGCCTCGCCGCTCACCCCGTGGCTACCGAGCGCGAAACTGGGCCGCCGTGTGCTTATGGGGCTGGGAATGGGCTTGGTCATCACGGCTATTGTGTACAGCCCCTGGGGGAAACGCTCCGGTGCCCACATCAACCCCGCCGTTACGCTGGCTTTCTGGCAACTGGGCAAGCTGCGTACCCCCGATGCCGTGTGGTACGTGCTGGCGCAGGTGCTTGGAGCTAGCACGGCGGCATTCCTGTTGCGCCTGGTGTTTGGCGACTGGTATGCGCACCCTGCCGTGAAGTTCACCGTTACGGAGCCCCGCCCAGTGCCATATGGCACTCTGGTGGCCTTCGGCGCGGAGTTCGGCATCTCGTTTCTGCTGATGCTGGTTCTGCTGCTGTTGCTGCACTCGCGTAAGCTTAAGCAGTACACGGGCTGCATACTGGGAGCATTATTAGCCTTGTACATCATCTTTGAGACGCCTCTCTCAGGCATGAGTCTGAACCCCGCCCGCTCCCTGGGCACCGCCTTAGCGGCCGGGCGCTACCACGGGCTGTGGCTTTACTGGGCAGCGCCTCCGCTGGCCATGTGGCTAGCCACGGTGCTGTTCCGGTACTTTTACCACGGCGAAGACTTGGAATGTGCGGTGCTGGCGGGCTGCGGACCTAGCCCCGCCTCCCCGCACGCCGTCGGCGAGGAGCCGCCCCTGTATCCCACGCAGTAAGGGAGTTTCTAGTTTCGGGTTGTTGATTCACTCGAATTCGACCAGAACCAGAAATTAGCAACTTAATCCAATGACCGGTCCCGGAACAGCACGTAGCCGATGTGGGCAAACACGCCAAAGCGGTGTTCCCGCTCGTCGTACGTGATGAATTGCAGGGAAGCCGGTCCCACGGGGGTTTCATAGGTGAAGCCCGTCATGGCCGTAAGGTAAGGGCGGCTGATAGATTGTTTGCGGTTGGCCAGCAGCGGGTTCGTAGCCTCTCTTTCCCAGGGGCGCACCAGTACGTGCGCGTACACTGAGGTGCGCCATTCCACGGGCCCGAACAGGGCCTGCACGTAATGCAGACCACCGGCCGCGTAGGCCGTGCCCCGGTACCGGTCGAGGAACAGGGTGCGGGAATCGGGGAGGGGCAGGAAGGCCGGGGAAGCTGTGAGAGAGGAGCGGTAGGTAGCAAATTTCCCCTGGGTAGTAGCCACCAGATCAGTGGTGAACCCCCACGATTTGGTGCGTACTCCTACGCTGTCGACCTTGTTCAGGGAGAAAAACTGCTCAATAAAGGCGCTGGCCCGTACCCATTGGTGGTTTTTCTTCCGGCCCGGAATATCCAAGGCAGTAGTACCGGGGTCGTAGTTTTCTACCGCCGACACTCCCCGGAAGCCAAACTCCACGCGACGGCCCAGGGTAGCGTACTGTCGCCGGTTCTGGGAGTTGCGTTCGAAGCGCAGCGCCGCCGTGAAGCCGCTCAGGCTGCTTTGGTCGAGGCTGGCATCGGAGCTGAGCTGGTCGGTATTGGCGAACCGGTCGCGGTTGGTAAATGCCCCGCCCGTAATAATATAGCGGCTGCGGTAGTTGGGGCTGATGCCAATCTGGATGTTGGTAACCAGGTCGCGCTGCTGAATCTGGGTGGTTTCGGTGTTGGTACCCAGCAGGCCGCCCGTGTCCTGGTAGTTGAAGTTGTTGAAAGTAATCTGAGGTTGGATGTACAGCGGGAACCGGCCCGGCACGCTGATGCGGAACGCGGCGTGGGCCCCGTTGTAGAAACGCCCCACTGTGGCGTTGGCCTGCACGGTGTAGAGGTAGCGGTTGAGGTAGCGGAAAGAGCCGCCCAAGTAAAAGTTGCTCATGGAGCGCGTGGAAAGCAACACGCCGAGGTCAGCGGTGAGGTTATTGGCTTGGCGGGCATCCACGCTCAGCACGTAGCCTTTCTTCTCCTTATCGTACATCACGCGCGGGTATACATTGGAGAAGAAGTCATTGTCTACCAGTGTGAAATACCCTTCCTCAATATCAGAAGGCGTGTAGCTGCTGCCGGTGCGCCGGAAAAAGCGCCGCACAAACTCCTGCTGCTCGGCCGGCAGGCCCTGCACGTTGATTTGCTTGAAATCGGGACGTGGGGCCTGCTCCTGAAAGGCGCGACGCCGCTGCTGCAGGGCAACGGTATCTTCCCGGCGCGGAATCCGGCGCAGCATCAGCGCCAACTTGGCCTCGGCGGCGGTTTCGCCCAAGTTCACCAGCTTCTTCGCGCGGTTAAAGTCGCCCGCGCCGTAGCCCTCCAGATCCGGCTGGATGAAAATGCCGTTGCGGCCCACCGACAGCGTATCGGCTACGTTGGAGCCCAGAAAAATGAGGGTGCCGGTCAGCAGCTGGTCGTCCTTGTCCTTGGGATACTGCTTGTAAGCCACGTCGCCCACGTTTACCCCAATCATGATATCGGGCTTGAACTCTTCATTCATCACACCCGTGGGAAAGTTGTCAACCACGGCCCCGTCGAAGAGGTAGCGCCCGTCGGTTTGCCGAATGGGGCGGAATGCCAGCGGAAAGGCCATGGAGTTGCGCACGGCATCGGCCAGGGAACCACTACGCTGCACTACCCGCTTGCGCGTGAATACCTCGGAGGCCACTGCCCGGTACGGCACCAGCAGCTGGTCGAAGTTATAGTCGGAAATGGCCCCGGCGGGCGCCAGCATGGTGGCTAGCTGGTAATTCAGCGTGGCGTCGTTGATGAGCCGGGGCGTGATACGCGTCTTGAATTTGCTGTCGATGGCCAGACCCAGGTGCAGGGCGGCCGGGTCGGCGTCGGTTTCAAAGTAGTTGTAGACCTTGCCCGTGAGCGGGCGGTTGGCCACCCAGTCCTGAAACGCCTGACTCAGCACAATCTTCTCAATTTCCTCGGGCGAGTAGCCTGCCGAGTACATAGCCCCCACAATGGCGCCCATGCTGGTGCCCACAATGTAGTCGATGGGGATGCGGTTTTTCTCCAGCACCTTCAGCACGCCCACGTGGGCCAGGCCTTTGGCGCCGCCGCCACTCAGTACCAGCCCCACTTTTTGGGCCTGGGAAGTAGAAATGCTAAGCAGCAGCAGCAAGCCGCTCAGCCAGGAGTAGAGTTTTCGTTGCATAGACAGGGAAGGAGCAGCCGGGATAAGGTGGCCCGCTTCCTACGCATACCAGAAGGCGAAGTTGTAGCCTACGGAGGAGCTTACCACTTCCGGAAAATAACATACACGGCGGCCACCAGCAACCCAAAGCCCAACACGTGATTCCAGCCCAGTTTATCGGTTTTGAAGACGTACACGGCGCACAGCGTAAACACGGTGAGGGAGATGACTTCCTGAATGACTTTGAGCTGAAATAAGCTGAAAGGGCCGCCATTCTCCTCGAAGCCGATGCGGTTAGCCGGCACCTGAAACACGTACTCGAAGAACGCCAGCCCCCAACTTACCAGCACGATGCCCACAATGCCCAGCTTGCTAAACCACGGGAGCTTCTTGAACTGCAGGTGCCCGTACCAGGCAAACGTCATAAACAGGTTGGATACCGTGAGCAGCGCTAACGTAAGCAAGCTTTTCATAAGGTGACATCGTAAGTTGAATGGTGTACTGGCGCTAACCCCGCCTGTTGGCGCAAATTGCGCATAGTGTACGTCAACTCACGATTGTGGCCGCTCAATCCGTGTGGCCGGGGGCATTAGTAACCGGGGCTTGCTGAAGCTGCTCGGTTTCGCGGGCCAGGCGCTGCTGCTCTTCGGCCGAAACAGCGCGGGGCAGGTTGCGCAGGTCGGGCTGGCCGGCATCTACCCAGGCCGTGTACCAGAAGGCCCCCACCAGCCGCACGGCCAGGCGCATCTGCCGCTCCACCTGCCCATTCAGGCGCTGGTGGTACTCCCGGCTGAACTCACGGGAGTAAGTGCGCACCGTGGCGTTGCCGCGCTGCTCGAAGGTGTACTTTTTGTCGTCGGGGAACTTGGCCGTCAGTTCTTTCTCAAACCGCAGCACTGAGTCGACGGCGTTGCTGGAGCGCGTGACGGTGGCCCAGATGGTAGCTGTTGGACGTTCGATGTACGGCGCGGGCCCGGTGAAAAAGTCGTAGCCCCCAGCCAGCAGCTCCGGCAGGCGGCTTTCCCAGAGGCCGTGTATACCGCGCTGCCCGGTAAGCTGCCCGTTGTAGTTGTGGGTGGTGTGCAGGGGCACGCAGGCGTCGGCCACGTAGTGCCCCAGGTCCGCCGATACGCTCAGAATCCGGTCGGCATTGCGGCTGCGGAACGCTTCGGTGAGGCGGTTCTTCATCACCACCACGTGCCAGGGCACAATGCCGTGGCGCTGGAGCGTATCGAGGCTGTAGCGGGCCACGGCATCGGCGTAGTTGCGCGGGAGCTTGTAGGCCGCGCTGTCTCCGTACACATCCAGGTCGATGTAGTGGCGCGGGGCTTCCTCGGGCACCACGGAGCGGCGCGAGTCGGGGCGGGTGGCGTTTTCGGTGAGGTAGTCGATGTTGCTCTTATAGAAGCTCAGCAGCTCGGGCGGCAGCGTGTATACGGCTAGCCGGTTGATGGTGCGGTGCCCGAAAAATCCCCACGCCTGCGGCCGTTGCGGCCATAGGGCTAATACAAGCGCAAGGAAAACGGCCGCTATACGAGTCATAGAGCAACTAGTCAGATACAGGTAGAAGAAAGATAACCAGGCTTTTCGGGACCACCAAATAGCCATTGTCCGGCCCGCGGACTAATGAGCCCCGCGCCGGTTCATTCAGTCAACCGCGGCCCAAAAAACAGCCCGGCCGCCTGCATCACAGGTAGCCGGGCTGGATAGCCATAGTGCGAGAAAGAAGCGCGTTACCGCCCGCTCTGGCCAGCAAACTTCATGCGGTAGTCGGCCTTCACGTCGCCTTTGCTGATGCGGGCCAGCTTGCCCTTGAGCAGCTGCTTTTTCAGGCCCGACACGTAGTCCGTAAACAGCACGCCTTCCAAGTGGTCGTACTCGTGCTGAATTACGCGGGCCGTCATGCCCGTGAAGGTCTCCTCGTGCTGCTGGCGGTTTTCGTCTTCGTAGCGCAGCACAATGGTGGGGTGGCGGTACACCATCTCGCGCACGCCCGGAATGCTCAGGCAGCCTTCCTCGAAGCCCCATTCCTCGCCGGTTTCGCTTACCATCTGTGGGTTGATGAAGGCCCGCTTAATACCCGTTTCGGCTCCGGGCTTTATCTCCCCGGTTTCTTCGTCCTCATCGTCCACCATGGGGGCCGAGTCGATAACGAACAGGCGCACGCTCCGGCCAATCTGGGGGGCAGCCAGGCCTACGCCGTGGGCGTAGTACATGGTGTCGTACATGTCGCCAATCAGCTTTTTCAGCTCTTCCGGTGAAAAGTCGGCGGGAATATCCTTGGCGCGGGCTTTGAGCACCGGGTCGCCAAAGGCTACAATGGGGTAAATCATCGGGAATTCAGAAAAGATTGCAAAATGAGCGTGGCCGACACCCGGTCGACGGTGGCTTTGTCGCGCCGGTCTTTCTTGGAGAGGCCCCCGGCCAGCATGGCGGCGTGGGCCATACGGGACGTAAACCGCTCGTCGATTTCGTGCACCGGCACTTCCGGCAGCTCGCGGCGGAGCGTGCGCACCAGGCCTACGGCGGCGCTGGTAGCATCGGTGGCCTCGTTGCTGAGGGTGCGGGGCATGCCTACCACCAGCGCCGCCAGCGGTTCGCGCTGGTGATACGCCTTCACGTAGGCTAGCAAATCCTGGCTGTGCACGGTTTCCAGGGGCGTGGCTATGATCTGCAGCGGGTCCGTCACGGCCAGACCTACCCGCTTGTGGCCGTAATCAATAGCAAGAATGCGGCCCATGGGCAACTGGCAAAGCACAGGGCAGCCAAGGCCGGCCCCGCAGGTGAGGTGCAAAGATACAACTCAGGCGTAAACTATTGGGGCGGCTACGCTACTGCGCAAGCGTGGCCGCGGGCCTGCCTGGGCCACCCGGGCTGCTGGGAATAGTGCTACTGCCGGGGCCGGATGACGCGGGCACGCATGCTGGTTGTTGACGGGCAACGCCCAGCTGCATAAGTGTATGTACAGTGATTTGCGCAGCCGGGGCGCAGGTAGAGCCCAAGCTCACTTAGCAATGGTGGAAAGAGTTGAGGAGCTGCATATTCCCGGAAAAGTTTCAGTAGTTTTGAGCAACACCGACTTCCTTTACCCCGCGTACATGGCAGGAATTCTTACCCGCTTAATTCAGACTGTGTTTCCCGCTCCGGGTGTGGCTGTGCGTCGGTGGCGCCAGCCGCTCCTGCTTGGCACGGCGCTGGTTGCCGGGGTGCTGCTGGGTGCCGGGCGGTTTCAGCCTTCCCGCCAAAACCCCGAAGGCACCCTGCGCGGCTACCTGCGCTTTCGGGAAGTGCTCAGCCGCGTCGACGAGGAGTACGTGGATTCGGTGGATGTGGAGGGGCTGTCGGACTTTGCCATTGCCCGCATGCTGGAGCGGCTGGACCCCCATTCCACGTTTATTCCGGCCCGGGAGCGGGAGCAAGCCTCGGCCTTCCTGCAGAGCGACTACGACGGCATCGGGGTCGAGTTCAACCTGTTTCGGGACACCGTCACCGTGATAGCGCCCCTGGGGGGCGGCCCTGCCGAGCAGGCCGGCCTGCAACCCGGCGACCGAATTCTGGCTGTAAATAACCAGCCGGTTTCGGGGCGTCACATCACCATGAACCAGATGTTTGCGAAGCTGCGCGGGCCGGCCGGCAGCGTAGTGCAGCTGCAACTGCTGCGCCGGCCCGGCACCAAGCCCCTGCAGCTGAGCATTCCGCGCAACCGCATTCCCAACACCTCCGTCGAGGCGGCATATCTGCTGGACGAGCGTACGGGCTACATCAAGATCAGCCGCTTTGCCAGCGGTACCTACGACGAGTTTAAGCAGGCACTCGGCGACCTTACCCGGGAGGGCATGACGCAGCTGGTGCTGGACTTGCGCGGTAACCCCGGCGGCTACCTCGACCGGGCCACCAAGCTCACGGATGAGTTTATTGCCGGCACCCGCAAGCTGGTGTACACCGATGGGAAAGGGGACCAGTTTGATACCCAAACGTATTCGCGGATAACCGGGGAGTTTGAGGAAGGAGCGTTGGTGCTGCTCATCGATGAAGGCAGCGCCTCGGCGGCCGAGGTGGTGGCCGGCGCCCTGCAGGACCACGACCGGGCGTTGCTGGTGGGGCGCCGCACATTTGGCAAGGGCCTGGTGCAGCAGCCCATTGTGCTCAATGATGGCTCCGAGCTGCGCCTGACCATAGCCCGCTACTATACGCCTTCGGGGCGTTGCATTCAGAAGTCGTACGCGGAAGGCGCCGCCGCTTATTCCCAGGAGCTGCGCAACCGGCAGCGGCAAGGAGAGTTTCAGCACGCCGACAGCATTCACGTAGACGACGCCCTTCGCTACCGCACCGACCACGGCCGCACGGTATACGGGGGGGGCGGCATCACGCCGGATGTGTTTGTAGCCCGCGACCAGGCCTCGCTTTCGCCATACTATGCGCGCCTGCAAAGTCAGAATCTGGTACGTGAATATGCCCTGCAGTTTTACCAGAACCACAAAGCCGAGCTGGAAGCCCTGCGCTTTGAACAGTTCCAGGCCTCCTTCCAGATAAGCGCGGCCCAACTGGCAGAGCTGGCCGACCGGGCCGAAGAGGCGGGCATAGCGCCCGATGCGGCCGCGCTGAGCCAGTGTGCCCCGCTGCTCAGCAACCAGCTGAAAGCCCATATTGCCCGGAGCGCCTACGGCAAACCCGCCTACTACATGGTGCTTAATACCCGGGACGCGGAATTGCAGGCCGCTCTGCAAGCCGTAGCCGATGGACGGGCCATGATTGCCCAGAACCTGTCAGACCACTAGCTGGCTGCCGGGTGCTTACCAAGGCCCTGCCCGGTTATTCCCGGCAGGGCCTTGGCTTTTCTACTAAGGCAGATTTCGGCGGCAGCACCAGCTTGCTACCGGCTTGCTATCAGCAGCAAGCCGCCGCACGTTGTATATTTAAGCCACTGATTCTGCACCCACCTACCCACCCGCTATGCCTTATTATCACCGCCTTGGCCAGATTCCCCGCAAGCGCCACACCCAGTTCCGCCAGCCCGATGGCACCCTTTACCACGAGCAGCTGGTTGGTACCCTGGGCTTTTCGGGCGTGTCGTCGCTTCTGTACCACCGGCACGCGCCCACCGAAATCCGGCGGGTGGGGGAGCCGGTAGCCTATGCGCCTAAGCTGCTGAAAGACCGCGCCCTGCAGCCCAGCCACCTGCGCACCCTGGCCCAGACCAGCACCGGCGGCGACTACCTGCAGGCCCGCCAGACCATGCTCGGCAACGCCGATGTGATGCTAAGCATTTGCAGCCCCACGGAGCGGCGCATGAACTACTACTACAAAAATGCCTTGGCCGATGAGGTTATCTTCGTCCATGAGGGTCGGGGCGAACTGTGGAGCCAGCTGGGCAAAGTAGCCTTCGAGCCCGGCGACTACGTGGTGATTCCGCGCACCATCATTCATCAGTTTCACTTTGAGGAAGGCCCGGTGCGGCTGCTCGTTATCGAGTCGTTCAGCCCCATCGAAACGTGCCGGCGCTACCGTAACCACTTCGGGCAGCTGCTGGAGCACTCCCCCTACTGTGAGCGGGACATCCGCCCACCCCACGAGCTGGTGCACGACGACGTGCGCGAATCGGGAGAATACGTGGTGAAAGTGAAGAAAGAAGGCTTTCTGCACGAGCTGGTGTATGCCCACTCGCCCTTTGACGTAGTGGGCTGGGATGGGTACTTTTTCCCCTACGCCACCAGTATCCACGATTTTGAGCCGATTACGGGCCGCATCCACCAGCCCCCACCCGTGCACCAGCATTTCGAGGCGCACAACTTCGTCATCTGCTCCTTTGTGCCCCGTTTGTTCGACTACCACCCACTAAGCATTCCGGCGCCCTACAACCATTCCAACGTCGACTCTGACGAGGTGCTTTATTACGTGGCCGGCAACTTTATGTCGCGCAAGGGCATTGATCTGGCTTCCTTCACGGTGCATCCCAGCGGGCTGCCGCACGGTCCGCACCCCGGCACGGTAGAGGCCAGCATTGGGAAAAAGGAAACCCACGAGTTGGCCGTGATGGTGGATACCTTCCGCCCGCTCTACCTCACGGAAACGGCCCTGCCTTACCTCGACGAGAAGTATCCGATGAGCTGGAACCCCGGCTTCGTGCACGAAGCCCCGCGCTCGGCCGATATGATGGATTAATATTCCCTACCTACGCTAGTCAGTGAGTTCACCTGAGTTTTCCACCTCCGCTGCGGCGGTAGCCCCCGCTGCGGCTGAGGTGGCCGAGCCGACTTTGGGGTGGCGGTACTACGCCGTAGTTCCGGTGTTGTATGCTTCCTTCATGGCCCTAGGGGCTGTCCTGGTCGCCCCTTATCAGGTGCCAGGCCTGGCGCTGAACTCAGCTAGTCTCAGCCAGTGGGACGTGGAGCATTACCTCGTCATCAAAAACCAGGGCTACGACTTACAGCGGACGGCTTTCTTCCCGGCTTTCCCCTACTTCTGGCGCTGGCTGCAGCTGTCGGCAGCGGGCATTTCCGGCGTGAACCTGGTGGTCTTCGTCGCCACGTTCATGGCCTTGGCCAAGGAATGGAAGCTGACACGGCCTCAGCAGCTGCTGGCTTTGTCGGTGCCCTCGTTCCTGTTTATGGCGGTTCCCTACAGTGAGGCGTTGTTCTTTCTGGGGGGTACCCTGGCTTTGCTGGGCTGGCGGCGCGAGCAGGAGGGGCTGGCGTGGCTGGGGATCTTGCTGTGCAGTGTCACGCGCTCGGCCGCTTTCGTGTTTGTGCCCGCGCTGCTGCTGGCCGGCTGGCTAACCCGGCGGGAGCTGACCGCGCCGTGGCGGCGGTTAGGCGGCAGCTGCCTGGCAGCATTAGGCGGGCTGGCGTTCAGCGTGTACGTGCATTACCGCGCTACCGGGGTGTGGCTGGCGTTTTCCCGGGCTCAGCAGCAATTTTGGGACAACCACCTGCAATGGCCCAAGTGGCCACTCGAGAATTGGGGCGGGCCAGCTGTTACCCGCTACGAGGCCGTAGCCATGGCCGCGGCCGTGGCTTGCCTGCTGTACCTATACAAGGCATGGCGGCAGGCGCCGCAGAAAGCACCTGCCTTCGGCGTGGCCTTCTCGGCGCTGTACCTGGTAGGCGTAACGGTTCTGACCTTGGCCACCAAAGGCGGCTGGCTGGCCAGCCTGAGCCGGTATACGTTTGCCACGCCCTTCTTTCTGGTGATGCTGGTTGAAGGCCGCAACCAGCGGCTCTCCACCAGGCAGCTACTGTGGCTGGTACTGGGTGCCGAGCTGGTGTGGCTGTTGCTTTTCCGCTCGTTTGGCCACATTCACACCTTGCTGATGTATGTTCTGCTGGGGGCGTATGGGGCCGTGTTGCTGGCCAACCTGCACATCAGTGCCAAGGTGCAGAAAGCCGCTTTGTGGCTCAGTGTGAGCGGTAATAGCGCCCTCATGATTTGGCTGCTGTTTCGATTTCTGACGGGCGAGTGGGCGGGTTAGCCGCCGTTCGGCTATCTTACTGCAGCAAGGAACTACTATCTAACGCGCAACGTATGTTGCGGATCAAAATTGACTTCTTATGAAAAAATCCCTCCTCTCTGCCGCTTTGCTGGTGTTGCTAGCCGTTGTCACGTTCAGCTGCGAGAAAATCAACGACCTGCTCACGTTTGAAATATCCGACACGCAGAACTTCACGATTCCGGCCACACCGCTGGTAGGTGGGCTGCCCGTTACCCTGACGTTGCCCGTGCCCGTGACCAATAAGGCCTCGGAAACGTTCAGTAAAAATAACACCAGCGCCGACCTGGTAAAGGACGTCTCGTTGAGCAAGCTCACGCTCACCATCACCGACCCCACCACCGAGAATTTCGACTTTCTGCAAAGCATCAAAATCTCCATCGGCACCGACCAGAACGACAAGGTGGTGATGGCGCAGCTTACTGAGGTGCCCCGGGGTGCTACCAGCATCGAACTGCAGTCCACCAACGCCAAGCTGGACAAGTACATCAAGGCCCCGAACTATACGCTCTACACCGAGGCCACCGTGCGCCAGGCTACCACCCGCGAAATCACGGTGAAAGAGGAAAGCCGCTTTAAAGTAACCGCCGACCCGCTGTAGCCTGATAGGTAATAGAAACGCAACAGCCCCGCTTCATACTTCCTGAAGCGGGGCTGTTGCGTTTAGGAGGATTACCGGTTGCGGCCGTACTGCTCGTGGGAGCTTACCCAGTCGGAGGAGCTGATGGCGGAGCCCAGGCTGAGCTCCCCGGCCAACACCACCCCGGCCACAATTTCGGCAAACTTATTCACGGTGCCCCGGCCCACGCAGCCCAGCATGCGCAGGCATTCGTTCTGGGTAGCCAGGCCCGTGCCGCCCCCGTGGGTAGCCACAATGAGGGAGGGAATAGTGATGCTCAGGTACAGGTCGCCCTCCGGCGTCACTTCGGAGTACAGCACGCCCGCGCTGGATTCCGATACGTTGGCGACGTCCTGGCCGGTAGCAATGAACATAGCGGTGATGCCGTTGGCGGAGTGGGCGCCGTTGTTGTTGGCTCCGGAGATGAACGCGCCCACGTTGCTTACCTGCCCGTGGTAAGCCAGCTGCTCGGGTGTCACGCGCATGCGCTGCTGCAGCACGTCGCGCTTCACCACGGCCTCCGCTACCACGCGCTTGCCCCGGGTACGCATCACGTTGATCTGCGAGGCCTTTTTGTCGGTGGCGAAGTTGCTCTCGAGGTAGAAGTGGCGGATGGGGGCGCCTTTGTAGTTTTCCAGAATCCAGGAGCAGGCGGCAAACGTGGCCCGGCCCACCATGTTCTGGCCGGCGGCGTCGCCGGTAGAGAAGTTGAAGCGCAGGTACGCAAACTTGTTGCTCAGGTAGGTATCGATGTACTGCAGCTTGGCTACCCGGGAGGTGCTTTCGGCCTCAGGCCGGATCCGGTCAATTTCCTTCTCAACCCACTGGCCGAAGTCGCGGGCCCCGCGAGCATCATCGAACACAAATACGGGGGCGCGCTGCATGGCGTCGCCGATAACGGTGCACTTCACGCCCCCGCACAGGTTGAGCACCTGAATGCCGCGGTTGTAGCTGGCCACCAGCGTGCCCTCGGTAGTGGCCATGGGAATGAGAAAGTCGCCTTGGGCGTGTTCGCCGTTTACGCGCAACGGGCCGGCCAGCCCCACCGGAATTTGAGCCACGCCCGTGAAATGCTCGCAGTTGCCCTGCAGGATGTGCGCGTCGAAGGAGTAGTGCTTGAGGTGCTTGAACTCCTGGCCCGAAAACTCCTCGGCGAAGCGCTGCCGGGCCTGAATGGCGGCCTCGGAATAGTCGTCCTGGTCCTGGCGCGGAATGCGGGTTTTGTTTTCGTGCTGCTGGGCAATGGCATCTTCTACCTCCACGCTCAGGTCGCCGAATGGGTCGGCCGCGAACTGCACCTGCACGGTATGGATGCCCTCCTTGAGGTGCTCCGTGGCCAGGTGAAAGGTGGCGGCCTGGCCCACCGGCAGCGTGTAGCCGGCGCTGTCGGCGTTGAAGGTGGTGGCGGGCCGCACGTCGCTCTCGCCCAGGTCCAGCGCAATCTGCTCCACCCCAATCTTCACGCCGTCAATCTGCACGTGGTCGATGCGGGTGATGCGCACCGTGTCGAGGCGGTTTTTGATGCTGAAGGCCACGCCTTCGGGCGTGTTGTGGAGGCTGCCGCGGGTGTAGAGCAGCTTGAGCAGCATGGGGCTGGGCGTGAAGATCATATGGCGGGAATAGTCAGGGAGTAGATTCGGGTGGGGTAAAATAGAAAGGATTTGGATAGCAGGCTACCGTTGTTTGCGTTTTGGCGGTTTCTTCCCGGGAAGGGCAGGGTTTTCTGGCGTTGAGTCGAAGGTGATAGGCAGCGTGAACTGTACCGGGACCGGCCGGCCGTTCTGGCTGCCTGCCGTCCACTCGCCATCCAGCAGCTGCACCAGTCGCAACGCTTCGGCATCCAGTTTCGGGTGCAGGCCTTTGGTTATTACAGGTTTGACTACGCGGCCTTGTTCGTTGATGGTAAAGGAGACGAATACCTTCCCTTTTATAGAATCTATGCCAACCGGATAATGGTTGTTTTGACGGATAATGTCTGGCAGCCGTTCCATTCCTCCTCTAAAAACAGGCATTTGCTCTATATACCCAAGGAACGTCTTCTCGGCGGGCTTATTAGCTGCCTGACTTAGCTCATCCGCCTGGATCAAGGGAGCTAACCATACCTTGTCCATCGTAGAACTCATAGCAGCATTATCCCGCAGGACCGGCTTCACCTGCGCCACCGCTTCCCGCGCCGAAAAACCCAACCCGCACACCAGCACCAGCGCCACCAGAAACCGCCGCAGCCGGGGCCGTAGCTTGGGCGTCTGTGCGGCCAGTTGCTCCGCCCGGAACCGGCCGCACAGACGCCCATCGGGTGAGGCGGTGCGGGCGGCATCTAGTGCGGCTTGGGTGGCGTTGGTGAAGTCGATAACCGTGCGCTGGCACACAGCGCAGTAGCGGCCTTGCTCCGTGGGCGTCATCTGCTGCCAGTCTTCGTGGCAGGCGCGTAGCTGTACGTTCAGGATAGGTAAGTCCAGCATAGTCGAATAAATAGAAAGCCCGGTTGCGGGAGGGTAACGCGTTCCGGCAACCGGGCAGTATATCAGTAGCAGGCAAGCCGGGGCTTACTCGAAAAACTCCTTGCCGCTGCTATCGATGTAGCCGGTGCGGCCGTCGGGGGTTTCCACGCGGGCCACGTCGCCGATGAAGGGCTCGGCCAGGCGGTATTTGGGCGCCACGAGCCAGCGGCCCTCGGCGTTGAGGTAGCCATAACGGCCCTGCTGCCGGGCAATGGGAAACCGGAAATCATTCTGCGGCGTGGCTACGATGGTGTCCAGTTGCAGCGGCAGGGTGAGCTTGCCTTTGCGGTTGAGGACGCCCCACTTATTGCCCTGCCGCACAAAGAGCAGCTGGCGGTAGTCTTCCCGGATTTCATCGTACTCGGCCGGCACCACCGCCGAGCCTACCGTGAAGCGAAACCCCACCTTGCCCTGCTGCCGCACCAGGTCGCCCAGGGAAAGGTAATCTTCCTCAGGAGCCGGCTCGGGGGGCGTCGTCAGGCGGCGGCCGGTAGCGTCGATGTCGAAGGTTTCGCCCTGTAGCTCTACGGTGGCCCGGCCTTTATAGAAAGTAGAAGCTTTGGTGAAATGCACGGGCGTAATGGGGTTGCCACCCCCATCGATGTAGCCGTAAAGGCCATTTTGCCGCACCCAGGCTACTTCTTCCACAAAGGGCCCGGCTTCCTCATACTGCAGCGGGAGCACCAGCCGCCGGCTGTGGTCGGCATAGCCCCACTTGGTGCCTTTGCGAAAAGGCACCAGCCGCCCACTCACCAGCTCCTGCGCCGCCGTGAGTAGCAGCGCCAGCAAGCTCAGTCCAACAAACTGCCACGACCATTTCATGCTAGCCATCAACATCCCGGAGGTCTTAGGTGTGCCTAAAGATACTCGTTGGGCGGAAATGGTCGGCGCTTCCGTCCCCAAGGTCGAACGAGGCGGCTTGTTGTTGAGGTGGCGTAAGAGGATGCTGACGTTTCGGGCAAGTTGTCTTTTCTTTGTTTTCCTTCCCTTTTCTTATGAAATCCGCAACGAAAATCTTCCTGTTGAGCTTGCTGCTGAGCAGCGCGCCGGCGGCGGCCCAGAAGGCTACTGCGCTTCAGGCCCGCATAACCCAGTTAGCCGACAAGGAGGAGGCGCAGGTAGTAGCGTGGCGCCGCGACCTGCACGAGCACCCGGAGCTGGGCAACCAGGAAACCCAAACGGCCGCGCTGATTGCGGCGGAGCTGCGGCGCCTGGGCCTGGAGGTACAAACCGGTGTGGCGCGTACCGGCGTAGTGGGCGTGCTGCGCGGGGGCAAGCCCGGCCGGGTAGTGGCCCTGCGCGCTGATATGGATGCCCTGCCCGTGACGGAAAGCACCAACCTGCCCTTTGCCTCGAAAGCCACCACTACCTATAACGGGCAAACGGTGGGCGTCATGCACGCCTGCGGCCACGACACCCACGTGGCCATGCTGCTGGGCGCGGCCCGCGTGCTTACGGCTATGCGCAAAGACCTGCCCGGCACCGTGAAGTTTATTTTCCAGCCGGCGGAGGAAGGCTCGTTGCCCGGGCAGGAGGGAGGAGCCCGCCTGATGGTGAAGGAAGGCGTGCTCGATAACCCGAAAGTCGACGCCATCTTCGGAGTGCACATCAACGCCCAAACGGAAGTCGGCACCATCAAGTACCGCCCGGAAGGTGAAATGGCAGCCTCCGATGTCTTCAAGATTGTGGTGAAGGGCAAATCGGCGCACGGGGCGTATCCCTGGCTGAGCGTGGACCCCGTGGTAACGGCGGCGCAGATTGTGACCGGGCTCCAAACCATCATCAGCCGCCAGACGCAGCTTACCGAAGATGCCGCGGTGCTCACGGTGGGCATGATTCACGGCGGGGTGCGCAACAACATCATTCCCGAGCAGGTAGAGCTGACAGGTACCATCCGTACCTTCAGCAAGGAAACGCAAAACAAAATCTGGGAAGCTGTCCGCCGCACGGCTACCAACATTGCCGAAAGTGCCGGCGCCTCCGCCGAGGTATCCATCGAAAACTACACGCCCGTTACTTATAACAACCCGCGCCTAACCGAGCAGATGCTGCCCAGCCTGCGGCGCGCTGCCGGCCCCGAGCAGGTACAGCTGCAGAAAGCCGTGACCGGGGCCGAGGACTTCGCTTATTACCAGGAAAAGATACCTGGCCTGTTCGTGTTCGTGGGCGGCATGCCCAAAGGGAAAAACCCGGCCGATACCGCGCCCCATCACACGGCCGGCTTTTTCATTGATGAGAGCGGGCTAGGGCTGGGAGTAAAAGCCCTGACCACCCTGGCCTTCGACTACCTGCTCCTTAAACCCTAACCACCGCTTCCAACCTCTCTGTTTTGAATATTGCCCTTGTTTCCTACGCTGGCCGCACCAGCTCCCAATATGCGGTTGCTACTGTTGAAGACGAAGACACTCTGCTGGAGCGTTATCTGCTGGGCCAGGGCCACCAGGTTACCATCGAAATCTGGTCGGATGCCGCGGTCAACTGGCAGCAGTACGAGGCCGTCGTGCTCAAGTCGCCCTGGGATTATTTCGACCGGATAGCGGAGTTCTACGCCTGGCTCGATAGTCTGGAAAAGCTGGGCGTTTCCCTGCTGAACCCCATCTCCGTGGTACGCTGGAACGCTGACAAGCGCTACTTGCTGGAAATGGCCGAGGCTGGCGTGTCGGTAGTGCCTACTCAATGGCTGGCCCGCGGCAGTTCCCTCAATACGGCGGACCTGTTTGCCGCGCTGAGAGCCCCCGAACGTATTATTATCAAGCCAGCTGTCAGCGGCGGCGCCAAAAACACGTTTGCCCTCACGGCCGCTGAGGCCGCAGCAAGGTCTTCTGAATTGGCTGCGCTCTTGGCGGAGGAGGACTTTCTGGCCCAACCCTTCCTGCCTCAGATTCAGACTCAGGGTGAGTGGTCTTTAGTGTATCTGGGCGGAGCCTTTAGTCATTCGGTACTAAAAACGCCCAAGTCCGGCGACTTCCGCGTGCAGCACTACCTGGGGGGCGGCATTGCCGCGTTGCCGGCCCCGGCTTCGGTACGCCAAGCCGCCGATGACACAGTGCGGCGCTTCGCCGCCGGGTGCCTGTATGCCCGCGTCGATGGGGTAGTGGTAGATGGGCAGTTTCTGCTTATGGAGCTGGAGCTGATTGAGCCCTTCCTGTACCTGGCCACCGAGCCCGCCTCCTGGGCGCGCTACGAGCAGGCGCTACGGACTCTAGCGCCGCTTAAGGGCACGCATTAGCGTCCGCAAAGCCTGCCGCAAGGAAGCTTCATAAGCGCCGCGTGGTCGGGCTAGAAGCCATTTACCACGAACCCACCATCAACGCTGATGCATTGGCCGGTGATGTAGCTGGCGGCGGGCAGACACAGAAAGGCCACGGCGGCGCTTACTTCCTCCGGCTCCCCTATGCGCTGCATGGGGGTGCGGGCCACCACCTGCGCCAGGTAGTCGGGGTTGCGCAAAACGGTTTCGGCCAGGGGCGTGCGAATGTACCAGGGTGCTACGGTGTTCACCCGGATGCCATCGGGGGCCCATTCCACGGCCAGGTTTCGCCCAAGCTGGGTCATGGCGGCCTTGGTCATGCCGTAGATGGCGCCCGTGCGCAGGTGGGTAAGGCCGGCTACCGAGCCCACGTTGACGATGCTGGCGCTACCGGCAGCTTTCAGCAGCGGGTGTGCCGCCTGGCACATACCAAACACCGATTCCAGGTTGGTCGCCATGAGCTGCTGGTATTCGGCCGGGGTGTAGTCTACCGTAGCCTTGCGAATGTTGGTGCCCACGTTATTGACCAGAATATGCAGCGGGGAGCCAAGCGCGGCTACGGCGGCCAGGGCCTGGGCGCGGCCATCGGGCCGGCTCACGTCGGCCTCTACGGCGTGTGCCGGAAACCCCAGCTGCTGCCACCGCTGTACCTGCTCCCGGAGGGGGGCTGGGTTACGGGCGGCCGCTACCACTACTGCGCCCAGCTGCAGGAGCTCTTCGGCCACGGCGGCCCCAATTCCTTTGGAAGCCCCAGTTACCAGGGCCACCTTGCCGCGCAAATGCCAGCGGTTTGTTTCGTTACGCATGCAAAAATCTTCCGGAGTCAAAAAAAGGTCATAGTTGCACTAAAGTACGGCTTACGTCCGTTTGTTTTAGGATTAAACAAATAAACAGCTCATTTTTAGTGTAATTGCAATCTTCGTAGTAGGTGCTTGGATAAATAAAATTTTAACAAAATTTTAACCTATTGATACAAGTTATTCCAATTATTGATAGTTTGGGTCGCCAATCTGTTAAAAGCGCCCTCTCTCGCTGCTGGCACTTGGCTGAAATTCTTTCACACCACCCCAACCAAACGCATTATGCAAAAGAATTACCCGGCAGTAGCCCTGCTGGTGCTTGGCAGCGCCATGTTCGCTCCCACACAAGCACAGAATGTTGGACGTGTAAAACAGCGCGTTGTAGCTGAAGACGGACAACTGGAAATGGTCAGCTTTGCTGAAGGCCGGTCCTACAAGGCGGCGGAAGCGCAGCAGATGTTCCGCGAGCAGCTGGGCCTGCTGAAAGACGAGTCGCTGGTGCGCAGCCAGAGCCAGCAGGATGAGCTGGGCTTTGTGAACGAGCGCTACCAGCAGTACTACAAAGGCTACAAAGTAGAGCACGGAGCTTACCTGCTGCACGCCCGTCAGGGAGCCGTCGAAGTAATCAATGGCCGCCTGCTGCGCGGCTTGGATAAGGTGAACACCACCCCGGCCATGAGCGAGAAGCAAGCCCTGAGCCGCGCTCTGAGCTTTGTGGGCGCCAAGCAGTACATGTGGGAAGAAGACAACAGCTTCCTGCCCAAAGGCGAGCTGGTGATTGTGCAGAACGATCTGGCCAAGGGCGCTGGCAAAGCCACGCTGGCCTACAAGTTCGATGTGTACGCCAAAGCGCCGGTAAGCCGTGCCTACATCTACGTAGATGCTCGCTCGGGCGAGGTAGTTTCGCGCAACAACATCATCAAGCACGCCGCCGCTACGGGTACTTTCGCTACGCGCTACAGCGGTACCAAGTCGTCGGCAACCGATAGCTACAACGGCACCTACCGCCTGCGGGAGTACACCCGGGGCAACGGTATTGAAACCTACAACTGCAAAAAAGGCAATAGCTACACCGCGGCAGTAGACTTCACCGATGCCGATAACAGCTGGACGGAGTACAACAACACCAACTTCGACAACGCGGCCCTCGACGCTCATTACGGCGCGCAGAGCACGTTCGACTATTTCAAAAATGTACACGGCCGCAACTCCTACAACAACGCCGGGGCTGCTATCAAAAGCTACGTACACTTCGACGACACCCCCGGTGACGGCAAAGGCTACGAAAACGCTTACTGGGATGGCACCCGCATGACCTACGGCGACGGCTATTCCCGCTTCGACCCGTTGACGTCGCTGGACGTTGCGGCCCACGAGATTGGTCACGCCGTGTGCTCCTATTCGGCTAACCTGACGTATTCCAACGAGTCGGGCGCCATGAACGAAGGCTTCTCCGATATCTGGGGCGCCGCCGTGGAGTACTACAAAGACCCCGCTAAGGCTACCTGGCTGATTGGCGAAGACATCGACAAAGTGCGGCCTTCGCTGCGCTCCATGAGCAACCCGAACGCCGAAAGCCAGCCCGACACTTATAAAGGCACTTATTGGTACACCGGCACCGGCGACAACGGCGGTGTGCATACCAACTCCGGCGTGCTCAACCACTGGTTCTACCGGCTGTCGGTAGGGGGCAGCGGCACCAACGATATCGGCAGCTCCTTCTCCGTAACGGGCATCGGCATCGACAAAGCCGCTAAAATTGCCTACCGCACCGAAACCGTTTACCTCACGGCTTCTTCCAACTACGCCGCGGCCCGCACGGGCTCCATTCAGGCCGCCAAAGACCTGTACGGCGCTGGCTCGGCAGAAGAGCAGGCGGTAACTAACGCCTGGTATGCCGTAGGGGTAGGCGCTGCTTACAGCGGCGGTGGCACCACGCCTCCTCCGACCACGGTTACGTACTGCGCTTCGAAAGGCACTAACGTTTCCTACGAGTGGATTGACTACGTGAAGCTGGGCACTATTGCCCGCACTTCCAGCAAAGATGCCGGCTACTACAACGGCACCGCTACCAGCACTTCCGTGGCCGCCGGTTCTTCGCAGACCATCAGCTTCAGCGCGGGCTTCGCTTCCACGGCTTACACCGAATACTGGAAGATCTACATCGACTACAACCAGAACGGCGTGTTTACGGACGCTGGCGAACTGGTAGTTTCGGGCTCGTCTTCGAGCAGCGGCACGCTGAGCAGCACGTTCACGGTACCGGCCACGGCTAAGTCGGGCGCTACTCGTTTGCGCGTTATCATGAGCGACGCTTCGGCCACCACCAGCTGCAACAGCTACAGCTACGGCGAAACCGAAGACTACACGGTTAACATCACGGGTGGTACGCTGGCAGCCGGCGTAAATGCTGGTATCGTGGGCGGCAAGACGGAACAACTGGGCAACGCGGTAGACCGTGGCCTGGAAGTATTCCCGAACCCTGCTTCGGACCGGATGCGCATTGCTCTGCCCGGCGGTGCTAAAGCCAGCAGCGTGAAAGTAGTAGACCTGCGCGGCGCGGCCGTAGCCGGGGCCCGCTACAACGGCGAAGGTGAGCTGAACATCAGCAGCCTAGCCAAAGGCATGTACATTGTAACGGTTAGCGACGGTCAAAAGACCTTCCACCAGCGCTTTGTAAAGCAATAGGGAGTAATCAACCCTGGTAATACCCGAAAGGCCCGGTGCTTAGCGCCGGGCCTTTTTGTATACAAAAGGTGCAATTATCAGGGCTGCTGTATGGGCAAAGTGCAAGCCTCGTGGTAAGTTTCAAATAAGGGCGAGGTTTTTAATGAAATCTGCAGAAAAAGCAGGCTTGAGGGAAAGAAATTTTAACAGAAAGGGTGTAACATTAAATTTACATTAAAATTTATAGCTATATTGTATGCCCGAACAATCGTTAGCTCTCTTACTGACAAAATTGGACGGGTTCATTTTTCTACATCACCCCAACCTCCTTTCAACATGCAAAAGAAGTACTCAGTAGCAGCCTTGCTCGCGCTTGGTGGATTGATTTCTGTGTCTGACGCTCAAGCCCAGGGCAACGAGCGGGTGAAGCAGCGGGTAACATCGGCTGACGGGCAGCCCGAGCTGATTTCCTTCGCACCCGGCCGGTCCTACAAGGCGGCGGAAGCGCAGCAAATGTTCCGCGAGCAGCTGGGCCTGCTGAAAGACGAGTCGCTGGTGCGCAGCCAGAGCCAGCAGGATGAGCTGGGCTTTGTGAACGAGCGCTACCAGCAGTACTACAAAGGCTACAAAGTAGAGCACGGGGCCTACCTGCTGCACGCCCGTCAGGGGGCCGTCGAAGTAATCAACGGCCGCCTGGAGCGGGGGCTGGAAAAAGTAAGCACGGCGCCCGCCCTGTCGGAAGCACAGGCCCTGGCCCGGGCTACGGCCTTCGTAGGCGCCGATAAGTTTATGTGGCAGGATGCCGAAGAAGAGGCCCATCTGCGGAAGGAAACCAGCAACCCCAAGGCCAGCTACAAGCCCAAAGGGGAGTTGGTGATTGTGCGCAACGAGCTGGGCCGAGGCGCTTCGGCCGGCAAGCCGACCCTGGCCTACAAGTTCGACGTATATGCCCAGGCGCCCGTGAGCCGCGCTCTTATCTACGTAGATGCCCGCTCGGGTGAAATCGTCCTGAAAAGCGACATCATCAAGCACGCTGGGGCTACTGCTACGTTTGCTACCGCCTACAGCGGTAGCCGCTCCCTGGCCGACGAAACGGCAACGGGTGGCTACCGCCTGCGGGAGCTGACGCGTGGCCTCGGCATCGAAACCTACAACATGAAGAAGGGCCAGCAGTACAGCCGGGCCGTAGACTTCATTGATGCCGACAACAACTGGACGGCCG
The DNA here is from genome assembly GCF_008271285.1 of Hymenobacter lutimineralis. Classification (NCBI taxonomy): domain Bacteria; kingdom Pseudomonadati; phylum Bacteroidota; class Cytophagia; order Cytophagales; family Hymenobacteraceae; genus Hymenobacter; species Hymenobacter lutimineralis. Next base: position 308,819 of record NZ_VTHL01000002.1, on the reverse strand, counting down.
CCGAATACAATAACGCCAGCTTCGACAATGTGGCCGGCGACGCGCACTTTGGGGCCCAGGCCACGTACGACTACTGGAAAAACGTGCATGGCCGCAACTCCTACGACAACGCCGGCGCCAAAATCAAGAGCTACGTGCACTACGGGCGCAGCTACGAAAATGCCTACTGGAACGGTTCGGTAATGACCTACGGCGACGGGGCCACGCGCTTCCGCCCCCTGACCTCGCTGGACGTTTGCGGCCACGAAATCGGCCACGCCGTGTGCGAAAATACCGCTAACCTGGTCTACTCCAACGAGTCGGGCGCTATGAACGAAGGCTTCTCCGACATCTGGGGGGCTGCCGTGGAGGCGTATGCCGTATCGAACCTGGGCGCTACCTCCGGTGGAGTGAAGGCTAAGAACACCTGGCTCATCGGCGAGGAAATCGACAAGCAGCAGGTAGCCCTGCGCTCCATGAGCGACCCGAACTCCTTGGGCCAGCCGGCTTACTACAAAGGACTGAAGTGGTACACGGGTACTTCCGACAACGGCGGCGTGCACACGAACTCGGGGGTACTCAACTACTGGTTCTACCTGATTGCCCAGGGCAAAACCGGCACCAACGAAAAAGGTCAGAGCTTCTCGGTAACGGGCCTGGGCATGGATGCCGCCGCTAAAATTGCCTTCCGCACAGAAAGCGTGTACCTCACTGCGTCGGCCACCTACGCCAACGCCCGCACGGCCAGCATTCAGGCCGCTACCGACCTGTACGGGGCCGGCTCTACGCAGGTAACCTCCGTGACCAACGCCTGGTACGCCGTAGGCGTAGGCTCAGCAGCTGCACTGGCCGCTTCCGGCACTACGTCGGCACCTGCCGTTAATACGGGTATCGTGGCTGCCGTTAAAGGGCTGGATGTATTCCCAGTGCCGGCTACCAATGAGCTGACGCTCTCGTTGCGTCACGCTGGTTCGCTGAGCAGCGTGCGCGTGGTTGACATGCGCGGCGCTACGGTAAGCGGTGCCCGCTACAACGGCAACGGCACGCTGGATATCAGCCGCCTGGCGCAGGGCCTGTACATCGTATCGGCCAGCGACGGAGAGCAAACCTTCCGTCAGCGTTTCGAGAAGAAATAACTAACGGCTTCTCTTAAGAAAAAAGGGCCTTCACCATTGGTGAAGGCCCTTTTTTCTGTTTAGTAGTAACTTCCTCAGCTGCTGCCTTACGGGCGTAAGGCGTATTCTGCTTTAAGTTCCAGAAGGCCATAGCCATCATTGCGGGCCGGATTGGCACGGGTGCTTACATCGTCAAGGTGGTCGGTGGTGGTGAAGAAGTAAGTACCCTCCAGGGCGACGCTTACCCGACGGGAAGCTCGCACCGACAGGCCCAGTCCCACCGGGGCAATCAGGGCGGTGGCGGGGTAGTCGTTGCGCTCGGGGGAGCCAAAGTTGGTGTTACTGGTGGGGCGCTCGGTGCCCTGGTAGGACTCCGGGCTATACAGCAGTGCTCCCACGCCAAAGCGCAGGTAGGGTTTGATTACCGCCGGTACGCCCGTGCCATCCGAAAAGTCGGCGGGGTCGCGCAGGAGACTCAGGCGGGCCTGCGCAATCAGGGAGGCATTCCGGCCCCGGAAAGCCAGTCCGCGGGAAGGTAACTGGTCTTTGGCGCCTAGCTGAAAATAAGTAAACTCGCCCCCCACCTGCAGGCCCGGATAAAGCTTGTAGAGCACCCCGGCGCTGATAGCGGGGCCGATAAAGTTTTCGGCAAGGGAGCCGGTCAGGTCGCCATTGTAATAGGTGATGCCGCCACCAAATGTGAACCGAACCGGGCCGCGGTAATAAGGTCGGGACTGGTGGTTATAGTGGCGTTTGCCGTGGTTTGGACTTTGCGCAACGGCCGCAGGAGCGGCAAAAGCAGCCAGCGTAGCAACAAGAAGAAAACGAAAATTCACGGGCAGGAAATGCTTGGTAATGGCCCGGCATACGCCAGCCGGGCCCCGGTCGTTGCCCAACGCATGGAACGCCGGTTTTATTTGAACGTGCCCTGGGGGTCGGGGAGCTTGCTCATCAGCTCACTTACCAGGTTGAAATCCACGAGGGCCATATTGGCTTTCTGGGTAGCGTGCACGGCCTGCCAGGCTTCGGCATACTTCTCCTGGCTGTAGTAGGCATGTGCCAGCTGGTTCCAGGCGGCTCCGTTGGTGGGTTGCAGCTGGGTGGCATGCTCCAGCGTGGCTACGGCCTCGGTGAGGTCGCGCTTCTTTTTGCTGATGCTATACTGCAACAACTGCAGCGTGCCCAGGTCGCCCAGCAGGGCCGCGTTGTTGGGCGCCAGCACGAGTCCTTGCTGCACCAGGGGCATGATTTCGGTAGGCGGGACGTTGCGCTGGCTCAGCACCACAGCCTGCCCGCGCAAGGCATCGGGGTTGCGCGGGTCGAGGGCCCAGGCCAGGTTAAAGCGGTACATGGCCGTATCGGGTTGGTTTTCGGCCAGGTATTCGAAGCCTTTCTCAGAGAAGAACCGGCTGGCCTCGGTGCGTGAGGCGAAGCTGCGCGTAGCATCGGCCATAATAGCAGGGCCGGCCAGACGCTCCGCTTCGGTGGCGGAAACGCCCCCGAAAAGTGCCAGTGTGCGGCGGGCAGCATCGGAGAGCGTGCTGGCCCCGGCTTTCTGCTTTATCTTAACTTTCTGGGCTGAGGCCGGCGTCAGGTTCAGCAAGCAGGCGAGCAGCAGAGTGCTGCTCAACAGGAGTTTTTTCATGAGGATATGGGTCAGGAAACCCGCCGGGAGGTTGCAAGCTCCCAACGCGTTCCGACAAATATACTACCCGGAGAAAAAGCAAATCGACTTGCCGGAGCCAACTAAAACAAGGTGGTCTGCCGGGGCGGCTGCTCGAAATCCAGCAGCCATTTTTTGCGCATCAGGCCCCCGGCGTAGCCCGTCAGGCGGCCATTGGCCCCAATCACGCGGTGGCAGGGCACCACAATGGCCAGGGGGTTCTGCCCATTGGCCGCGCCCACGGCCCGTACCGCCAGTGGGTTGCCCAGGCGGTGGGCCACGGTGAGGTAGGAAATGGTTTGCCCGTAGGGAATATACGTGAGCTGCTGCCACACCTGCCGCTGGAACTCCGTGCCCAGGGCCGGATCGTACGTAAGGTCAAAGTCGCGCAGCTCGCGCCCGAAGTAGGCCCGCAGCTGCTCGTAAGCCGGCTTGAGACAGGTGGCTACCTCGCGGGGTGGAGTGGAGGTAGCGGGCTCGGTGGGCAACCGCACAAACTCAACTGCCTGCAGACCAGCCTCGGAGCCCCGCAGCTCCAGCAAGCCTACCGGCGAAACCAACGAAGCACAGGCCAAAGATGCCATAGAAGAATGCGCAACGGACAAAGAATGGCCCGAAGGTCGCGCTTTTACGACTATTCTGCTTGGTCTTTGCCTACAGGCGGCGGCATGGGGGGAAGCTCAGCCCAGAGACGCTCAAACTCTTGCTGGTAGCTGCGAATAGCTTCCGGGTCGTCGGTGATGAGCAGGTTTTCGTGGTTGTAGAGCGAGGCGGAACGCGTCCAGTTATAGCTCCCGGTCAGTACGGAGCGGCCATCGGCTACGGCAAACTTGTGGTGCATGTGGTTGGCCGTGGCATCGAGGTGAATCGGAATGCCCGCCGCGTGCAGCTGCCGGATGTCGGAGCCTTTATCGTAGAGCTTCTCGTTGTCGGTAAGCAGCTGCACCCGCACCCCGCGGCGGTGCGCCGCCAGCAGGGCATCGGTAATCCGGTCGTCGGAAATGGTGAAAACGCACACCTGCAGGGAGTGCGCGGCCCGCTGAATAAAGCGCCGGATGGCATCGGCACAGTCATCCAGCGGGCTGAAGTACACTTCGGTATGCGTGGACGGCGCGGCGGCCAGTGGCATGAGCAGGGCGCCGGCCGCCTCCAGCCAGTCAATAGCCGCTTTGTCGGGGAGGGTGTTGAACCGCTCCCGCACGACGGCAAACAACTGGTGCCGCAATTCGTCCAGGGCATTGCCCTGCTGCCCATGCGCTGCCAGCTGGGCCCGCAGCTGGCGGGCTTCTTCGGCTGAGAGGGTATTGTCGGCAAAGGACTGCCGAAACAGCGCAAGCAGCTCGTGCGAGGAAGCAGACATAGCAGGCAACTAAAAAATCAGAGAGCGGAGAGGGTAGCAAGTTCGGTGGCAGCCGGGGCGGTGGTCAGCCAGGGCTCCACCAGCGCCTGGGCTTCCCGCAGGGCCTCGGCGTAGGGCTCGTGCAGTACCCGCACCGGCGGACCATCAGGGCGCAGTACGGCATCCCAGAGGCCAGAGCGGTGCCAGTCCCGGTCGAGGTGGTCCCAGTCGGGCCGGTCGAGGATGGGGTACAGGCACACGCCCCAGAGCGGAATACCCTGGCGAAGTACCTGCACGCACTCCTCGCCCACCATCTGCATCCAGGAGGGGCGGTCCATACCCGGATGGCTGGTTTCGCTGAGCACAATGGGCTTACGGTAACGCTTATAGGCCATGCGCAGCAGGGCACTCATGGGCTTCCAGCGCGGGTCATAGGGCTCATTTACCCAGTTGAGGCGGTGGTGGGTATGCAGCTCCCACTGGTTGTTGTAGTAGTAGTTGAAGCCCAGAATATCCAGGTACTCGGGCTTGCCGCCCAGCTCGGGGCACATGCGGCCGCAGAGCATGTCCACGGCCTGAAACTGGTGCTCGGTAAACTCCTTGGCCCGCTGCTTGTCGGCGCGGCTGGCGTTCAGGGGCGGCACAATATGAATCAGCGGCTCGGTGGTCATGATGCGCACGGTAGGGTCGGCCTCCCGCAGGGCCGCTACGCCTTCAATGTAGGCGCGCATGAGGCCATACTTTACTTCCCAGCCCTGGCCTACGCAGTAGGGCACGGTGCCGCGGGCATCGCCGCCCAGCCAGCTCATAAAGCTCACCTCGTTGATGGGCGTCACAATCAGTTCATCGGCAGGCCGCACGCTGCGGTAGAAAGCCACGAAGGCCCGGCATAAGGCTGCAAACCGCCGCGCAAACATCGGGTGCAGGGGCGTCAGGTCGTCGGGGTAGCCGAAGTGGCACAGGTCCCACACCTGCTGAATACCGTTGCGCTGCCCGGCCGCCAGCATCTCGGCTACGGTACTCCAGTCATACTGATACGGCGCTTTCTCCACCTGGCTCCAGCGGATGCCTTCGCGCACGGTGCCCAGATTAAACGACTGCAGGTCCTGGTAATCCTGCTCAATCAGCTGCAAGTGGCCCGTGAGCGGGAGGAAGTCTACCCGGTGGCCAAAGCAGTTTTGCTGGTCGGTACACTCGTAACCAGCCATCCAAAAAGACTGAAAAGGGTTGTGCGTGGGCGTAGGAACAGACATAGGCACGGCATAAAGGGAAAAGACAACCAGCCCCTGACTGGAGCCGAGTTAGCTGACGTTTACCGGGAAAGGGACCGGAAGGTTAGGGGCAACGGCTAAGACTACCCCTGTCGCTGGCGGGCCGACACGGCCTTGGCCTCTACGAAAATGCGCTGCACGTACGGGTATTTGGCCCGGATGGCATCCTGCAGCTGGTCGATGGCCTGCTCTACTTCTACGGCCGTCAGGTTGTCGCGGAACTCCACGTCGAGGGCCATCATCACGTCCTGGGGGCCGAGGTACATGGTGAGCGGGGGGCGGATGTGCTCCACGGCGGGCTGGCTGCGGGCAATTTCCTGCAAGCCCAGCAGCGTTTCCTCGTCCACGCCCTCACCCACCAGCAGGCCCTTGGTGCGGCTCACCAGAAACACGGCCACCAGCATCAGCAGCACGCCAATGGCAATGGAAGCGGCCCCATCGAGGAAGGGGTTGTTGAGCGCATGGCCGAAATACACGCCCAGCAGCGCAATGACCAGACCAAGCAGGGCCGCCAGGTTTTCGAGCACGGAAGCAAATACGGCCGGGTCCTTACTGCGGCGCAGGATCGACCAGAACCCCGCGTTGGCGTCGGTGTTTTGTTGCCTCAGAGCCTTGGCGGCCAGCCAAAAAGCCCAGCCCTCGAAGCCGATGGCAATGCCTAGTACTAAGTAGTTCCAGAGCGGGTCGGTGAGGGGCTCGGGGTGCTCAATGTGCTTGATGCCTTCGTAGAACGACATGCCGCCGCCGATGGCAAAAATCAGCACGGCCACAATCAGTCCCCAGAAATACAGCTCCTTGGAGCGCCCAAACGGGTGGCGGGCGTCGGCCGGCTTCTGGCTCTGGCTTACGCCGTAAAGCAGCAGAATCGCGTTGCCGCTGTCGACCAGGGAGTGAATACCCTCCGACAGCATAGCCGAGCTGCGCGTGAAGTACGCCGCCACAAACTTGCTGAGCGCAATGCCAATGTTGGCCACGAGGCCGCCGTAGAGCGCGGATTTTGAGGAGTTGGGGTTTGCCATAAAGGAACAAAAAACGAATGCCTGCTGATACGTACGGTTAGCCGAAAAGTAGCTGCGGGCCTGAAGGTAAAAGCGGCCGCAGGATGCTGTGCCGCCTGCGCCCCGGTCCGGTATCGGCAGTTTTAGCTGCCGCAATGGCTACATTGGCTCCTGGATGCCCGACTACCACTCAGTCGGCCAGAAAAGTACTGCCATAGCCAGTTGGTTGCCGGCCCCGGTGGTACGGGCCTTCCCGGCCGGGGTTTGTGCCCTGGCCCGAACATTCTGCTTTTGTCCGGCTTTTACTGCCCTATGACCAAAACTGCTACTCCGGCCTCAGCGCCCCTCCACCGCCGCCTCGGTTTGCTGCAAGCCACCGCCCTCAACATGATTGACATGGTGGGCATCGGACCGTTTGTAACGCTGCCGCTGGTGATGGGCTTTATGGGGCCGAATTTCCTGCTGGCCTGGCTGGTGGGCGCGGGCCTGAGTTTGGTAGACGGGCTGATCTGGAGCGAGCTGGGCGCGGCTTATCCCGAGGCCGGCGGGTCCTACCGCTTCCTCAAGCTGGCCTACGGCGAGCATACCTGGGGCCGGCTGCTGTCGTTCCTCTACGTGTGGCAGACGCTCATTCAGGCCCCGCTGGTGGTGGCTTCGGGCGCTATCGGCTTCGCGCAGTACTTCGGCTACCTCGTGCCACTCACCGAGTGGTGGCAGCCCAAGCTGGTGTCGGGGGTGGTGGTGCTGCTGCTCATTGCCCTGCTCTACCGCCGCATCGAGGCCATTGGCAAGCTGGGCGTGATGCTCTGGGTGGGCGTGCTGGGGCTCATGGGCTGGCTAATCTTCGGAGGTGTCACGCACGCCGAGCATGCGGTGGCCTGGCTGCCCGAAGGCGGGTTTTCAGCCTTGCCGGGTGTGCTGCTTTCGGCCGCCATGGGGCAGGCCGCCGTCAAGACCATCTACAGCTACCTGGGCTACTACAACGTGTGCCACCTGGGCGGCGAGGTGAAGGAGCCGCACAAGCTCATTCCGCGCAGCATCTTCCTGAGTATTCTCGGCATTATGGCCCTGTACCTGCTGCTCAACTGGAGCGTGGGCTCCGTCATTCCCTGGCAGGAAGCGCAGCACTCCGAGTTCATTGTGAGTACGTTCGTGGAGAAGCTCTACGGCACCGCCGCCGCCCAGGCGGCCACGGCCCTGGTGCTGTGGGTGGCGTTTGCCTCTTTGTTTGCCGTGCTGCTGGGCTACTCGCGCATTCCCTACGCCGCCGCCGCCGACGGGGAGTTTCTGCCGATTTTCGCCCGCACCCACCCCACCAAGCAGTTCCCGCACGTGTCGTTGCTGCTGCTGGGCGGGCTGGGGTTCGTGTTCAGCTTGCTCTTCAAGCTGGGCGAAGTCATCAGCGCCATTCTGGCCATGCGCATCCTGGTGCAGTTCGTGGGGCAGGCCGTGGGGCTGGTGCTGCTGCGCCGCCGCCGGGGCACCGCGGGCCTGCCGTTCCGGATGCCGCTCTACCCACTGCCGGTCATCGTAGCGGTGGCGGTGTGGCTCTGGATGTTCTACAGTATCCAGGATGGTATTCCGCTCGGCTGGGCCGGGCTGCCGGGCCGGGTGCTGCCCTTCCAGCTGGGCGCCGTGCTCATGATGGGCCTGGGCACCGTGGTGTTTCTACTCTGGAGCCGGAGGCTGGGAAGGTGGCCGTTTTTGCCCAAAATCCCCGGTTCCAGTTACCAAAATCCCCGGGTGTAGCGTCAGTCGTTCCGGCCCATGTTCCAGTCGTTCCGGCCTTTGTTCCAACCGTTCCGGGTGTAGCGCCGGTCGTTCCGTCCTTTGTTCCAGTCGTTCCGTGTGTAGCGCCAATCGTTCCGGCCTTAGATTCAGGTGTTCCGGGTTCGGTACCAACCGTTCCGTCCCTGGTTCCAACGGTTTCGGGTGTAACGCCGGTGGCTCCGGGTGCTGCTACCGGTTTCCCGACTGTAACATTAAAAGCAAACGCCCGACATCTGGTTTGATGTCGGGCGTTTTTCACTGGAATAATGCGGTGGCGACTATCCCCGGCGCAGCACGGCCGCAGCTTCCTTGGCGAAGTAGGTCAGGATGGCGTCGGCGCCGGCGCGCTTGATGCTGGTCAGCACTTCCATCATGGTCCGCTCTCCGTCGAGCCAGCCGTTCTGGGCAGCGGCCTTCACCATGGCGTACTCGCCCGACACGTTGTAGGCTGTCACAGGCAGGTTGGTGTGCGTTTTCACGTCCAGAATCACGTCGAGGTAGCTCAGAGCGGGCTTTACCATCACCATGTCGGCGCCTTCGGCTTCGTCGAGGGCCAGCTCGCGCAGGGCCTCGCGGCGGTTGGCCGGGTTCATCTGGTAGCTTTTCTTGTCACCCTTCTTGGGGGCCGAGTCCAGGGCGTCGCGGAAGGGGCCGTAGAAAGCTGAGGCGTACTTGGCCGTGTAGCTCATGATGCTCACGTGCGAGAAGGCGTTCTGATCGAGCACTTCCCGGATCCAGGCCACGCGGCCATCCATCATGTCGGAGGGCCCGATGATGTCGGCGCCGGCGCGGGCCTGGGCCAGGGCCATCTGCCCCAGCACTTCCAGGGTAGCGTCGTTCAGGATTTCGCCCGACTCCGCATCCACCACGCCATCGTGCCCGTCGGAGGAGTAGGGGTCCATGGCCACGTCGGTCATCAGAACCACGTCGGGGAACTGGCGCTTGATATCGGCCACGGTTTTCAGGTACAGCCCCTCGGGGTTGGCCGATTCGCGGGCCAGCCGGTCCTTTAGCGCGTCGTTGATGCTGGGAAACGGGGCAAAGGCCTTCACGCCCAGCTCCACGCACCGCCCGATTTCGTCGATGAGTAGGTCGGCGGAGAAGCGGCTGATGCCCGGCATGGAGGCCACGGGCACGTTCTGGTTCTGGCCTTCAATCAGGAAAACGGGGTAGATGAAATCGTGGGTGGTGAGGCGGGTTTCCTGCACCATATCCCGGATAACCTCGGACTTGCGGTTGCGGCGGGGCCGGTGCGTTGGCAGATTCGGCATGGACGTTACAATTGGTAAGACGGGAGAGAACAACCAGGGCAAAGGTAAGGTTGCGGGCGGGAGCGTCGCCGATATGTAGGGCGTAAGGAGCTTACGCGCTATAGAGGCATCATCAACGTGCTACATATTAAAGAACTCCTGGAAGACTTCCCGCCAGGCATGGCTGCCCCCGATGCCCATCACCAGGAAGTAGTAGCCCAGCACCACAATCAGCGCGCCTACGCCCAGGCCCAGCCAGCCACCCAGCAGCAAGCCCGCGAGAATCCCGCCAACAATGAGCAAGCCACCCAGCACCAGGTGCAGCGTATCGTGTTCCCGGTCTTGAGGCTTGGCGCTCCGGCGCAGCGCTTTTTGGGGCTGTTGCCGGGAAGAAACCGGGGCAGCGCTTCGGGTTTCGGCCTGATTGATGGCCGTTGTAGCCGAGTGGCTGGTAGAAACGCCCAAACGTGTGCGGACAGGCGCAGCGGGAGCCGGCTCAGTGGATGCCTGCAGCGGCGGTGGGCCGGGCACCGTGTCCGTTGCAGTGGGCAGCAGGGTGGCCGCTACGGGCGCTGGCCGAAAGGAGAAAGTCGCCTCCTGGCTATGGCAGCCGGTGAGTAGCAGCCCTACCAAGGCAAACAGGCCGGCGCAGCGCCAGGCCCAACGGGGACCAATACCAGGCATACACGAAAAGGGAATAGTTGCGGCCAAGGTACGTAAGCCCCTGCCACCCCGTTGGCCCCAAAAGCAACCGCGCCGCGCCGAACCAGGAATAGTTCAACGCGGCGAGTAGATCAGAAGAGCGGGAAATGCCTAGTTGTTTTTCCGGGGCGGCGTAGGCTCGGCGTCGGCCGAGAGCAGGACGGACGTAGGCTCGGGTCCCTGCGAGTCGTGCATGAGCACCACGGCCTGCTCATTGGTTCTGGGCTGGGTAGAGCGGTGCTGCAGAGCAGTTTTACTGCTCTGGCAGCTGGCCAGCGACACTGCCGAAACACACAAAAGGAGAAGGTAGCGAGTAGAGTTGGCCATGGGGGAGCAGTAAAACGATACAAAGCTACGGTGCTTTGCGGCTCCCCAACTACGCTATTCGCCCAAACTGTTCCTTTACCCGTTGAATTAGTGGTTATTCTTCTACAAGTTCAATTGCACGCTGAAAAACTGCCAAGGGTTTTGTCGGAGGGTGGAGTGAGCCGAGCGGCTGTGCGTGTTACCTGGGTTATCCGGGCCCTATTCTCTATCCTCTATCTTTACCTGCCCAATTTCTTTCCGTTATTCATGCAAAATGGCCGCCTTAAGTTCCTGCTTACCCCACGGGTCCAACTTATTCTGTATGCGCTGCTGACGGTGGTAGTCAGCTTCCAGCACTATTTCAAAGGCTCCTATAACAACTACCTGATCTTCGTCAAGCCTTTCTTTAACCTGCTGGAAGGCAAAAACCTTTACCTGGAGTACCCCGCGTACTACTACGATACCTACAAGTACAGCCCTACGTTTGCCCTGTTCATGGGTGCGTTTGCCTACCTGCCCACGTGGCTGGGGCTGCTCAGTTGGAACACGCTCAATAGCGTAGTGCTCTACACGGCCGGCCGGCGCCTGTTTGCCGACCAGCGGCGCCAGTCCTGGTTTCTGCTGCTGGTGCTGGTAGACATGATGACGGCCCTGCACAACAGCCAGGCCAACTGCCTGCTGGTGGGGCTCATGCTCTGGACCTACATTCACCTGGAGAAGAAGCACTATGCCTGGGCCGGGCTGTGCGTGGCCCTGGCCGCCCTCATCAAGATATACGGTGTTGGCATCGGCTTGCTGTTCCTGCTGTACCCGCAGCCTTTCCGCAATGGGTTATGGGCCGTTTTCTGGATTCTGGTGCTGGCCTTTGCCCCCCTGCTGGTGGTGTCCTGGGCTGATTTCCAGATGATTTACCAGGGCTGGTACAGCATCGTGCGCGCCTCGGCTACGGGCATCCAGCTGTCGTTGATGGGCATCCTGGAAACGTGGTTTGGAGTACCAGCTCAGGCCAAAGGGGTAGTCCAGGCCCTGGGGTTGCTGCTGCTGCTGCTGCCGCTGGCCTACTGGCGCAGCTGGCAAGAGGACAGCTACCGGCGCCTCTACGTGGCGTCTATTTTGATTTTTGTGGTGATTTTCAACCAGATGGCCGAGTCGCCCACCTTCGTTATTGCGGTGGCCGGCTTCATGCTCTGGTTTCTGAGCTACCGGCGCACCCTAGCCTGGGGCTGGGGGTTGTTTGCCTTCGTGGTAGTTTTCACCTGCTTGTCGGCTACCGATCTGGTGCCGCCCTTCATCCGCCGCAACTACTTCGATGTGTACAAGCTCAAGGCCGTGCCCATGGTGCTGGCTTGGCTGGTCATCCAGACGCAGCTGCTCCTGTACCCTCGCTGGCGTACCCGGCTGGAAGCGGCGGAGGCCAGCGCTGCCCAGTCCGAAGGGCTCTAAACGCTACCGCGCCTGCACGGACCGTACGGCAAGGATAGCCTTGCTGTGGCGGTCCGGGCAGGCGCGGCGGCTTGCAAGAAAGGAGCACGCACAGAAGAAGGCAGCTGCCTTCTTCTGTGCGTGCTCCTTATCTTTTGTTTAGAAAGCCAGAATCACATGTTCGATCAGGTCGCAGGCTTCGTGCATCTGCTCTTCGGTAATTACCAGCGGCGGCGCAAACCGGATGATGTCGCCGTGGGTGGGCTTGGCTAGCAGGCCGTGCTCCATCAGCGACACGCATACGTCCCAGGCCGTGCGTCCATCGGCGCTGGGCTTAATGACCACGGCATTCAGCAAGCCTTTGCCGCGCACCAGTTCTACTACCTCGGGGCGCTGGGCCTGCACGCGGCGCATTCTTTCGCGGAATACCTCGCCCAGGGCGCGGGCATTCTGAGTCAGCTTCTCATCCAGTAGCACATCCAGGGCCGCGCGCAGCACCACCGAGGCCAGCGGGTTGCCGCCGAACGTAGAGCCGTGTTGCCCGGGCTGAATGGTGAGCATCACCTCGTTGCGGGCCAGCACCGCCGATACTGGCAACACGCCCCCGCTAAGGGCTTTGCCCAGAATCAGAATATCGGCGTGCACGCCTTCGTGGCACACGGCCAGCAGTTCGCCGGTGCGGCCCAGGCCCGTCTGAATTTCATCGGCAATGAACAGTACGTGGTGGGCCTTACAGATAGCGGCGGCTTTAGACAGGTAGCCTTCGGACGGCACCATCACCCCGGCCTCGCCCTGAATGGGCTCCACCAGGAAGCCACACACATGCGGATCCTTCACGGCTTCTTCCAGGGCCGCCAGATCATCGTAGGGCACTACTTGGTAGCCAGGTGTATAGGGGCCGAAGCCGCCCGTGGAGTCGGGGTCGGTGCTGAAGGAGATGATGCCGGTGGTGCGGCCGTGGAAGTTGTGCTCGGCCACGATGATGCGGGCCTGGTTGGGGGCAATGCCTTTCTCCTGGTAGCCCCACTTGCGGGCCAGCTTCAGGGCAGTTTCAACGGCTTCAGCCCCGGAGTTCATCAGCAGGGCCTTGTCGTAGTTGAACAGCTCGCACAGCTGCTTTTCGGCCGCGCCCAGCTGGTCGTTGAAGAAGGCACGCGAAGTGAGCGTGAGCTTCTGGGCCTGCTCCGTGAGGGCCCCAATGATGCGCGGGTGGCAATGGCCCTGGTTGACGGCCGAGTAAGCCGAGAGGAAATCGTAGTAGTGCTTGCCGTCCACATCCCACAGGTGCACGCCTTCGCCCCGGCTAAGCACCACGGGCAGCGGATGATAGTTGTGGGCGCCGTAACGGTCTTCGAGGGCCATCAGCTCCTGGCTGCGGGCAGTGGTCGTGGAGGTAGCTTCCATGTGGGTAGGGGGGTTAAGGGCAGGATGCAATGGGCTCAAAACTACGCAAAAAGGCCCGTTCGGCGGAGGGTTCTATCTTTGCGAAAAGTGTTTCTGCTGCCTTGCCTTCTCCCGCACCCCAACCCCTGCAACCCGGCGACTACTACTTCACCCCCGAGGGGCTGATGGTTTTTACCGAACAATACCACCGCCGCCGCGGCTCCTGCTGCGGCAGCGGCTGCCGGCATTGCCCTTGGCGAAAGAAAACGAAGAATGAGGAGTGAAGAATGCGGAATTAGAGAAAGATTCATCGTATCAATTTCTCATTCTTCACTCCTCATTCTTTATTCTTTGCTTCTCCTAGAGAGCTAACCTGCTATTTTTCAGCCTGCCGGTTTGATAGTGTCAGACTTTTACCGATATTTGCGTCCCTTTTCCAGTATTGACACCTTCAAGTTCCTAGATATCATGGCCCGAGTTTGTGATCTGACCGGCAAGCGTACCCGCGTAGGCAACAACGTTTCGCACGCCAACAACAAAACCAAGCGCAAGTTCTACCCGAACCTGCAGAAGAAGCGTTTCTACATCCCCGAGCAGGACGCCTGGGTTACGCTGAAGGTTGCTACCAGCACCATCCGCACCATCAACAAGAACGGCATCATGTCGGTGCTGAAGAAGGCCAAAGAGCAGGGCTTCATCGTTTACTAGCTTTTTCCGCCTGCGGCGGCCAGAGCAAACGTAAAGAATAGTTGTGCGCAGCACCCGCGGCAAAATTTCCTGATACAGGGAGTTTTGCCGCGGGTGCTGCGCATTGTTGTTGTTGGCAGGAAGCGGGCTAAATATTGCTTTCTTGCGCCTGGCTTCTGCGCAACGCCGAAGTGGCTTGGTAGTCTTTGCTTTCAATGGCTCACTTTTTACGAAATACCCCGGCCCGGCTGCTGCTGGCCGCCGGCTTGCTCCTGGCCGTAGCGCCGGTAGGCTCCGCCCAACGCGCTGCCGGCCCCGACCGCCCCGCCGATTTTCTGGACCCCGCTTTTCATAAGCAGCGGCGCGAGCTGCTCCGGCAGGCCATGCCCGCGGGTTCCGTGGCGGTGCTGTTTGCCGCGCCCGTGCGCAACCGCGCCAACGACGTCGACTTCCGGTACCACCAAAGCCCCGACCTGTTTTACCTCACGGGCTACGATGAGCCCGAAGCCGTGCTGGTGCTGTTCAAGGAAGCCCAAACCGTAGGCGGGCAGGCTGGCGTTACCGAGGCCTTATTTGTGCAGCCCCGCGACCCGCAGCGCGAGCAGTGGACGGGCCGCCGCCTGGGCGCCGCTGGCGCCCGGGAGCAGCTAAAGCTGCAGTACACGGCCGATAATAAGGAATTTGCGGGGGCTGGTATCAACTGGACTGGCTTCAACACGGTGCTGTTCACGGACCTGCCCGCCGATGTGCGCGACGACTCCACCGACCCCGCCGACCTGTTCAGCTTAGTGGCCACCTTCCGGCAGCAGGCCGGTGTTCCCGCCGACTTCAACCCGAAGCAGGCGGAGCTGTACCGCACTATGCAGCGCTACGGCCTGATTAACGCGCCTAATATTAGAGGCTACCTCGAAAACCTGACCAAGCAAATTCCGGCCTTGGCTCAGGACACTTATGTACAGGCATACCTGAAGGCCACCACCGACGCCGAGCGGCAGAAGGCCCTGGCCGCCCGGCCCGCTAGCCGCTTCGATAATGCGGCCCTGAACGATGCGCTGGATGTGCTGCGCCAGGCCAAAACCCCGGAGGAGCTTCAGCACCTGCGCAAAGCTATTCGCATCAGCACCGTGGGCCAGCAGGAAGTGATGAAAGCTGTGCGCCCCGATATGGGCGAAATGGAGATTCAGGGCCTGCACGAGTACGTGTATAGAAAATACGGCGCCGAGTTCGAAGGCTACCCCAGCATTGTAGGGGCCGGGGCCAACGGCTGCGTGCTCCACTACATTGCCAACGACAAGCCCCAGGTGAAAAACGACCTGCTGCTGATGGACTGCGGGGCCGAGTACCACGGCTACACGGCCGACGTAACCCGCACGGTGCCGCCCTCGGGCAAGTTCAGCCCGGCCCAGCGCCAGATCTACGAGCTGGTGCTGGCGGCGCAGGAGGCGGGCTTTGCCGCCTGTAAGCCCGGCGCCGAGTTCCGCGACCCGCACAAAGCCGCCGAGAAAGTTATTGCCGACGGCCTGCTCAAACTTGGCCTGATTCAGAAGCCCGAAGAAGTACGCCGCTACTTTCCGCACGGTACCTCGCACTACCTGGGCCTGGATGTGCACGACCGGGGTACCTACGGGCCGCTGGCCGCCGGGCAGGTAATAACCGTGGAGCCTGGTATCTACATCCCCGAGGGCAGCCCCTGTGACCCAAAGTGGTGGAACATCGGGGTGCGCATCGAAGACGACATCCTGATTACGGACAAAGGGTGGGAAAACCTGTCGGCGGAGGCCCCCCGCACCGTGGCGGACATTGAAAAGCTGATGGCCAAAAAAAGCGTCCTCGAGAATTTCAGGCTGCCGGCGCTGAAGTAGCTGTTCCGTAGGGCTGCTGCCCGAATTATGTAGTGGAGTCCGGCGGGAATGTTGGATTTCGGGGAGAGTAAGGGCTACGGCTCACATCATTGTGTGGCGGCAGATAGAGGAGAGGCTATCTACTTTTGCTCTGCTGTCGGGCAGCGGGGAAACGCCCCGGCCCGGGAGTGTTTTTAGCCCCCTCACTTTCCCTTACTTCTATGAAAACGCCCCCTCTTTTCCCGAAAACCCGGTTGCGTCTGTCCCTGATGCTGGTGGTTGGTAGCCTGGCCTTTGGCGCCTGCACCGAGGACCAGGTAGATCCGCAGCCTACGACCAGCTACGGCGCTACCACGGCCATTGGCAACGGGCAGGCCCGCAGCTACATCACAATGGACGCCAGCGGCAAGCCTACCGAAATCGGAATGCGCGTGACGGAGGCCGGTTTTGCGGGCCTGCCCGCCACGCCCGGCATGAGCACCCTGGCCTTGCCCGCCGGTGACTTCAAACTGCCTTTCGACCACTTGTCCTTCGACTGGAACCCCAACGGTCACGAGCCCGAGCACGTGTACGACCTGCCCCACTTCGACGTTCACTTCTACATGGTATCCATGGCCGAGCGGATGAAGATTGAGTTGGATGACGCCAAAGGCGACGTGCTGCCTGCGGCCAATCTGCTTCCGACGGGCTACGCAACGGCCCCCAACGTGGCCCCGGGCCGTACAATTCCCATGATGGGCCGCCACTGGATAGACCCCACCAGCCACGAGTACCACGGCATGGACTTCACCCAAACCTTCATTTATGGCTCCTATAATGGTGCCGTTATCTTCGAAGAACCCATGATTACCAAGGCGTACTTTGAAGCGAAAAAAACCGAAACCTTCGCACTGCCCCAGCCCGCCGCCGTAGCCAGAACCGGCGTGTATTATCCTACCAAGTACACTATTGGCTACGATGCCGCCACCAAGGAATACTTGGTGAAACTGCACGACATGGTGTTGCGCTAAAAGCTGACTGCCTGACGAGTTACCAGTACGAAGGCTGAGAATTCTGCTTTTAAAGCGGGGTTTTCAGCCTTCTGGCATTGGCAGCGCGGCTGCGTGTATCGATGACTGTTGGCACGAAGCCGCCAGGCAAAGAATATTCGCTTGCGGATTATTCAGTTGAGTGTTTGACAATTCCAAAAAGCCGTGTACCTTTGCAGTCCTTAATCCAAAAACAAAGTCGAGATGGCTAAAAAAGGAAACCGGGTGCAGGTAATCCTCGAGTGCACCGAGCACAAGAACTCGGGTCAGCCGGGCACCTCGCGCTACATCACCACCAAGAACCGTAAGAACACGCCTGAGCGCATTGAGTTGAAGAAGTTCAACAACGTGCTCAAGAAGATGACCGTTCACAAGGAAATTAAGTAACCTGAGCAATGGCTAAGAAAGTAGTAGCAACCCTGAAAACGGCTACCGGCAAAGACTGGGCGAAGGTGATTCGTGCCGTGAAATCGGAGAAAACCGGTGCTTATACCTTCCGCGAGGAGATGGTGCCCGTTGATAAAGTTCAGGATTACCTCGCCACTGGCGTTAAGTAACCTGGTGCCCTCGTGGCCTGCCAACTGAAGTGAAGAAGTCCCGCCATCGTGGGACTTTTTTGCATGTTAGGGCTTAGTGATTAGGGCCTTGGTCTTAGTCGCGGGCTCCCTCAGCTTCTTCGTTGGCTTGGTGTCGCCGCGCTAATTCCTAAGACCTACCCCCTAAGACCTACGATATGGGCCTCTTCGATTTTTTTAAGAAGGATAAGGAAAGCAAAGAGCAGCAGCAGGCCCTCGACGAAGGCCTGCAGAAAACCAAATCCAGCTTCTTTGACCAGCTTAGCAAAGCGGTAGTAGGCAAGGCTACGGTGGATGAGGCCGTGCTCGACGACCTCGAAACCCTGCTCGTGCACGCCGACGTGGGCATCGATACCACCGTGAAGGTGATTGACCGCATCGAGAAGCGTGTGGCCCGCGACAAGTACGTGAGTACCTCGGAGCTGGACCGCATCCTGCGCGAAGAAATTGCCGACCTGCTGGACCGCAACAGCGGCGCTACCGGCTCCCGCGCCATTCTTGACCGCCCCGACAACACCGGCCAGCCTTTCGTGATTATGGTGGTGGGCGTGAACGGGGTGGGCAAAACCACGACCATTGGCAAGCTGGCCCACCGCTTCCACTCTGCCGGTAAAAAAGTAGTGCTGGGCGCCGCCGACACCTTCCGGGCCGCCGCCGTCGACCAGCTCATCATCTGGGGGCAGCGCGTGGGCGTACCGGTTATTTCGCACGGCATGAACACCGACCCGGCCTCCGTAGCTTATGATGCGGTGCAGAAAGGCGTAGAGATGGGGGCAGATGTCGTTATCATCGACACGGCCGGCCGCCTGCACAACAAGGTGAACCTGATGAACGAGCTAAGCAAGATCAAGCGCGTGATGCAGAAGGTGATTCCCGACGCGCCTCATGAGGTACTGCTGGTGCTCGATGGCAGCACCGGCCAGAATGCTTTCCTGCAGGCCAAGGAATTCACCAAGGCCACCGAGGTATCGGCCCTGGCCATCACCAAGCTCGACGGCACGGCCAAAGGTGGCGTCGTTATCGGCATCAGCGACCAGCTCCAGGTGCCGGTGCGCTACATTGGGGTAGGAGAGAAGATGACCGACCTGCAGCTATTTGACCGGCACACGTTCGTGAACTCGCTGTTCAAGAAATAGCACTTAGAATACGACATGGGGTTCAGGACTTCTACCTGACTGGTCGCTGCTTGCGACTAACGTTAGCTGCATAGGGTCAGTGCGCTGGGATACGGCGGCCAGGGGCTTACGTCTGCCTGGAAATAACTGCCCAAGGGGCTGATAATGCGATGAGAATAGTCTGGCTGACACTGCTGCTAGTAGGCCTTAGCAGCTTAAGCGTATCGGCTTGGGCCCAAGCCAAAGGGGATTGGTCACTCATTGCGTCGCCGGGTATTTCGTACCAGAAGCAGATTTTCGGGGAAATCAATGCCATGTACGCCAACGTGCAGTTCGGCCCCGGTGCGGTACTGGTACACGGCCCCCGCATTGGGTTGGAGGCTGGATACCGCGACCATTTGGTCTATGCGCCCAAAATCGGGTATGAGTTCGACTTCATACTAGTGGCGCTGCGGGCCAATTTGGTGGGTTACGTGGATCAGGGGCAAGTGGACTTGCGGCTGCTGCCTGAAGCAGGGCTAAGTTTCTTTGGCTTCGCCAACTTCACTTACGGCTACAACGCCCCTCTCGGAACCTACCGTACTCCGGCCACCAGCCTGCACCGCCTCACTCTCACGGCAAACTTGCTGCGCGATTAGCGCGGCCGACAGTCACCCGTCTTGCGGCAAAGTATTACGCTAGCAAGCACTGCCCTGCTGAACCGGCTGTGAACGGGATTAAGCCACGGGCGGCCTATACTGCTGCGCTACGCCTCACAAACTCAATTGCCGCATTGCTGGCGGGGCACTGCGCAGACATCTGCAATAATTCTCTGCGGGGGCAGCCAACCGTTGTGCTGCTTTCGGCGTCTGGCGGGGTATGAATGCCATTTCTCGTGCGCCAGTTCCGCCACCTACGCGGCCTGCCCGTCTGGACCCTTTTCTAAGCCAAAAGCTGCGGTTTTGGTCGTTGGTGGCCATGGTGCTGCTGGTGTACGTGCACGGCTACAACCTGCACTCCCGCTACCTGCAGCCCTGGACGCCCGTGGATGAGGCGCTTTCGCCGGGTACTTTCGTGCAGTACTTCCTGGCGAATGGACTGCTGCGCTTCCGCATTCCCATTCTGTTTGCCATTTCCGGCTACCTGTTTGCCCACCACGACGCCAGCGCCCCGCATGGGGTGCGCGTGAAGCGGCGCCTGCGTACCCTGCTACTACCGTATTTGCTGTGGAGCGCCATCGGGCTGGGCTTCACCTGGGCGCTGGAGCAGTATCCACCTACCCGGCAGCTGGTGGTGGAGGCGGCCCTGAGCATCTTTGGTCCACAGAACCCGTTGGTGAGCGGCTACAGCCCTGGTGAGCTGCTGCTGCGGTGGCTGCTGCTGCCAGTGCCCTTTCAACTGTGGTTTCTGCGAAGTCTGCTAGTGTACAACCTGGCCTACCCGTGGATTCGCAAGGCGGTGGAGCGCGGGCCGTGGGTGTATTTCTCTATTGCCGGCCTGCTGTGGTTTACGGAGTTCGGCATTCCGCCCCTCTTCGAAGGCACGGGGCTCGTGTTCTTTGCCCTGGGCGTATGGCTCCGCAACACGGAGTTCAACGTGCTGACGCCGCCTCGCTGGTTTCGGCTAGGGGTGTTTGCGGCGGTGTGGGTGCTGCTGCTGGCCGTGAAAACCTGGCTGGCCTTTTACTTCGAGCACCCGCCCTTCCTGCTGATGCTCTTTCTGCACAAAACAGCGGAGGCCCTGGGCGTGCTGGTCATGTGGTTCGGGGCTGATGGCTTGGTGCGGGCGGCCATGCGCCGGTCCTGGTTTGGTTGGCTCACGGGCTTTTCCTTCATGATTTATGTCCTGCACGTGCCGCTGGTGAATTACGCCACCGAGGCGGCCCTGCGAGCCTGGCCCGGCCAGAACCTGCTGGTGTTCCTGCTGCTGCCTTTGGCCATTGTGGCGCTGGCTGTGCTGCTGGGTGCCCTGCTGCGGCGGGTGGTGCCGGGTGTTTATGGCCTGCTCACGGGCGGGCGGGGACTATAAACTAGGTGGCATTGCGGGGGCTGCACGTAGCGAAAGGAACGTTCGGAGTAGGAAAAGGCGTTGCCGGGTTCGTACCTTTGCGGTCCTCAATTCGCCGCGGGCCGTAGCGGGCAAGTTTCTCACTTCTAAGAAATTGCCCGGCCGCCCGTCCATCATACGCCCATGAAAGTAAGAAGCCAGCAGGCCAATAAAGTCAACGTCATTACCCTAGGCTGCTCCAAAAACCTCGTCGACTCGGAGGTGATGATGGGCCAGCTCCGCGCCAACCAGTTCGACGTAACCCACGAAGCCGACAAGAGCGACGCCAACATCGTCATTATCAACACCTGCGGCTTCATTGATAACGCCAAGCAGGAAAGCATCGACACCATCCTGCGCTACGCCGACGAAAAGGAAGCGGGCAAGCTGGAGAAACTCTACGTAACGGGCTGCCTTTCCCAGCGCTATAAAGACGACCTGGAACAGGAAATCCCCCAGGTTGATGCCTACTTCGGCACTCTGGAGCTGCCCCAACTGCTCAAAACCCTGGAAGCCGACTACAAGCACGAGCTGGTAGGGGAGCGGCTGCTGACCACGCCCGCGCACTATGCCTACTTTAAGATTGCGGAGGGCTGCAACCGCCCTTGCTCGTTCTGCGCCATCCCGCTCATGCGCGGCAAGCACGTAGACCGCCCCATCGAAGACCTGGTGAAGGAAGCCAAGCGCCTAGCTAGCATGGGCACCAAGGAGCTGATTCTCATTGCCCAGGACCTGACCTACTACGGCCTGCAGCACTACGGGGAACGGAAGCTGGCCGACCTGATGCGCCACCTCTCCGACGTGGACGGCATCGACTGGATTCGCTTACAGTACGCCTACCCTTCGCAGTTCCCGCTGGATGCCCTGGACGTGATGAATGAGCGCGAGAACATCTGCAAGTACCTGGATATGCCCCTGCAGCATATTTCCGACAACATGCTGAAAACCATGCGCCGGGGCATCAGCAAGCGCCGCACCATTGAGCTGGTGGACACCATCCGCCAGCGCGTGCCCGACATTGCCCTGCGCACTACGCTTATTGCCGGCCACCCCGGCGAAACCCAGCAGGATTTTGAGGATCTGTACAACTTCGTGGAGGAAACCCGCTTCGACCGTTTGGGCATCTTCACCTACTCCCACGAGGATAATACCCACTCCTTCACCCTCCCCGACGACGTGCCCGCTGACGTGAAGCAGGACCGCGCCGACCAGATCATGGAGCTGCAGCAGGGCATTTCCATGGAGTTGAACGAGGAAAAGGTAGGCCAGACCTATAAAGTGCTGTTCGACCGCAAGGAGAGCGGCTACTTCGTGGGCCGCACCCAGTACGACTCGCCCGAGGTAGACAACGAAGTGCTGGTGCCCGTTACCAAAGACACTTATGTGCGCCTCGGCGACTTTGCCCAGGTGCAGATAACTGAAGCCTCCGACTTCGACCTTTACGGCAAGCTGATCTAGCTGGCCCGCGTCGGCGCATTCCATACAAAAGCCCGGTTCCAGTTGGTTAGAGCCGGGCTTTTGCACGTCTGCCCCATCTATAATAGGCCCAATGCCGCTCTAGGCTGTACCTTTCGGCTGCAAGCAGTGTCGACTATGAAAGCCCGGATTCAGCAGCAGCAGGTAGAGTACAACGTGGAAGGAGAAAGCCAGCCCGCCGAGGACCGCGTGCTCCTGGCCAGTGACGTCGACCTGACGGCCGGGCAGCCGTGGAGTGCAGCTGGTTATACGGTGGCACCTTTCCTCACGCCCGCCGAAACCGCCGCACTCCGGGCTGGGCTAGCCGAAAAAGTGCGCGAGGCCCTGCGCAAAGTAGGCCACCACGTACCCGTTGGCTGGCCCGTGGAGCAGTACCACACCCTCATCGGCGACAACCAGGAGCAGCACTTGGCGGTAGTCAACTTCACCAAGGAGTACAGCTTGGAGGAGTTGCCGGTGCCCGTGGCGCGGGTAGAGCAGCGCGTAAGTGCGCTCTGTGGTCGGGCCGTGCGCGCGCTCAACCCACACAACGGGCAGCGGGCTTTTCACCTCCGACTGGCGCGCCCCGGCCGCACCGATAATAACCCCTTGCACCGCGACGCGTGGCTGGACCGCCTGCGCGACGGCCTCAACCTGTACTTTCCGGTGGCTGGCAGCACCGAACATTCTTCCCTCACGCTGGTGCCCGGCAGCCACCGTTGGCCGGAAAGCCGCACCGAGCGCACGGCCGGCGGGGCCGTCTACAACGGGGCCCGCTACAGTGTCCCGGCCCTGAAGGCCTCGGCCGAGCCCCTGGAGCTGGTGCGCCCCAACCCCGCTGCCGAGGAAGTACTGCTCTTTTCACCTTACCTGCTGCACGGCGGCGCGCTGAATTTGAATGCTGATGCTACCCGCATTTCTCTGGAAATGCGCTTCTGGGCCGAATAGCCCACTTTCAGGAACTGCTGGCGGCTGCCCGGCCCGCGTAGTCGAAAAATAGCCAGTTACTTTGTGGCCGCTGGCCGGTTATTGCCGAATATCTTTTCTCCTGTATGTCTGTCACGACTCTGCGCTACGCCGATACCGGCGCGTTTTCCCCGCTGCTCATCGATTATCTGGCCCGCCACGAAGCCCTTGCGCCTTTCTATCACCGCTTTCCAGCCCTCGAAGAGTTTGCCGCGCAGCTGGAAGAAAAGCGCAGCTCCTACGCCGCCGAAGCCCGCCAGCGCCTGGTAACCGACCTGCGCCGGCAGTACGCTGCTCTCAACGAAGTACACCCGGCCGTGCAGGCCAACCTAGACCTGCTCGAAAAAGAAACGACGTTTACCATCACCACCGGGCACCAGCTCAACCTGTTCACGGGGCCGCTTTACTTTATCTATAAGATTGTGACGGCCGTGAAGCTGGCCCGCCAGCTCAAGGAAAAGTACCCGAAGTACGATTTTGTGCCGCTGTACTGGATGGCCACTGAAGACCACGACTTCGCCGAAATCAATCATTTCAGCTTGTTTGGGAAGAAGTACGAGTGGAATGCTGCCGACACGGGCGGCCCGGTGGGCCGCCTGCCGTTAGCCGGGCTCCAGGAGGAAGTGCTGGACCAGCTACCCGCCGACGTGCCGGCCGCGTTCCGGGAAGCGTATCAAGAATCCAAAACCCTGAGTGAAGCGACTCTGCGCCTGACCCACGCTCTATTTGGGGACCTGGGCTTGGTAAGCCTCGATGCGGATAGCCCCGCGCTCAAGCAGGCCCTGGTGCCGGTGCTGACGAAGGAAATCGGGGAGCAGGCCTCCAACCGGGCGGTGCAAGCCGCTAATGCCCAGCTGGAAGCCGCGGGCTACAAGCCCCAGGTATATTCGCGCCCCCTCAACCTGTTTTTCCTGACGGATACCGGCAAGCGGGAGCGGCTGGAGTATGATGCCGCCCAGGATTGCGTGCAGATTACCGTGCGCAACACCGGCCGCTGCCATACTCAGCAGGAGCTCCTAACGCTGGCCCAGGAGCACCCCGAGTTTTTCAGCCCCAACGTAGTGCTCCGGCCTTTGTACCAGGAGCTGCTGCTGCCCAACCTATGTTACATCGGCGGTGGGGCCGAGGTGGCGTATTGGTTTCAACTGAAAGGCGTGTTTGCCGAAAACGGTGTCCCGTTTCCCATTCTGCTGCCCCGCAACTCGGCCCAGTTCATTGGCAAAGCCAGCGTGGGCAAGCTGCGCAAGCTCGGGCTGACGGCCACTGACATCTTCCGGCCCCTGCCGGAGCTGAAAAAGCAGGTAGGCGCTACGCTGGGCCAGGAGGAAGTGAGCCTGGCTGCGCAGCAAACCGAGCTGGCCGCCGCCTTCCAGGCCATAGCCGACCTGGCCCAGCGCCTCGACCCCACGCTGGTGCGCACCGTGGCTGCTGAGCAGCAGAAAGTAACGGGCATTGTGGCCGGGCTGGAAAAGCGGCTAAGCAAGGCCGCCGAAGCCAAGCACGAAACCGCGTACTCTCAGCTCACGGCCCTCAAAGATAAACTCATGCCCGGCGGCCATTTGCAGGAGCGCACCGACAACGTGCTGAACATCCTCGTCAACAACCCGCAGTTCATTCAGCAGCTGCTGGCCGCCTTCGACCCCCTGGCCCTGGAGTTTACGGTGCTGGAAGAGGAGTAGAGCCGAGGAAAGGACCGTCGCCCCTGGGTCTACAGATTTTTCCCGAAAGTCAGGCAACGTCTCGGCGCGCCGCGGACTCTGAGGGAAAGTCGCTTCACCGTACGCAGTAGCCTTATGCCTTTCCCTATTCTCTCTATGAATTTCGAGCGTGGCTCACGCCGACTTGCCACCCTTGTGCTTTGTCTTATAGCAGCTGTAACGGCTCAGGCACAAGTAGTATCAGGTACTGTCACGGAAGCAGCCAGCCAGCAGGGGGTGCCGTTTGCCAATATTGGCATTCTGGGCAAGGGAATCGGTACGGTAGCCGACGATACAGGGGCTTTCCAGCTGAAGTACTCGGAGGCCAACCTCAACGATACGGTGCGCGTGTCGAGCATCGGGTACCGGGCCCAGCGGCTCCTGCTGCGCGACCTGCTGGCCCGCCCCACCGTGCGGCTAGCGGAAGAAGCCGTGACGCTGCGCGAAGTGAAAGTAAAAGCCAAAGGTCTGTACAAACGTACCCGGACGCTGGGCAACACGGGCAACGCCAGCGGCACAATAAACCTGTCGGCCAGTGACTTGGGGGCGGAGATAGGCACCGTTATCCGGCTGAAACATACGCCCACGAAGGTGCTCACCGCCAACTTCAACGTGGCCTACAACCGGGCCGGCTCCCTTACTTACCGCGTAAACCTGTACCGTCTGCTGCCAAACGGCCAGCCTTCCAACGTGAAGCTGGTGCAGCGCGACATTATCGTAACCAGCGGCGTGACCGAAGGCCCAATTACCGTAGACCTGACCGCCGACCACTTGGTGTTGGAAGAAGATTTCTTTCTGGCCCTGGAATGGATTGGTGGGGCGGACGTCAAGAAAGTCAGCAACCAACTGGCCTTTACCGCCAGCGTGGGCTATACCAACAACGACCTATACATCCGCAAAACCAGCCAAGGCGTGTGGGAGCGGCAATCGGTAGGGGCGTATCTGGCTGGTATGCAGCCCCGCGCCAGCTTCTACGTTATGGTGCAGGACTGACGCAACCATCACATGACCAAAGCCGCCCTGCGGCGCGCCGCTCTAGCTGCCCGCCGCGCTTTGCCCGAAGCCGAGGTAATCCGCCGCAGCCACTTGCTTACGGAACAGTTCTTTCGCCATCTGCTAGTGGCGGAGTGGCAATGGCTACATATGTTTCTGCCCATCCCCCACCAGCACGAACCCGACATGTGGCCGCTGATCCGGGCGTTGTGGGCGCAGCACCCGTACCTGCAGCTGGCCGTGCCCGTGGTACAGCCTGATGGCCAGACGCTCCGCCACTTTCATTTGACGCCCGATACGGAGCTGGTGATGAACCGCTGGGGCATTCCCGAGCCTGTGGATGCTACCGAAGTCTTCCCGCCACAGCTGGATGCCGTACTCGTTCCGCTGCTGGCTTTCGACGAGAGCGGCCACCGCGTGGGCTACGGCAAAGGCTTCTACGACCGGTTCCTCATGGAATGCCACCCCGAGGCGGTGCGGATTGGGGTAAGCCTAGAGCCTCCGGTGCCGCGCATTGCCGATGCCTGGCCCGGCGACGTGCGGCTGCACGCCTGCCTCACGCCGGAAAAGGTATGGTGGTTTTAGCAGGAGCCCAGGGCCGCCAGCCTATATAGCTGCCAGGCAATAAGGGGCGAAGCCAGGGCGTTGGTAGGAAACACCCTTAACCAACTCACTGTCATGGCTGAAATCCAAGCTGCTCCCGCCGCCCGTAGTGGCAAGCCCCGCGTTAAAAAGCTCAATTTCCGCCTCGACATGACACCCATGGTGGACCTGGCTTTTCTGCTACTCACTTTCTTTATGCTCACTGCCACCTTCAACAAGGCCACGGTGATGCAGCTTTCGATGCCCGCCAAGGGTCCGGCTACCACCATTGACGACTCGCAGGCGCTAACCCTGATTCTGGATAAGCACCGGGTGCATTACTACTTCGGCCTGAATCCGCTGGCCAACGATGCGCCGGCTGGAGCCAGTGTACAAACCACTACGTTGGCTGCCAACGGACTGCGGCAGGTTTTGCTACGCTTTCAGCAGAACGCGGGGCATGGCATGGTCCTCATTAAGACGAGCAAAGACGCTACGTACCAGGATATGGTAGATGCGCTGGATGAAATGAACATCACCGGCCAGCAGAAATACGCCCTCACCGACCTGGACCAGCATGATCAACAATGGCTGGCAATGCGCTAATGACAGCTCTCTGTAGAGCAAGGCAACCTCTTACTTGAGCCGCTGAGCTAAGCGTCGCACTAACCAAGCCAATAGCACGAGGGGCAGGGCCATAGCCAGCACCAGCCAGTAAGGCGAAATAATGAACTAGGTATTGTGCATCTGGATGTCTAGCCTTGGCTGTAGTAGGGCCTTGAACCCAACCAGGTAGTCCGCCAGCAGCACGGCTCCGCCTAAAACCAGCAGGATCTGCAGCCACCAATAAAGCCATGGATGCTTGTTCATCGGGTAGTGGCAGAAACTGGGAGGGGTACCACCCGCGTAATCCGGGCTTGTCCCCAGGGGGCAATGCGCACCTGCACTTTCAGGTGACGGCGCTTTTCCAAGGCCTTGCCAGTGCCTTCGGGCACGTAGTAGCGTTCCAGGCCGTAGCGCAAACGCACGCTTCGCCGCCAGGTATCCTGCACCGAGCCCCGCAACACCGCCTGGTTTTCGGTGGCAGAGGGCTTTTCGGGGTAGATGCCAACGGCCGCGTAAGTGCTGTCGGGGCGGGCTTGCAGCAGCACGTAGGCGGCCTGCTGGGAGCGGGGCGGCTGCGGCCCTCGCCACAGGCGGCCGGGCAGCTGACTGATGGTATAGTTGAGCGTGACGTAGTCGCCGTAGAGCAGGTCGCGCGGATCTACGGGGGCGGTTTGCAGCCAGATGGTGCGGCCCCAGTAGCTGGTTGCATAGCCGCTGGCCGCCACGCCCACCACAAACAGTGCCTGGGCCGCTACCAGCCAGCGCAGCCAACGACGGCGCTGCGGCTCAGTCATCACCGAGGTAGTAGCTAGGGTCGGTACATTGGTGGCAGATGGGAGCGAGGCGTTCATACTTGCTGGGATGAAGAGGCCGCGGCCGTGCGGCTGGCCCGGCGGCGCAGATACCACCACAAAGCCAGCAGGAGTAGCCCACCCACCAGGAAAAACAACGACTTATCCATAAAGCCCCAGGTGAGCTTGAAGTAAGCTACGGCCGTGGTAAGAATAAAAAGCCCAGTGCCCAGCGTGATGCGGTCCTGGTTTTGCTCCTGGTGGGCGCGCACCAGCACCGCTCCCGAGTAGGCATACAGCACCACCAGCGTAGCCACGGCCAACGCCAGCCCGCCTTGGAAGTAGAACCCCGGCAAGAGCAGCAGCCAGTCGGTAGCGCTGCTCAGACGCCCACGCCGCTGCTTACCCCAGAGCGACAAAGCCAGCACCGCGCCCAGGGTGGCCAGATAAGCCAGAAGAGGAGGGCGGAGGGTATCGGTATACGAATCGGCTTCCCCGAACAAGGCCAGCCCCAGTGTAAACAGAAAGGCCGCTACCAGAGGGGGGCCTTGCACGGCCCGGGCAGCTGGCCGGTAGGGCTGCCAGTCGCCTAGGGTATAGATGAGCATGGCCGGCACGAAAAACCAGGTGAGCTTGATGTGCAGGTAGCTAACAAGCAGCGCCGACTGCCAGAGCAGCCCGGTAGCCAGCACGGCGCCCGTGAGAGCATCGGGGCGGCGCCACCAGTAGTAGCCCAAGCCCAGCGCCGTGAAGGCCGCCGTGAGGTAGCTGAAAGCGCCCAACTGCCCGGTGTTATAGCCCTGCACCACCCCACTGATAATAGCCGTGAGCAGAAACAGCAGCCGACTGCGGTACAGCCAGGTGAGGGCCATGCCGGCCACAGCCCAGGCCAGCAGCCCCGTCAGATCGTAGCCAATGAGCTGATAAAGCTGGCTGGTGAGAATAATGCTGGCCCCAAACAAAATCAGCCCCAGCGCAACCAGCCCTAGGCCTACCTGGTCGTTGCCGCGCCGGTAGAAATAATCTCCCGCCGTGTAGGCTGCCGCCAGCGCTCCTAGCAGCAGCCCCAGGCGCAGCAGTTCCGGCAGGCCTTGCCAGTTAGCGGCTACCAAACTTAGCGCGCTCAGGCCCACCAGCAGGGAGCCTAGCAACGGCAGCAACCCGATGGCGTGGGTATCGAGCGGGTAGAGGGCTAGCAGCCGGGCGTGCTGCTCCGGTGTGATGATGCCTTTCTCCACCCATTCCTGACCGTCTGTTTCCAGCAGTTTTCGACTCATAGAAGCTCTAACCTACGGAGAAACCCTTGAAACGGACGGCTAGCTTGCTCCCGTTAAATCGAGCAGGTGCCCGTAGGGTCCAACAATTAGCTGGCTTAGCGCCCCGCTACCCCCGTTTCCAGGCCCGCGTCATTTCGCGCTTGCCGGGCGGGCCAGGAATCTTCTCTACCTGCCAGCCTGCCGCCAGCAGGCTGCGCTTGAAGGAGCCCTTGGCGCAGTAGCTCACCAGGCAGCCGCCTGGGGCGGTAGCCTCATAGAGCTGCGTGAATACGGCATCCGTCCACATATCGGGCTGCTTTTCGGGGGCGAAGGCGTCGAAGTAGATGACGTGGTACTGATTTTCCGGCAACGTGGTTTGCTGCAGCTCCTGGTCGATTTTGCGGAGCCGGAAGTGCGGGGCCAGCAGCACATCCTCATTCCAGGGGGCCGTGTGCAGCTGCCGGTGCAGGTCCTGCAACTCGGGGTTCAGGATGTAGCGCTCCACGCCCAGCTGCTCGATGACAGAAAGCGGCAGCGGGTATTTTTCCAGGGTGTCATAGGTAATGAGCATGGGGGACACTAAACTGCGTTGCAGGGTGAGCAGAGCATTGAGGCCGGTGCCAAAGCCAAT
The DNA here is from genome assembly GCF_008271285.1 of Hymenobacter lutimineralis. Lineage (NCBI taxonomy): Bacteria > Pseudomonadati > Bacteroidota > Cytophagia > Cytophagales > Hymenobacteraceae > Hymenobacter > Hymenobacter lutimineralis. The sequence goes on along the minus strand of NZ_VTHL01000002.1, from coordinate 279,373 downwards.
TTCCAGCACCCGCACCGGCGCACTTGCGGCCGCCAGCAGCGGTTCCAGGCCGGCCCTTAGGTACACGTGCTGGGCCTCCTGCACGGCCCCGTGGGTGCTATGGTAGTGCTCATTCAGCGCGGGCACGTATAAGGTGCTCGACCCATCGGCGGTAGTACGCACTTCTACATCCATAGTGGTTTCTGGTTACGAGTTCCTGGTTTTGGGGTAGCGGGGGTGAATACTAACGGCAATTTCGGCGAACTTCGGCGGCTGGTTCCGAGTAACTCGAAACGAGCAACCAGTAACTAGAAACGCCTTCTATGCCCCGCGTAAAAGTAGCGCTGCCCGACACATTCCTGCTGACCGTAGAAATTCCGTTGCGCATCACCGACCTCAACTACGGCGCCCACCTCGGCAACGATGCCCTGCTGGGGATTCTGCACGAGGCCCGGGTGCAGTTTCTGCGCTTTCTGGGGCAGGTAGAGCTGGACCCCACCACGCATATTGGCCACATCATGGCCGACGTAGCCATAGAGTACAAGGGCGAAGGGTTTTACGGGGATACGCTGCAGGTGCAGATGGCCGCCGCCGACGTGACCAAATACGGCTTTGATGTGGTGTATTGGGTGAAAAACCAGGAGGACCGGGAAATAGCCCGCGCCAAAACCGGCATGCTCTGCTTTGACTATGGTATCCGCAAACTGCGGCCCCTCGACGAGGCATATGCCCGCCGGCTGCGGGGTGAGGGGTAACCAGAGAGGCGGGTAGCACCAGCCACTTATCCCGTTCAGCCTGCGTACAAGGCACCTCATCATCCGCTCATCTGTATGCGCCTTTCCCTGCTCGGTGTGCTGCTGACCGCTGCCGCCTGTTCTTCTCCTTCCCCCTCCGAAACTTCTTCCACGCCTACTCCGCCGCTCCCGGCTGCGCAGAGAGGGGCTGCGGCGCCCGCGGTTCCTGTCGCGCCGCAGCCCCAACCCGGCGTGCTGAGTGATGTGCGCATAACCCACCTGTTTTCCAATGCCCGGCAGCCCGACGAGTTCCGCCTGGTGCTGCGCGGCGACTCCGTCCTGACGGCCTCGGCCCAGTTTTCCATCGTGTCGGCAGCCGGTGACACCCTCTGGACCGAGCGTTTTCCGGCCACTGCCCTCCTCAACTACGGCATCAACAAGTACGGCGAAAACCCTACCGATGCCCAGCGGGCCCATTACATCCGCAAGCGGGCCGCCGAATTCTTCACGGACGAAGCCTTTTCCGTGCGAGCCGAAGTGCCACCGAGTGCCTCCCCCAAGCAGCTAAACCAGGCCGCCTGGGCCGAAGTGAAGGCAACCGGCTTGCCGCGGTTTGCCTACCAGCTGGGCGAAGAAAACGGGCAGATGATTGGCTACTCGCCCAAGCGGGGCAAAGCCGTAGTCTACTACACCTGCTGCTAGCAGCCCGGCCGGTAGTATCTTGCCCGAATGAGACGTGCTAAGCTCCTGATGTTGCTGCTGCTGCCCGCTGGCGGGGCCTTTGGAGAGGCATTTAAAGGCGGCGGCAGGCTGGAAGACTTTCTGTGGGGCGTGCTCCTGCTGCTGGTAGGCGCACCAGTGGCAATTGGGGTGGCTACGTACGGCCTCATGCGCCTGAGCAACGCCCACTACACGGCCAGCCCCAGGCTCACGGTAGGCTGTGGCTGCCTGACGTGGTGGCTGAGTTTGCTGATCGGGTTCAACATGCCCCCGAATCCGGGTGCCTTCTGGTTGCTGACCATAGGTGCGGGGGCTGGTGGCGCGGCGGCCGGCTACTACCTCAACCGGGTAGAAAAGCCCGGCGCCTAGCCTGCCGCCCGTGCCCGGGAAAAGCTCACTAAGCAGCAGAACGGTTGGCAGCGTGTAAGTTGAGTCAGCAAATCCGTGGAACTCAAGCGCCTTCTGTATTGTATCTTTGCGGCTATGATGATTGACCTGCCCGTACTGACCAAGCGCGACATTCGCAAACTCACCCCCGACGAGCTCAAAGCCTTTATGGTAGAGCACGGCGAAAAGCCTTTCCGCGCCAAGCAGGTGCTGGAGTGGCTGTGGAAAAACACGGCGGGCTCGTTTGAGGAAATGAACAACATTTCCCTGGCTACTCGGGAGCTGCTGGCCCGGCACTTCGTCATCAACGGCGTGGCGGTGCAAAACCAGCAGCTTTCCAACGACGGTACCATCAAATCGGCATTTCGGCTGCATGACGGCAACATTGTAGAGGGCGTGCTCATTCCGCACGATACGCGCATGACGGCCTGCATTTCTTCACAAGTGGGCTGCTCGCTCACGTGTAAGTTTTGCGCCACTGGCTACATGGAGCGTAAGCGCAACCTCGATGCCGCCGAAATCTACGACCAGGTGGTGCGCATCCGGGAGCAGTGCGAGGCGCAGTATGGCACCCCGCTCACCAACATCGTGTACATGGGCATGGGCGAGCCGCTGCTCAACTACGCCAACGTGGTAAAAAGCATTGAGCGTATCACCGCCCCAGACGGTCTGAACATGGCTCCGCGCCGTATCACCGTCAGCACCGCCGGCATTGCCAAGATGATCAAGAAGCTGGCCGACGACGGGGTGAAAGCCAACCTGGCCCTGAGCCTGCACGCACCCAACGATGCGAAGCGCAACGAAATCATGCCCATCAACGAGGCTAACTCCCTGGCTTCGCTCAAGGATGCCTTGCAGCACTACCACCAAGTAACCGGCCGCAAGGTTACTTACGAGTACATCGTGTTCGAGAGCTTCAACGACACGCTGCAGGACGCGGAGGAGCTGTTCCAGATTTCGAAGTGGATTCCCTGCAAGGTGAACCTGATTGAGTACAACCCCATCGAAAACGCCAGCTACGTGAATACCGCCGACGACAAGCTGGTGGCCTTCCACAAGTACCTGGCCGACCGGGGCGTGCAAACCAACGTGCGCCGCAGCCGCGGCAAGGACATCGACGCCGCCTGCGGGCAGTTGGCCGTGAAGCAGAAGCCCGAGGTAGCCGCGTAAGCGCTTCCGGCAAAAACGAAAAAGCCCCACTTGCCAAATTTCCGGCGAGTGGGGCTTTTTCGTTTTTGCGCGTAGGCAGCACCATGGCCGGCGGCTTTACTTACCTGGCTTGCCGAAGCGGAACGTGAAGTCATAGAAAATAGGCACGGCGTAGGTGCTGCTCAGGCCATCGGAGTAGGAGAGGACATAGCCACCTGCCAGCCCCAGCGACGTACGCCGCCAGTTTAGTTTGATGCCGTAGAGGCCGGCAATACCTGCTTCTGAATCCGTGATAAGGTAGTTCTCCGTCAGCAATGACACGCGCCGCGAAATGCGGCGCTGTCCGCCCAGCTGCACTACCGGGGTGCGGGCCACCTCGCCGCTGGCAAAAGCATACCCCAGCCCAGCCGTAAAATTGTTGTCGGCCGAGCCGAAGGTAGCATTGCCGTAGAAAATGCCGGCACTCTCACCCGCTACCCGAATGTAGAGGATACCGCCTCCCACGTGGGTAGTCTCCGACACCTTGGCGGAAAGCTTGGGCGTGAAGGCCAGCAGCTGGTCGTTTAGCGGCACAAAAGGTACCACAGAGGTAAGGATGCCAATGGAAAAGTTATCGGTAACGCCATAGTTGGCGCCCAGCAGCAGCAGGTTGATGCTTTGCAGGCTGCCTTCGCCCTTGCGCAGGTTGCGGGCCGTGGGCTGAAAAAACAGCCGGTTTCCGTTGCCGATGTCAAACCAGTCTTCGGCCAGCGGGCGAATGGCACCGGGCGTCAGGTCCTCCAGGCGTTTGATATTGGCGCGCTCCACCTGCACAATGCCCAGGTCCGACGTGCGGAACTCCAGCTGCGCGGGGCGGAGGGCCACCAGCTCCCCCACAAAGGCAGTGCCCGTGCGCAGGTCTACCCGGTAGCGGTGGCCGATGGAATCGGCAGCGGCGGGTGTGGCGGGCTGGTTGACGGCGACGCCCGCCTGCTTCAGCTCCTGCACGCGTTGCTCAATGGCTTGGCTGGTTTGCTCGAACTGCGCCCGGGTAAACGGGCGCAGCACCGTGCGGCCGTCGCGCAGCTGGGCGTAAAGGGTAATAGCGCTGTCGGGGGCCTGCTCGAAGCGCGCCTGCTGAAAGTCGTTGGCTGAGTAATACGGGAACAAGCCGTACGTTGCCTTCTCCTGGGCATCAATAACTTCGCCCACGTGCGGACTCACAATCAGAATGCGGCCGGGTTGCTGGGCCTGAGCACCGAAGGCAACGGCAAGCGCAAGTAGTAAGGGAATAAAGAAGCGCATAGCGGAGCAAGGGAAAAGGTTTCCCAAACGTAGCGTTCTGCCGCGCAATCCGCATCACACAATCATGTAACCCCAGACTTTACAACAAAGCATATAAGCGGAGCTGCTGGGAATAAAAACCATCCTTAATAGCCATATTGGCAAGCTGAGGGGGCAATACTATGCCGCTGCCCTGGACTTTTCAGCTTTTCCAGCGCCCGGTAGAGCGGGGGCGGCCAGTGGTAATTTCTTCTTTGGTTTCGCCTTCGGGTACCTCCCGGGTTTCGATGCGCACGGCGTGGGCCTTGGGCTGCACTTTCTGCCCGAAGGCATCGGCAAACTCCTGGGTGAACTCGGCCCCGAAAAAGATGATGAGGGCAGAGTAGTTTACCCAGAGCAGCAGCACAATGGCCGAGCCCGCTGCTCCGAAAGCCGAGCCGGGGTTGGCCTTGGCGATGTAGAAGGCAATGAGAAACTTGCCCAGCACAAACAGTGTGGCCGTGATGACTGCGCCAATGCCCACGTCGCGCCAGCGGATGACGGCGTCGGGTAAAAACCGGTAGATCAGGGCAAACAGCAAGGACGTGACACCCAGGGAGAGGAAAAAGTCGACCAGCTTGATAACAACCACCCCGATTTCGGGAAACCACTGCTGCAGCTTGCCGGTGAAGGCACTCAGGATGGCGCTGACGACAAAGGAAATGAGCAGCAAGAGCGCCACGCTCAAAATCAGGCCGAAGCTCAGCAGCCGGTCACGCACAAACTGCCAGATACCGTTGCGTGGCTTCACCTTCAGGTTCCAGATGTCGTTGATGCTTTCCTGCAGGGTGACAAAGAAGGTAGTAGCCGCAAAGATGAGCGTACCGATGCCGATAACCGTAGCCAGGCCGCCTTTCTGCTGCTTGGTGAACTCGGCAATAGAATCCTGCAGGAACTTAGCCGAATCGGCGCCGAGAAATCCGCGTAGCTGCCCGTACACCTGTCCCGTCACGGCCTCGGCCCCATAGATGGAGCTGGCAATGGTGATGACAATGAGCAGCAGCGGGGGCAGCGAGAAAATGGTGTAGTACGACAGCGCCGCCGCGTGGCGAAACGAGTTGTTGACCATGAACTCGCTGGCAGTGGTTTTAAGGATATTGAAAATATCCGAAACGCGGTAATGTGTGGCCATAAGGTAGAAACGTCAGAGCACAGGGTTGCCGGTAGTACGGGCAGATTGCGCCGGGCGTTGGGGCCATCGGGTTGGTTTATGCATCTTTGCGCGGGATGCCCCTACCGGCACGAAGCCGGCCCGGGTTGTACACTGTTCAGCTTTCTATGCGCGCTATGTTCTTTGCTTTTCTGCTGTTGGCTGGCCTGGGTGCCTGCCAGTCGGGCCCCACGGAGCAACCAGCCACTACTACCGCCGCCGCTGCTGATACGGCCGCTTACCCAGCCGCGGCCGGGTTCGACCAAGCTGGCTCCGACCCCCGCGCCCTGCGCTTGGCCGATAAGGCAATGCGGGCTATGGGCGGCTACCCGGCCTGGCAGCAGGCCCGTCTTTTTGGCTGGGACTTTCTGGATGGCTCCTACCAGCTCTGGGACAAGCAAACCGGCGACTTCCGCTGGCAGAAGGACAGCCTCGTCGCGCTCTACAACCTGGGCACCAAGCAGGGCAAGGTGTACCGTGCCGGCCAAGACGTTTCGGCCACCCCCGACGGGCAGAAGCTGCTGGCCAAAATGTACCCCATCTGGGTGAATAACTCCTGGTGGCTGCTGATGCCATTCAAGCTCAAGGATTCCGGCGTGACACTTACCTACCACGGCGCCGGCAAGCTCATGGACGGCACGCCCGCCGAGGTGCTGCACATGACCTTCAAGAACGTGGGCGTGACGCCCGATAACAAGTACGAAGTGCTCATCAACCCCAAAACCAACCTGGTAGAGGAGTGGGCTTTTTTCCCAAAAGCCACCGATGCCCAACCCGCGTTTCGCCGCCGCTGGGCCGGCTACCAGCGCTACGGTGCCCTGCTGCTGGCTACCGACCGCACTGATGGGAAAGACGGCCGCGCCCTGGGTCACCTTTCGCTCACCCAGCAAGTTCCCGCCGGCCTGATGCAGAACCCGAAGCCGGTGGCAAAGCTGTAGCCTACCATTAAGCTGTCATCCTGAGCAGAGCGAAGGACCTTATCACACTCGCACGACTTGCTGCAGTGTGATAAGGTCCTTCGCTCTGCTCAGGATGACAGCCGGTTTGTGAAAAGTAGTTTAGTTACCGGCGCAGCTCCCAGCGTAGTGTTTCGATGGGGCCGGTGCGCAGGGCAGCGGCCAGCTCGGCATCGTTAGCGAACTGCAGCTGGCCTAGCACGGTGGCCTCCACGCTCACGGTAAATTGCGGCTCACGGAAGGGCCAGGGCTGTACCGTTACGGGGCCATCGGCCTCGGCGCGCACTACCTCGTGGCGGTGACCATCGGGGCCGGTATAGACTTCCAGGGCCCGGCCCATTTCCGGCAGTTCGTGGCGGCACAGAATCAGGCTGAGCCGGTCGCACCAGTGCAGCAGGGCGTAGGCGCGTTCCGCCTCGGCTTTGCGGATTTTTAGCTCGCGCCGCCACGTCTTCTGACCAGCCAGCTGCTCATCCAGAAAGGCATCGGTTGCCTTATTCTGACCGCGCAGGCTTTCGTAGAGCGTGCTCAGGTGCATGCTGGTAAGCAGGCTCCGCCAGCGGCCCTGGAAGCGGGCCGCGCGCATTACGCCGGTGGCTTGCTCCAGCGAAAACTCCTTCATGGTGAAGTTGGCCGGAGCCCCGGCGGGCGTGAGGCCGTAGTGTCCATTCCACTGGTGCTGCTCGTCGTCGTGCTGGGCGGCGGCAGCCAGGAGGCCCACCCACTGGTCGCAGGGAAGAAACGCGGGCCACTGGTGCAGCAGCTGGGCCGCCAGCAGGGCGTGGGCCTGCTGGTAGATGATTTGCCAGCCGGCGGGCGTATGATTTACAATCATAAATAGGGACTTGGGAACTTGGGGTCTTGGTTTTGTACGGGCGGGGCGTTGGATGCGCAGTTGCAGAAACGGGTGGGCATGCCAGAGGTTTTCGGGTGGAACATTAATACAAACGCCCCACCGGAAAGGTGAGGCGTTTAAAAATCTCAGTAGTTAAATGATCAGAAAGTAGCTGGGGGGGCAGCAGCGGCCATGCGTTGCAGGAGTTGCGCGGTCCAGTACGCGTCCAGCCCAACCTCAACCCTGCCAACCTGAAATAAGCCGGGAGTATATTCTGTTTCGCTCAGGGACGTTGCCTGGAATGGCTCCGGCTGCTGCAGTAGCTCGATATGATTGAGGGGAATTCTGACCAGGGAAGAAAATCCCAGGTTGTTACGAATGACTACATCCTGCACATCAAAGCCAATCTGTAGCACGTCGTTGTACCATATTCCTCCAATGCGGGCTGAGAACTGGACCATGCGTAGCACGCCATGTGAACTTTCATATTGGTCCAGCAACTGTGCCCAGCCGGGCCCGAAAGGGTTAGCTGACTGCACGTTGCCATAGTAGCGCCGGATGATGGTACGAAAAAACCAATATATCAGGTAAACAGCGCCGGCATTTAGGGTCAGCCCAACCAAGAATCCAATAACGCCCATACTACTTCAGCACCACAGCTTCCTTCAGGTGAAGCAGCATGTCGTCCGTCATCTTATCTAGATTGTACTGGGGCTGCCAGTTCCAGTCCTGGCGGGCCTGGGTGTCGTCGATGCTGGCGGGCCAGGAGTCGGCAATCTGTTGGCGCTGGTCGGGCTTGTAGGTGACTTGGAAGTCGGGATAGTGGCGCTGGATGCTGGCCGTAATTTCCCGGGGGCTGAAGCTCATGGCGCCCAGGTTGTAGGAGCTACGCACCTTGATGCTGTCGGCGGGAGCGTGCATCAGGTCCAGCGTGGCCTTCAGCGCGTCGGGCATATACATCATGGGCAGGTAAGTGTCCTCGGAAAGGAAGCACTCGTAGTTTTCGCCGGCCACCGCCTTGTGGTAGATGTCCACGGCGTAGTCGGTGGTGCCGCCGCCGGGCAGGCTCTTGTAGCCGATGAGGCCCGGGTAGCGCAGGCTGCGCACATCGAGGCCGTGCTTGCGGAAGTACCACTCGCACCACTGCTCCCCAGCTAGCTTGCTGATGCCGTACACCGTGTTGGGGTTCATGATGGTGAGCTGAGGCGTGTTCTGGCGAGGTGTATCGGGCCCGAACACGGCAATGGAACTGGGCCAGTACACCTGCTCCACGCCCAGGTCCACGGCCGCGTCGAGCACGTGAAACAGGCCATCCATGTTCAGCTGCCAGCCAAACTTGGGGTTCTTCTCGGCCGTGGCCGACAGCAGCGCCGCGAGGTGGTAGACCTGCTTGGGCTTGTACTGCTGGATAACTTCCGTCAGCCGGTTTTTGTCGAGCACGTCCAGCAGCTCAAACGGGCCGGCCTGCTGAATTTCGAGGTCTTTGGGGGTGCGTACGTCGGCGGCTACTACGTGGGAAGCGCCGTAGCGCTGGCGCAGCTCGTGGGTGAGCTCCAGGCCGAGCTGCCCGCCCGCGCCGATAACGAGAATGGTGTCGCCGGGGGTGGGGGCGGAGGAAGAAGTAGGCATGCGGAAAACAGGGGAATGGGTGGAGGGCAAAGATACGGATGCAGCGGAGTTGCGTCATTCTACGGCCCATACAACCATCCGGGTAAGGACCGGCTCCTTCCCATAGCTTATCGACCTGCCTATGCGCTACCTCTCTTTATTTCTGGTGTTGCTGTTTGCGCTCCAACCCACCGTTTCCGCGTCGGCACAAAGCCCGGAGCCGGCTGCTCGCCCGGTGTACCGCAACCTGGTGATGGAGGGCGGCGGTATTCGGGGCATTGCCTACGGGGGCGCGCTGCAGGAGCTGGAAAGCCGGGGCGTGCTGGCCGGTATTCGGCGGGTGGGCGGCACCTCGGCCGGGGCCATTCAGGCGGCCCTGCTGGCGGTGGGCTACTCGCCCCAGGAAATCATTGACGTGGTAAATCAAACGCCCGTGCAGCGCCTCAACGACGGCCGGGGGCTGTTTTTCGGGGGCAGCACGCGCCTGATCCGCCAATACGGCTGGTACCGCGGCGACCAGCTCACGCGCTACCTCACCGAGCTGGTGGCCCGCAAAACCCAGCGCCCCAACCTCACGCTGGCCGAGCTGCACGCACTGGCCCAGCAGGAGCCGGCCCGCTTCCGCGACCTGTACACTACTGGTACCAACCTCACCCGCCAGTGTCGGCAGACGTTCAGCTACGAAACTCACCCCGCTATGCGCGTAGCCGACGCCGTACGCATCAGCATGAGCATCCCGCTCTACTTCCGGGCCGTGCTGCTGGATACCGCCGGCCACGTGGTGCCGCACCCGGCCAAAGGACAGCTGGTGGAAGTGGTGGTAGATGGGGGCCTGCTGGCCAACTACCCGCTGGATTTATTTGACCACCCGCGCTACCTTCCCGGAGCCGCCGGGCCTTTTATCAACCCCGAAACGCTGGGTTTGCGCCTCGACCGCGCCGAGCAGGTGGCCTACGACACGCGCCCCGGGGGCCGGCAGCAGCTGGCACCTTACGCGGTGCAGGACTTTGGTTCCTACATCGGGGCACTGTACACGGTAGCCCTGGAAAACCTGAACGCCCCCCGCCCCGAAGACTGGCCCCGCACCATCAGCATCGACACGCGCGGGTTCAACCCCAAAATCAAGCGGCTATCGGCCCCCCAGAAGCAGGAGCTGATGGACAGCGGCCGGCAGGGCGTGCAGGCGTTTTTCAATCGGGCTGAGGCGGCAAGCCGGTAGGGACCCGGTTACCGCGGAAAGTGGTTGCGCTTGGGCACGTTGAAAAAGTAGGAGGTGAGCACCGGAATCAGGAAGATGACTACCGTCAGCACCGTCAGGCCCACGTCGGCGGCGTGGCTGCCCAGAAAGCGGCTGAAAGCCGATTCGGGCTGGTAGTGCTCCACCAGGGAGAGCAGCAGCTTCAGCCCCAGAATACCGATAACCAGGAAGGCGGCGGTTTCGAGAAACGGGTACTTGGCCATGAGTAGCACGAAGGCCTGGGCCACCAGCCGCATGGCCAGTATCCCGATAAACACGCCCAGGCAAATCAGAATCAGGTTGTCGGTAAAGGCCACCACGGCAAACACGTTGTCGATGGAAAAGGCCAGGTCCATCAGCTCGATAAGGGCCACCGTGGCCCAGAACTGCCCAAACAAACCCAGCGTGTGCCGGTACACCCAGCTTTTCTCTTTGTCGGGGCCCTGGTCGTCGTCGGAGCTGCCGTGGTTTCTGGGCTTGAACTGGGCGTAGGCCAGGTACAGCAGGTAGAGGCCGCCGAGGGGCTTGAGAAACCAGAACTCAATCAGAAACGAGGCAAACACAATGCACAGCCCCCGGAACACGTAGGCCCCAATGATGCCATAGCGCAGGGCTTTCTGGCGCTGTTCCTTGGGCAAGTCGCCCACCATGGTCGCCAGCACAGCGGCGTTATCCACGCTCAGCAGGCTTTCAATGATGATGAGGTTGCCTACAATAGCCAGCGCCGCCAGCGGGTTGTCCAGAATTTGTTGGATATGTACGTTCATGCAGGATGCGGTAGAGCCGGACGAGTGATACGGACGAGCCGGGGGAAAGGCTGACGGGCCAGCCAACTGCAAACCTACACCACGCCGGCGCAATGCCGTACCAAAAGCCTACGTACTTTCGCATAACCGCCCACTCATTCACCCATTCGCTTGTTCACCTTATGTACACCACCCTCCAACCCGACCTCCAGCAGCAGCTCCAGGAAATCAAAGACGCGGGCCTCTACAAGAAGGAACGCGTGATAACCTCGCCTCAGGGCGCGGAAATTGAAACCCAGGAAGCCGGCGAAGTGCTGAACTTCTGCGCCAACAACTACCTGGGCTTGTCCTCCCACCCCGAGGTAATCAAAGCGGCCAAAGAAGCCATTGACACCCACGGCTACGGCCTGTCGTCGGTGCGCTTTATCTGCGGCACCCAGGATATTCACAAAGAGCTGGAAAAAAAGCTGGCCGAGTTCCTGGGCACCGAGGACACCATCCTTTACGCCGCCGCCTTCGACGCCAACGGCGGGGTGTTCGAGCCTCTGTTCAACGAGCAGGACGCCATCATCTCCGACGCGCTGAACCACGCCTCCATCATCGACGGGGTGCGCCTGTGCAAGGCCCAGCGCTACCGCTACAACCACAACGACATGCAGGACCTGGAGCTGCAGCTGCAGGACGCCGTAGCCAAAGGCACGCGCCACCGCATCATCGTGACGGATGGCTCCTTCTCCATGGACGGCACCATTGCCCAGCTCGACAAAATCTGTGACTTGGCCGACAAGTACCAGGCCCTGGTGATGATAGATGAGTGCCACTCCATGGGCTTCCTGGGCAAAACCGGCCGCGGCACCCACGAGTACCGCAACGCCATGGGCCGCGTCGACATCATCACGGGTACGCTGGGCAAGGCCCTGGGCGGGGCTATGGGCGGCTTCACCTCGGGCCGCAAGGAAATCATCGACATGCTGCGCCAGCGTAGCCGCCCGTACCTATTCAGCAACACCCTCGCGCCGGCTATTGTGGGCGCCTCCCTGCGGGTGCTGGAACTGCTCACCGAAAGCACGGCCCTGCGCGACCAGCTGGAGCAAAACACCAAGTACTTCCGGGAGAAAATGACGGAAGCCGGCTTCGACATCAAGCCCGGCGAGCATCCCATCGTGCCCGTTATGCTCTACGATGCCAAGTTGGCCCAGGAGTTTGCCGCCAAAATGCTCGAAAAAGGCATTTACGTCGTGGGCTTCTACTTCCCCGTAGTGCCGAAGGGGCAGGCCCGCATCCGGGTGCAGCTGTCGGCGGCGCATACCCGCGCCCATTTGGAAAAGGCTATTGCGGCCTTTATTGCGGTAGGCCGGGAACTGGGCACCCTGAAAGACCGCAGCGCCCAGCAGCCCGAAGCAGGCCAGGTAGTAACCAACACGCCCTAAGCCATCTTGCTATCTAGGCTCTATACAAAAGGCCCCGGTTTGCCCAACAAGTGCGCAAACCGGGGCCTTTTGTATAGCAGTAGGTTATTGGCCCAAAGCTTTTGGGTCTGGTTGTTAGACTATCCAATTCCTTGTGCCCTACGGCGGAAATGGGGCATCGTGAGCTTGCAGCATTGCCTTGCTGCGAAGCTTTTCCGGCCCCACCATGCTGAGAGGTTGGTTATGGCCGCCTTGATGATGTCGGCCGTGTTGCCTTGGCTCGGGATGATGAGGATAGTGCCCCCGTCGACCACAGCGCCCAGCCCATGAGCACCGGCTGCAGAAATAAGCGCCCCAGCCGCTTTTCATCCGTATCGAGGCCAAAGGCGGAGAGATGATGCGTATACTGGTGGATGTTGCCGGGGAAGACGGCCGCGTAGAAAGCTGCCAAGCCCATGCCCATCAATTGCCGGTTGCGGCCTTTGGCCAGCAGCAACGCCAGCCCCAGCCCGATTTCCACCACCCCCGAAGCCAGTACCGTGGTATCCTTGCTCAGCGGCACAAAGTCGGGTACCTGGGCCTGAAACTCCCGGCGCTGAAACGTGAGGTGGCCAGTACCGGCGGCCACCATAAAGGTGCCCATCAGAGCGCGGGCTACGTTTTGCAGGGTAGTGGTGCGGGGGTGAGAAGCCATGCGGGCATGTTATAGGGTGAGCGGTACGGATGGGCTATACGGGCTGCAGGGCGCGAAGATGCCTTGGGGTTTTGCCTGCCTACTCCGGCCGGCCCACTAGGCCAGTCGCCTGCCAACGTCGTCGCGCGGGCTGTGCTACCCGCGCGACGACGTTGGCAGGCGACTGGCCTAGTGGGCCTGTAGCCAGTTGCGGCCGGTGCCTACTTCTACCTCCAGGGGCACGCCGTGGGGGAGCAGCAAGGCGTTGGACATCAGTTCTTTGATCTTGGGGGTAATGAATTCTACTTCCTCCTGCACCGCGTCGAACACCAGTTCATCGTGGACCTGCAGGATCATCTTGGTGCCGAGCTTTTCCTGAATCAGCCACTCGTGGATGTTGATCATGGCCATCTTAATGATGTCGGCGGCCGTACCTTGGATGGGGGCGTTGATGGCGTTGCGCTCGGTGTAGCCGCGCAGGGTGGCGTTGCGCGAGTTGATGTCACGCAGGTAGCGGCGGCGGCCCAGCAGGGTAGTGGCATATTCCAGCTCCCGCGCCTTGTTGATGCTGTCGTCCATGAACTGCTTTACCGACGAAAACTCCTGGAAGTAGGTGTCGATAATCTCGGTGGCTTCCTTGCGCGAAATACCGATGCGCTGGGCCAAGCCGAAAGCCGAAATGCCGTAGATGATGCCAAAGTTGACGGTTTTGGCCTTGCGGCGCATCTCCCCGTCCACTTCCGTCAGGGGCACGTGGAACACCTTGCTGGCCGTGCTGGTATGAATGTCGAGGCCCTGGCGGAAGGCTTCAATCATGGTTTTGTCGCCCGAGAAGTCGGCCATGATGCGTAGCTCCACCTGCGAGTAGTCGGCGGCCAGCAGCACGTGGTTCTCGTCGCGGGGCACGAAGGCTTTCCGGATTTCGCGGCCTTTTTCGGTACGAATGGGAATGTTTTGCAGGTTGGGGTTGGTGCTGCTGAGGCGGCCCGTGGCCGTTACGGCCTGGTTGAAGGACGTGTGCACGCGGCCATCTACTTCGCACACCAGCTGGGGTAGGGCCTCCACGTAGGTGCTGCGCAGCTTGGTGAGCTGGCGGTGTTCCAGAATCAGTCCGGCAATGGGCGCATCGGCCGCCAATTGGCTCAGGATTTCTTCGCCGGTGGCATACTGCCCGGTTTTCGTTTTCTTGATTTTGCCGCCACCCAGGCCCATCTTATCAAACAGTACTTCGCCCAGCTGCTTGGGGGAGCCGATGTTGAACTCCTGCCCGGCCTCCGAGAAAATCTGCTTCTCAATGTCCACTATGTAGCCCTGCAGCTCGGCTGAGTACTCGCCCATGGCCGAGGAGTCAATCTTCACACCCTCGTACTCAATATCGGCCAGCACCGGCACCAGCGGGTTTTCCACCTGGTTGAGCAAGTCCAACAGCCCCACTTCCTTGAGCATGGGCTCAAACACGTGCTTGAGCTGCAGGGTCACGTCGGCGTCCTCGCAGGCGTAGTCCGACACCAGAGCTGGGGGCAGGTCGGCCATGGTTTTCTGGTTTTTGCCTTTGGGGCCAATAAGCTCCAGAATGCTCACGGGCGTGTAGTGCAGGTAGGTTTCGGCCAGCACGTCCATGTTGTGGCGCATGTCGGGCTCCAGCAGGTAGTGAGCCAGCATGGTATCAAACAGCGGACCGCTCACCTGCACCTTGTAGTGCTTGAGAATGGTGAGGTCGTACTTGATGTTCTGCCCCACTTTGGTGATGTGCGCGGCCTCGAAGAACGGGCAGAACTCATCCACCAGCGCCTGGGCGGCGACGTGGTCGTCGGGCGGCACGGGCACGTAGTAGGCCTCGCCGGGTAGCCAGCAAAACGACAGTCCCACTAGCCGGGCCGTCATGGTGTCGAGGCCGGTGGTTTCGGTATCGAAGCTGACCTCTGTTTGCTGCAACAGGAATTCAAGTAGGGACTTGCGCAGCTCCGGCGTGTCTATCAGGTGGTACTGGTGCGGCACATCCTGCAACGTCAGGCGCGGCCCGGCGGGAGCCCCGAAGGAGCCGGTTTCGCCTTCCTCGGCGGCTATGCCTACCGCTGCGTCGGCGGAAGAGCCAAACAAGCTACCTTGGCCCTCGGCTACTTTGGGCCGCCGGGCCCCGCGCGGGGTAGGAGCGGTGCTGGGGCTGCCCGGGCTGCCCCCGCCCAGCACACGGGCGGCCAGCTGCCGGAATTCCAGCTCCTCAAACAGCTGGCGCAGCTCATTTTCGTCGGGATTGTCCAGCACTAGCTTTTCGGCCTCAAACTCAATGGGTACGTCTAGGTGAATGGTGGCCAGCTCCTTGCTCATCAAACCCTGCTCGGCGAAGTTGCGCACGTTTTCCTGCTGCTTGCCTTTGAGCTCGTGCACGTTGGCAATCAGGTTTTCCACCGAGCCGTACTTCTGAATCAGGGTTTTGGCCGTCTTCTCGCCGATGCCGGGAATGCCGGGAATGTTGTCGGAGGCGTCGCCCTGCAAGCCCAGAATGTCAATTACCTGCTCGGGCCGCTCAATCTCGAAGCGCTGCAGCACGTGCTGCACGTCCAGCACTTCGGCGGCATTGCCCATGAAAGCCGGCCGGTAAATCTTGATGCAGTCGGTAACGAGCTGACAGTAGTCTTTGTCCGGCGTCATCATGAACACCTCCCCGAACCCCTGGGCCTCGGCGCGGCGGGCCAGGGTGCCAATCACGTCATCTGCCTCGAAGCCTTCCACCATCAAGATGGGAATGTGAAAGGCCTTGATAATGCGCTTGATGTAGGGAATGGCCAGCCCAATGTCTTCGGGCATGGCCTGGCGCTGGGCCTTGTATTCGGCAAACTGCTCGTGGCGGAAGGTTTTCTTGGCCGCATCAAAGGCCACCCCAATGTGGGTGGGCTTTTCCTTCTGCAGCACCTCCACCAGCGTATTGGTAAAGCCCAGGATGGCCCCGGTGTTCAGGCCCTTGGAGTTCACGCGCGGGTTTTTGCTGAAGGCAAAGTGGGCGCGGTAGATCAGAGCAAAGGCGTCGAGCAGGAAAAGCTTGTGGGGCTGGGCAGCGGGGGCGTCGGGAGTCATAGGGGCGAAGGTACGGAAGGCAAGGAGGCAGGCCAGCACAACCAGCGGCCTGCCCCCGGGATTACGCAAATTTTAGGCTGACTGATGGAAGAACTCCGGAATTTTGCGCCTGCCCGCAGAGGGTTTATTGTTTCTTTGCGGGTATGCGCGCATTCTTTCTCTGCCTGGTAAGCTTCCTCTGGCTCACGGTTGCGGCCGCACTGGCCCAGACTGCCGACGTTTTACCGCTCACGCCGGCCGAACACGCCCGGCAGGTGGCCGCCTTCCAGCAGGAACTCAACGCCGAGTTCCGCGACTCTACCCGCACGCCGCTGCCGCGCGCTGCCCGGAAGGCTTTTACCGGGCTGTCGTTTTACCGGGTCAACTATGCCGCCTGCGTGCGGGCGCGCTTCGTACCCGATTCGCTGGCGGCCCCGTTTCCCATGCAGACCAGCACCACCCGGCGGCCCTTGTACCGCAAGTATGGGGTGCTGGAATTCATGCTCGGCGGTAAGCCCCGGCAGCTTACCGTATATCAGAGCCTGGATCTGCAACAGAACCCCGAGTATCGTGACTATCTGTTCGTGCCCTTCACCGACCGTACCAACGGCCGCGGCAGCTACGGCGGCGGCCGCTACCTGGACTTGCGCCGGGGCCAGCTCCGCAGCGGACAGGTGCTGCTCGACTTCAACCGGGCTTATAACCCATACTGTGCTTATCAGACCGGCTACTCCTGCCCCGTGCCCCCGCCCGAGAACCGGCTGGGCACGGAAGTAGAGGCCGGCGTGATGAGTGAACATTGACCTTATGCTGGCTAGCTTCTGCCCCCCGATGCGCTACGTCTCCCTCGACCTCGAAACTTCCGGCAGCAACCCCCAGCGCCATCAGATTCTGGAGCTGGCGGCGGTGGTAGAAGACACGAGGCGCCTGCGGCCACTGGAGGAACTGCCCGCTTTCCGGCGGGTGGTGCGCCACCCCGAGTACGTGGGCACTGCCGGAGCCCTGGCCCTGAATGCCCGGCTTATTCAGGAGCTGGCCCGCAAAGAGCCTAACCCCGAGCTGTGCACCCCGGCTGAGCTGCTGCCCCAGCTACGGGAGTTTCTGCTTGCTCAAGGCTTCAAAACCGACAAGCAGGACTGCGTGACGGTGACCATGGCGGGCAAAAACATTGCGGTCTTTGACCTGGGCTTTCTGCGGGAACTGCCGGGCTGGGGCACGTTGGTGCGCGCGGAGCCCGCCATGCTCGACCCGGCTGCTTTTTATCTGAACTGGCACAAAGACACGCGCCTGCCCACCATGACCATCTGCAAGGCCCGCGCAAACTTCGAGAGCCAAGAAGTGGCCCACGAAGCCCTGGCCGATGCCCTGGATGTGGTGCAGCTCCTGCGTCCCTTCTACCAACTGCCGGTTTACAAGCTCACCCAATAAGCATGGTACTCTGCCGCAAACAGTAAGCGCCTGCCGTCGTGCTGACGGCAGGCGCTTACTGTTTTAAGTGTTACAGGACCTTGAGTAGCAGGCAGCTTACCAGTCGCCGGAGGCACCGCCGCCGCCGAAGGAGCCGCCGCCGAAGCCACCAAAGCCGCCCCCGCCACCACCTCCGCCGCCGAAGCCGCCCCCGCCGAAACCACCGCCACCTAGAATGATGGGCGGGATAAAGCCGCCCCCAAAGCCGCGTCGGCGGCTGCCAAAACCACCTCCGCCACCACCTCCGCCGCGCATGCGGAAGATCAGGAAGAGAATAAGCACCGCCAGCACTATCCAGAACGTCCAGCCCGAGCCGCTGCTGTCTTCAAAGTCGCCGGTGGCACGCGGCTCTGCTTTGTACTCACCGCTGGCCAGGGCAATCAGCCGGGTAGTGGCTTCATCCAGGCCTTTGTAGTACTGCCCGGCCCGGAAGTTGGGCACCAGCACGTTGCTGATGACGCGCTTAGCCAGGGCATCCGGAATGGCTCCTTCCAGACCGTACCCGGTCTGAATGGTGACTTTGTGCTCAGCGTTGCTGACGAGAATCAGCAGGCCGTTGTTTTTACCCTTGCGGCCTACTCCCCAGCTTTCCCCGAGGCGCTGGGCATAGTCGGCCACCTCATAGCCATCCAAAGAGGGCACCGTGACTACCGCAATCTGCGAGGAAGTAGAGTCATCGTAGGCAATGAGCTTTTGCTCCAACTGCGCTTCTTCGTCGGGGCTGAGCAGGCCAGCCAAGTCGTTTACGAGGCGGGGTGGGGAGGGCCGCGGCGGCAGGTTCTGCGCCAGGGCCGCGGAGGCCAGCAGCCACAGGGCCACGAGCGGCAGCCACCGCGCCACGCGGGTTAATCGAAAAAACCTAAAGGAGGAAGAGGTCATACACGCGGCGCTGAATCGCCAAACGAAATGGAGTCGTCGAGTTCGTTCTGGTCGGTAGTGGCGTCGTAGGGGAAGTACCGCTGAAGCTGCTCACCCACCAGCTGAATGCCCTTCTCCAGGCCCGTCACAAACTTGTTGGCGCGGAAGTGGTCCAGCACAATTTCCTTGGTGCTTTCCCAGAAGTCGTCGGGCACGGCGGCGTTGATGCCGGCGTCGCCAATAACGGCAAACAGGCGGGAGTCCCAGGCCACATAGAACAGCACCCCATTGCGCTGGGCTGTGTGCTGCATATTGAGCTGAGCAAATACTTGTGCTGCGCGGTCCAGTGGTTCGGGGGTGGGACACTGGTTTTCCAGATGCACGCGAATTTCCCCGGAGGTACGCACCTCCGCCTGCCGGATAGCGGCTATCAGCGAAGCCTCCTGCTGGGGAGTGAGTGGGTTGGTCATGGGTTAGGGTCTTGGGGGCTTGGGGTCTTAGGATCTTGGTTTAACGAGCAACGAACTGTTGTTTTTTACCACGTCAACCCAAGACCCTAAGACCCCAAGACCCTAACAACTAATTAAAACTGTACCGTGGGCGCCTTCTGGGCGCTGGCGTCGGCTTCGAAGTAGGGTTTCTCGGCGAAGCCAAACATGCCGGCGAAGATGTTGTTCGGGAACGACTTGATGTAGCCGTTATAGTCGTTGGTGACGGTGTTGAACTTCTGGCGCTCTACGTTGATGCGATTCTCAGTGCCCTCAATCTGGGCCTGCAGCTCCTGGAAGTTGGCGTTGGCTTTCAGATCAGGGTAGTTTTCCGAAACGGCCAGCAGGCGGCCCAGTCCGGCTGATACCTGGCTCTGGGCTTCCTGGAACTTCTTGATGTTCTCGGGGGTGAGCTGGTCGGAGTTTACTTGTACGCTGGTGGCCTTGGCGCGGGCTTCAATCACCTCCGTCAGGGTAGATTTCTCAAAGTTGGCGGCTCCTTTCACCGTGTTTACCAGATTCGGAATCAGGTCGGAGCGGCGCTGGTAGCTGTTTTGCACGTTGGCCCACTGGGCTTTCACGGCCTGGTCTTTCTGGACCATGGAGTTGTAGCCGCACGACGACTGGCTGAGCATAATTACCAGGCCCGCGAAGTAAAGAAGGAAGCGTTTCATAAAAGTTAAAAAATGGAAGTGAGGGAGAGAAAACAAGGGAAGCTAGCCGGCCGGCGGCGCTGCCAGGGCGGCAGGTACGGTGGGGCTTTGGGGCCCTAACCTATGCAGGAAAAACTATATACACGTGCTGCCAGTACGAATTCGGGCGTCGGCGGTTGTATTAGTAGGGAGCTAAACCAATCGAATCTGTATTTTGCGAATCTATCCCTCCACCGCTTGTTCATGAAAGCAGTCATTCCCGTCGCGGGCATTGGCACCCGCCTGCGCCCGCACACGCACACCCAGCCCAAGTCGTTGGTGCCCATTGCAGGCACTACCATCCTGGGTCACATCATCGACCGGCTCCTGAGCGCGGGTATTGACGACTTCGTCTTCATCATTGGCTACCTGGGCGAAAAGGTGGAGCGCTACGTGCGCCGCCAGTATCCTGAGCTGCAAGCCACCTTCGTGGTGCAGGAGCCGCGCGAGGGTATCGGGCAGGCTCTGTGGCTGGCCCGCGACACGTTTCGCCACGAGGAAGGCGTGCTGATTCTGCTCGGCGACACCATTGTGGACATCGACTTGCCCCAACTGCTGCGCACGCCCGGCACGGTGCTGGCCGTGAAGGAAGTGAAAACACCGACCATGTTTGGGCTGGTGGAAACCGGGGCCGGCGGCCGCGTTACCAAAGTGGTGGAGAAGCCCCGCATTCCGAAGTCGAACTATGCCATGGTGGGCCTCTACAAGATTGCCAACCCTGCCTTACTGGCCGAGGCCCTGGAGCAGATTGTGAACGAGGATCAGCGCACTCACGGCGAGTTTCAGCTCACCGATGCCCTCATGCGCATGATTCAGCAGGGCGAAACCATTACCACTACGCCCGTGGACAACTGGTTTGACTGCGGCCGCAAGGAAACCCTGCTCGAAGCCAACGCCCGCCTGCTCAACCGCCCCGAGTTTCTGGGCCGCCGCGAGTACCCCGAGTTTCCGGATACCATCATCATTCCGCCCGTCAGCATCGGGCGCGACTGTCAGATTTCGCACGCCATCATCGGCCCCAACGTGGCTATCGGCGACCGGACCATCGTCAAGAACACCATTCTCAGCGACGCCATCATCGGCTCCTACTCCGAGCTGCGCTCGGCAGTGCTCCACGACTGCATCGTGGGCTCCGACGCCTCGTTCCGCGGCATGAACCACAGCCTCAACATCGGCGACAACACGGAAATCGACTACAGCTAAAGCTTTTTTATTTGTCATCCTGAGCGAAGCGAAGGACCTTGCCACGCTGGAACGAGTCGTTGTTTCGATAGTCGTTCTACTGTGATAAGGTCCTTCGCTTCGCTCAGGATGACAGTAAAGGGCGGCGAAGATAAAATTTTCTGCTGCGCCTTGCGTTTCGGCACAACCTGCGGGGCGGCTTGTCAGTACGCGGGGTTGCGGCTTCGGCCGCCAACCTGTACTTTGGCCCGATGCGAAAACCCACTTTGCTTACCCTGCTGCCGGCCGTGGCAGCCACCTTGCTGCTCGCGGGCTGCTACTCCCGGGAGGACATGAAATCGGAAGGCGGCGCGGCCTCTACGCCCGCCGAAGTGCCGCCCACGGAGGTGTCCGGGGCCGTAGCGCCTAAAAATACCGCCGTGCCCAGCGAAGCTAGCAATGCGCCACTCGCGCAGGTGAACGTGTTTCTGGAAGTGTCGGGGTCGATGGAAGGGTTTATGCCCAAGCCCGGCGGTGGAGCCGAAAACACGCGGTTTCAGCAGCACGTGGCCCAGTTTCTGTCGGATGTAAACCGCAGTACGGCCGTCCAGCAGAAGCAGTTCTTCCGCATCAAAGAAAAGCCTTACCGCGACTCGTACCAGCAGCTCTCGGGCACGGTGCGCGGGGGCATTCAGGAGCCGGCCAAGAGCACGGATATTCCCTCGGTGCTCGATACGCTGGTGAGCCGCTACTACCAGCCCGGCACCGTGAGCGTGCTGATTTCGGACTTTATCTACTCCCCGAAAAACGCCGGCGCCATTCCCTACATCAAAACCGATATTACCGACGCCCTCAACCGCGCCGGCCGCTCCGACCTGGCCGTGTCGGTCTACGGCTTCACTTCTGACTTCAAAGGGGCCTTCTATCCAGCCCTGAAAACCGCCGGGGCCAAGCGCGCCAACTGCTGCGACACCGATATTCCGTACTACTTCTGGGTGCTGGGCCCCGCCGATGCCGTGCGCCGCTTCGATGCCGCTTTGCTCAGCAAACAAGCCGCCGAACAGGCCCACTTCGGCGTCACGTATCCGGTGCCGGCCTCGTCCTTGCTGAGCAAATTTCAGAACCAGGGCAGCTGGTACTACGGGGATGAGGGCGCCAGCAAGCGGGCCGCCGGGGCTACTTATCATACTCTTTCGGTAAGCGAGGTTTCGGCCGCGCAGCCGGTGGAGTTTGTGCTCGGGCTGGACCTCAAAAGCCTGCCGGCGCTGTATCAGGATGTGGCCTACCTCAAGCAAAATCTCCAGCTCATCGGCCAGGATACCGACGCCAAAATCGCCCAGGTGTTTGCGGCCACCGACCAGACCCGCGCCAGCAGCGGCCCCGAATCCGGCTACACCCATTTCGTGAAGGTGCGCCTCACGCGCCTGGGCAAAGCAGCCCGGCCCCTGCAAGTAGTACTAAATGACCGGCGCCCGGCTTGGATAACGGAGTGGACCACCAAGAACGACAGCAACCCCAATCAGAGTGGGGTCAAGACATTTGCCCTCAGCTCGTTGGTAGATGGGGTGCAGGCCGTAACGACCAGTGAGCAGGATGCCCGGCCCATCTTCCACATCGACCTGACCTTGCAGCCGGCCCGGTAATTGCCCCGTCGCAACCGCGCCGCGTACACTATCCGCGGCCGTTTGCCGTTTCATCTCCCCGCGTTCCTCTCTCCTAACTCATTCCCGCGTTTCCCTCAGCTTCTATGAAAGCCCTGTTCCAGACCATCTACGAACTCATCGGCCAGCCCCAGCCGCCCGCCGATACGCCCGTATACCGCGACGTTATCTTCCCCAACCTGGGGCTGCTCAACTGGGGTTTGTCCCTGGCTTTGGTGCTGCTTTTTTACCTGGGCATCAACCGCGCTATGGGCGTGGCCACCTTCAACAAAGGACGCCATTGGGGCATCTTTCTGGCGCTAAATGCAGTGCTGGCTTTTGTTATCACCCTCTGGCAGACTAGCGCCCAGCAGGCCACCCAGCACAGCTACATCTACTGGCTGGCTACCTGGAACGCGGTGCTGAGCATGCTCTGGTTTTTCCTGTTCTCCCTGCTGCTCAAGCGTACCTCCACCAACGCGAGTACCACCCCATTTTAATTTAGAAGTCAGAAATGAGAGCTTAGAACTGAGACTCGTTTTAATACTTAGAACGGCACTTTGGTAAATCTCAGATCTAATCTCTTCTATCTAAGTTCTTCCCTGCACTCATGGCTAAACTGTTTTTATTCGGCATCGGCGGCACGGGTTCCCGCGTGATTCGCTCGCTCACCATGCTGCTGGCTTCGGGCGTAGAGCTGCCCAACTGCGACCGGGTGGTGCCCATCATCATCGACCCCGACGCCCACAACGGCGACATGAACCGCACAGTGGCCTTGCTGCAAAGCTACCAGCAGGTGCACCGCCGCCTAGGCCAGCAGGAGGAAGGCTTCTTCAAAACCGACATCAGCACGCTGAGCAACATCTCGGCCGATGCCAACGGCGGCGTGAAGGATACCTTCATCTTCGACTTCGGCGGCATCAACCAGAGCTTCCGCCAGTACCTGCACTACGACCAGCTTTCCGTGGACTCGAAAGCCATGGTGGAGCTGCTATTCACCCAGGACAACCTGGAAAGCCCGCTCACCATCGGCTTCCGCGGCTCGCCGAACGTGGGCTCCGTGGTGCTGAACAAGGTAGTGGAAAGCCCGGAAATGCGGTTTTTCGCCGACAACTTCCAGGAAGGCGACCGGGTGTTCTTTGTGTCCAGCATCTTCGGTGGTACGGGCGCGGCCGGCTTTCCGCTGCTGCTCAAGAACCTGAAAGACTCGAATACCCGCCTCAGCAACGCCCGCTACCTGCGCGAGGCGCTGACCGGCGCCGTGACGGTGATGCCCTATTTCGCGCTGCAGAGTGAGGAAAACCAGGTTATTGACTCCAATAACTTCCTGACCAAGACTAAGGCGGCGCTCAGCTATTACGAACACAACCTGCCGGGCCTGGACGCGCTGTACTATCTCGCCGACACGCCCGATACGCCCTACGACAACCAGCCCGGCGGCACCCAGCAGAAAAACAAAGCCCATCTGATTGAGCTGCTGGCGGCCCTCAGCATCGTGGACTTCATGCAGTACTCTGATGCCGAGCTGCGCAGCGGCGCGCCTCACTTCCACGAGTACGGCTTAGGCGGTGACTCAATGGAGGTGCAGTTCGGCCACCTCCCCGATGAAACCCGCGAGCTGGTAGCCAAGCACCTCACCCAGATGCTGTACTTCTCGCGCTACCACAAGCAGCACCTGCCCACCGACAAGGCCCCCTACCACGACAATCTGAAGCTGGATTACGCCCTGCGCAACGAGCCCATCTTCCGGGAGCTGAACAACCTGCTGCACAGCCCCGATTTCGGCATAGACCAGTGGCTGCAGGAACTCGCCCAGAACCGCCGCGCTTTCCGCCCCTTCGACCTGAACACCGATGATTTCAACGCCATGATTGCCGGCAAGCCGGTGGAGAAAAAGTGGAACGACTTCTTCAATAAAGGCCTCAGCCACAACTGGCTGCTCGATAACCTCAACAAAGCCGACAAGTCCATCAACGAGCCCGACAACTTCAAGAAGCTGCTGGCCCTGTTTTACGATGTGACTGACAAGGCCTTCGAGGAAAAGGTGAAAGTGGTGTAAGCGTTAGCCGCTAGGCCGTCATGCTGAGCGGAGTCGAAGCATCTCTACCGCTTCGTTTAAATGACTTTTACTCTTGAAAATGAATGTAGATGGGTATAAGCGGCTTAAGGAACAAAGCAACGGTCTTGCTTTCTCTACACTTACTACTACTCTCAAACTCTTAGAAAAAGATGGTAAGCCTGAATTAGCCCAGCGCATTGCCGATATCCTCGCAGACGAAGAAATCGACAAGCCAAGTCAGCATGATAATCAGAACAAGCACGCTAGTTTCTGCTATGTCAGTCTTCCTGATGAGGATATTGAAAGCATCATTTCAATGCTCTGCGGCTTAGAGGTAAATGCACTTGACAACGAATATCAAACAACTGCTTCTGCCTCGTTCTACGCGTCATTACTAGATAACTGGAACGACTTACTTCTTCAACAAAGCGGTAGAGATGCTTCGACAAGCTCAGCATGACGCGCTCTTGATTTCTGACTGTCTTCTCCCGCCGCCCCACCGCTTTTCTACTGCGGTTCCATTAACCAAGCAAACTAAGAATGGCTAAAGTCCTTCGCCTGCACAATAACGGGTCCCAGCAAGTACAAGGCTGGCAGAAAACCGCCCCCGTCACCAGTACCGAAATCAATACCGTAACGGACCCCACGGGCGGTAAGGCCCGCAATCTGGCCATCAGCATCCCAACGCCGTTTGCGCGGATGCACCTGTTTGAAACGGCGTTTGACTTTCTTGCCCGCGAAGGGCAGCGCAACCCCGGTTCGGTGTACCACGAGCTGGTGACGCACTACTGGGACTTGCTGGAGCTGCTCTACAACTTCCACCTCTACTCCCAGGCCGGCCGCAAAATCACGCTGCGTCGTTGGAACACGGAGGCCGAAATCCGGAAGATGCGCAGCGAGGAAGGCACCCGGCTGCTGGGCGAAACCTTGCAACTGTTCTTCCAGGACCAGCGCTTCCAGGGCTTCTCCGACATGTACCTCATTTTCTATGAGTCGCCGGAGCTGGCGGGCGGTCCGCGCCTGCTGGGGGGCACCTCGCCACTCACCCTGTTATTTACCGGCCCGGCCGTGAAGCCGCTGGACTTGGAGCGCCCGCAGGCCCGGGGGCATTACTTTGATGGGCAGACCGTCTTGCTGGAGCAGCGCGACCCGCAGTTTCAGGAGTTTGTGTACGAGCTGTTCCTGGCTTATCCGCAGCTGCGCGGCCGCGAGTTTGCCGGCAGCGTGTACGCCGCCCTCGACCGCACCCGCATCAACCAGATGCAGATGCAGGGCGACCGGACAGCCCAGCAGTACCAGAGCCGCTTCCCGGCGTTGCCCGATGCTCAGGGCAACCTGGTAACCGTAAAAGGCGTGCCGCTGCCCGGCCGCGCCGACCAGTCGGCCGTGACCAGTTCCGACCTGTTTATTCAGCCCACGCGTGAAGCCGGCACCGGCCGTCCGCGCCCGTTGGTACTGCGGCCCAACCTGACGATGGCCGGGGCTAACTACCTCAATGGCCAGCCTTGGGACGACCGCACGCCCGTGCCCTACCACGATGAGCTGGCGCTGGAAAGCCGCGTGCTGCCCGGCAAAGGCTTCAAGTATCCGTATCTGACCGTTGGCGACTTCCTGGAAGACTCTCTGGTGGAGTTGCCCTACGAGCTGAACACCCAGCGCTACCACACCGGTAAAGTAACGTTCCAGTACGGGGCCGATGGGCAGGGACGGGCCCGTTTTCCCTACCTGCTGCCGCTGCGCCAGGCCTTCTTCGAGTACTTCACGGAGCATGAGCTGGCTGAGCTGCTCACCTTCACCATTGACCTGAACCACGTGCGTGTGCAGCTGCGGGTGCCGGTGCAGGGTGGCCGCTTTATCACGTTCGAGCGCAGCTACTACACCAACCCGCAGAACCCGAAGGACGCGCAGGGCCGCGAGATTCTAGAAAAAGGCCGCATCGTGCGGGCCAACGTGGGCGTAGGTATTTTCCCGTTCTACGTGTTCCGTCAGCAGCCCGAGTACAACGACTTGTACAAGGTAATGCTAGTGGATGCCGATAACTCGCCCACCATGCTGCAGCGCCGCTACGAGCTGGCCTTCTTTGCCGGTGGGGAGCGGATAACCGACCAGGGAGCCGCCCGCCGCGCTACCCGTCAGGAGCGCACCACCAAGAGCGTGGCTAGCGCCGGTAGCACCTACTACGAAATCACCGGCACCCACTTCGATATTGCCGAGTTGACCTGCCCACCGGCTATACTGGGCGCTGCCCCGGCCCGGGGCTTGGTAGTGCCGCGCTGGCGCGAGCTGGAGCGCGGCACCCGCCGCTTCACGTTTGCCGTCGACTTTGGTACCACCAACACCCACATTGCCTACGCCGACAGCCCCCGGGCGCATCCACGTCCTTTCACCATTGGCGAGGCTGATGTGCAGGTGGAATGGCTGCACGCGCCGTTGCCCGATGCGGGGCAGTCGGCTACGCAGCGCTACCGCTCGGGCGCCGGGCAGCTGCAGAGTGATGTGGCCACGCTCCAAACCCGCGAGTTTGTGCCCAGCTTTATCGGGGAAGGCGGCTCGGCGTATGAGTTTCCGATTCGGACGGCCGTGTGCGAAACTACCAGCTTCGCCAACGAGCCGGCCAAGGTGCTCAGCAACATCAACGTGGGCTTCAGCATCAACACCGAAACCCTCCCGGAACTGCCCCAGAACCGCTTTGTGACGAACCTGAAGTGGTCGGCGGAGCTGGACCCACAGGGCGTGTCGCGCATTGAGGCTTTTTTCAAGGAAATGCTGCTGCTCATGCGCCACAAGGCGGCTTTGCACGGGGGCATTCTGGAAGACACCCGCGTGGTGTGGTTTGCCCCGCTGAGCTTTGACGGCTTTCTGCGCAATCAGTTCCAGCAGGTCTGGGACGAGAAGTTTCAGGAGGTATTCAAAGTGCGCCGCTCTACCATCTGCCTTACCGAATCGGTGGCGCCGTACTACTACCTCACGGCCACCAACCAAGTAGTGCCCAACCGCGACGAAAACGTCATCAACATCGATATCGGCGGCGGTACTACCGACTTGCTGGTGTTTGCCGACCAGCACCCGGCCTTCAGCACCTCCTTCCGCTTCGCCGGCGACGACCTGTGGGGCGACGGGTACGCCCGCGTGCAGGGGGCGCCCAAGCAAAACGGCCTGCTGCGCCTGGGCGTAGCTCACGCCGAAAGCCTGCCCGACTCGGAGCAGAACCAGGAGTACAAAGGCTACCTCAACGCGGCCCTGCGCAACGCCGACTTCGGTTCGGCTGACGTGACCTCGCTGCTGTTCAAGTACGATGATGCGCTCCGCTTCTCGCAGGCCCTGGGCCTGGGCAAAGGGCGGCAGCTGCGGGTACTGTTCTACCTGCACTACACCAGCATTATCTACCACACCGCCCAGCTGGTGCAGCACCTCGGCCTGAAAACGCCGCGCTACCTCTGCTTCTCCGGCAAAGGCAGCCTGTACCTGCGCCTTCTGGCCGGGGGCAGCAACCTGGGGGCCATTGAGAAGATTACGAAAGCCATTTTCCAGGCTGTAACCGGCGCCGAGCCACCCCACAACTTCCGCGTGATTCTGGCCGACAACCCCAAGGAAGCCACCACCAACGGCGGTGTGCTCTACGAAGACGGCGCCTCCACCGCCGACTACGACCGGATCAAGCCCGTGAAGTTCACCGGCGCCCCGGACTCGGGCGAAATCGGGCAGCGCCGCCTCAAGCTGGCCCAGGTAGATGCCGACCTGAAAGCCCAAGTGCTCGACAACGTGCGTAACTACTTCACCTTGGTACTGGAAGGCGACGAAATAGCGCCCTACATGCGCGAAGTTGGCGTAGATGTGGATCGGCAGCGCGTGAAGGACATCTTGCTCCGTGAAATCGAAGACAGCCTGAGTCTGGGCCTGCACCAGTTCCAGCGTCTCTTGTCAGCCGATGAAACCCTGCCGGAAACGCTGTTCTTCCTCCCGCTGAAACAGGCACTGTACAATCTGAGCCGGGAGCTGCAAGCCGGATGATTCTCAAGCCAGCCCGTCATTCCGAGCGAAGCCGAGGAATCTCGCTAGTGTGGTAAATCCTGACGTAACGGTTGAGATGCTTCGATAAGCTCAGCATAGCAATACCGTTATAACGTCAGCCTATGAGATGTATCGGCTGCGCTCAACATAATTGACACGTATTGCTGCTTTCTTACGTCGCGCCCTCTTTTTGCCTCTGAAACCTATGAATCTTTACCGCCGCGCTGTTTCTCTTCTTTTCGGTCTGTTACTCCTGGCCGCCAGCAGCCACGCCCAAACGGCCCTCGGGCAGCCTACGCTCGACGAGCAGAAGGTGCAGATCTGGTGCGCTACCATCAAGTTCGTGTATGACGACACTGGGCGGCCCAACCTCAAGAATAGCCTGCAGTGTGGGGGCTCGTTGAAGGCGCTGGAAAACAGCATCAAAGCCGACAGCCAGCGGGTGTACAGCGCCTTGTATCAGCCGCTGGAAGGCCGGGGCGTGATGTACAAGGGGCTGGGTTCGGATAAGTCGCGGGTGCAGAAGCTGGCCACCGAAATCATCAACCGGCTGAAGTCCTCGCCGGCCCGTCGCAGCAATCCGGCGCGTATGCAAGCTGTGGAGGCCCTAGCCGCGCAGCTGACTGGCTACGTGCAGAACGGCACTCCGCCCACCGAGGTAGCCGCTACGGCGGCCGAAGCCGCCCCCGATACCACCATGACGGAGGAAACGGCCGCGCCCGTAAGTGAGGAGCTAACGGCCGACAATACCGTAGCCGCCGCGCCGGCCCGCAGTGGAAGTGGAGAGAGCCTGATGAGCAAGTTCTTCGCCCCGCTGGCCCTTATTGTATCATTGCTGAGCTTGTTTCTGTACGTGCTCATGCGCCGCAGCCTGGATGGTTTCCAAAAGGAGCTAAGCAGCCGCATTGATAAGCGCCGGGAGGAAATTCAGGCTCTACAAACCAGTCCCGGTGTGGGTGGTAGCTCGGCCTCGGCCCGCCTCACACCCGAACTGCGCCAGCAGATTGAGTTGCTGGTGCAGCAGCGTGTGGCCGAAGAACTAAGCAAGCGCCCAGCAACGCCTGTAGCCACAGCCGCCCCGCCTCGCCAGAACTCCAACCAAAACCAGCGGCCGAATACCGGGCAGAATCAGCCGCAAGGCCGCCCCGTGGAAAAGCCCCGGCCAGCTCCCGCCCCTGTACCACAATCGGCACCAGCACCTGCTCCAGTAGCAGAAGCTCCGGCACCAGTGGTTACGCCGTTTGCGAACATCAGCGAAGCGCCTTCCGCCTATGAAGCCCCCACTGCGCAAACAAATACGCCGGTAACGAACGACAGTGATGAGTTCAACAGTCTCGTGCCACCCGTGCAGCTGCCCGCACCGGAGCGTCCTGTAGCGCCGGTGCCGGCTCTGCGATACGTGAAGGTGCCCGTGAACGGCGGCTTCAGTGAGTATGATCTGTCCGATCAGCCCCAGCACGACAGCATCTACCAGATCAGCCTCAACCCGCAGAACCCCGACATGGCTACGTTCCGCGTGAACCCGAATCCCGCTGTACACGCCTATGCCATCCAGAGTGCCCAGTATTCTTTGCGCGAGGCCTGTCGCTACCAACAACCAAGCGGGGCGGTGTCGCGCATCGTTACGGAGGAGGACGGTACGCTCCGCCGCGTCGGCAGCGCCTGGCAGATCGAGCAGAAGGCCGGTATCCGGTTTGAGTAACTCCCTTTTGGCATCCTGAGCCTAAGCGAAGGACCTTATCACGGCTGCACGAATCGCGTAATAACGGCTCGTACTAAACGTGGTAAGGTCCTTCGCTGTGTTGAGGATGACACGTTAAGAATGCCGTTATTTACTGTTCTATGCTGGAAATCATCCTCGAACTGGTTGTTGTTTTCGTTGTACTGGGGTTGCAGGTGCGTGAGTTTCTGCAAACGCGGGCCCGAGCCCGGCGGCTGGAGCAGCTCTATCCCGAGCGCAGCGCCCTGCGCGTAGAGCGCCGCCTCGTAACGCCCGATGGCCGTGACCTGCCCGACTACGCCGCCGACGCCCCCGCCGACTCGTTTCTGGCTGATATGCTGAAGGCCGAGCCGGCCTCCACCGACTTTCACGACATCCTGCTCGATACCAACGAATACCTGCGCCACAACAAAGGGGCCGCTTCGGACTTCGATATTCTCAAGGACATTTCGGAGCGCCGCAGCGAGGTACTAGACAATGAAGTACAATCTGGAGTGGCTACGCCGCTGTACCTGGGCTTGCTGGGTACCTTCTTGGGCGTAATACTTGGGTTAGTGGGCATTGCCCGCAACGGCGTTTCCGACGAAAATGCCCTCACGCCCTTTCTCACCGGCGTGCTCATTGCCATGACGGGCTCCTTCGTGGGGCTGCTGCTGACGCTGCTGGGCCAGGGCCTCGTGCGCCGGGCCCGGCGCAGTGTGGATGAGCGTCAAAATCAGTACTACACCTTCCTGCAGGTAAAGCTGCTGCCCATTCTGCACTCGGATATGGCCGGCTCGCTCACCAACCTCAAGTCGGTGCTTGATGCGTTCAACCAGCAGTTTGTGGGACAGATTGAGCTGTTCAACCCGCTGATGCAAAAGGTGACGGAGAACATCCGGGTGCAAAGCGAGTTTCTGGAGCGCCTCGATACCATCGGCTACGACAAGATGGCGGCGGCCAATATTGCCGTGTTCGAGAAAGTACGGGAGTCGGCCGAAATGTTCAGCCAGTTCACCGGCTACCAGCAAAAGCTTAACCTGATGCTGGCCGAGGGCACTAGCACCGCCCACAGCGTGGCTGGCATCCTGGACCGCCTGCGCGGGTTCGAGCGGGGCATCAACGACCTGGGCCAGTACATCGGGCAGAACGACAACCTCATCCAGCACCAGCTCGACTTCTTCCAGCGCCATCAAAAGGAAATGGATGCCCTGCGCGGCCGCACCGAGCAGTACTTCGACCAAGCCAGTCTTTCTCTCACCGACCTGATGCAGAAGCGCCTGCAGTACCACGAGCGCGACGCCCAGCAGGCCTATGAAAAGTGGGGCGAGTACTTCCAGCGCATCAACCAGGACAATGTATTTGAGCGTATCATGCGCCAGCTCGACCCACTTAAGAGCGTGGATGCCAACCAGCAGGCCCTGAGCCGCGACGTAACGGCTACCCAGCGCGAGCTGCTCCGCAAGGTGGAGCTGGACTCCCAGATTCAGGCCAAGCTGCTCTCGGAGCTTTCCAACCTGAATACTGTGCTGGTAAAGGCAACCTCCAAAAACCGTTTCCAGCGGTTTATGGACAAGCTCTTCGGCGGCGTGCGGCCCCAATAGTCAATACAGGAAGGAGAACGTCATGCTGAGCGCAGCCGAAGCATCTCTATTGCTTCGTTGAACAAACTAAACGTATGCGGTAGAGGTGCTTTAGCTGCGCTCAGCATGCCCCCGTATTAATCATCTACCATGAACAACTCCTCCAAAAGCCGTGAATCCAACGACTTCTTCTGGCCCAGCTACGTGGACTTGATGACGTCCTTGTTCGTGGTGATGCTGGTGCTGTTCGTGTATAGTTTCAAGCTGTTCAAAGACCGCGAAAAGGAGCTGAAGGAGGCCAACGGCGAGCTACGCGCCAAGGCCGTGGAGCTGGAGCAGATTCAGCGCATCCGCGAGTCGCTGCGGCGGCTGGAGGGCCGCTACTTCCGCTACGACGCCACCAATGAGCGCTACGAGCTGAAGCTGGATGTGCAGTTTAAAGCCGGCCGCGACGAAATTCAGGAACGCGATAAAGCGGCGCTACTGGCTGCCGGGCGCCTGCTGCAAAAGCAGCTGCGCAGCCTCAGCGCCAGCTCCCGCGCCCAGAACGTGCGCTACCTCGTAATAGTGGAAGGCATGGCCGCGCGCTACCTCTACGACGACGCCCGCACCCGCCGCGACGAGCAGTTTGCTTACCAGCTCAGCTACCGCCGGGCCCTCAACCTGCTCAACCTGTGGCGGCAGAACGGCCTGAACTTCAGCCAGGATAAAAGCATCGAGCTCATCATTGGGGGCAGCGGTTTTTACGGCACCGGGCGCTATCCTTCCGTAAAAGGACAGGAGGAGCGGAACAAACGCTTCCTGATTCAGGTAATTCCCAAAGTAGGGCGGATGCAGCGGCTCTAGTGGAGGCATTGGCGGCGGATAATGCCGAGCTGTTGCCTTGCCGTAGCTGCTCTCCGTCCGTCTGTCCCGCCCTTCTTCCCACCCGCTATGCGTACTTTCCGCTTACCCGCCGTTCTCCTGCTTTCCTCCGCGGCGGCCCTGTCGGCTTGCACTGCTACCGTGCCGGGCTCCGCTTCAACTGCTTCTTCCGTGACCAACGCTTCCCTTGCCGCCCGCCACCAGGTAACGGGCTACCCCGCCGCCCGCAAGTCCAATCATACCGACGACTACCACGGCACGCCCGTCACCGACCCCTACCACTGGCTGGAAGACCCCGACTCGCCCGAAACCAAAGCCTGGGTCACGGCTGAAAACAAGGTCACGTTTGATTATCTGGAGAAGATTCCGTTCCGGGACCAGATTCGGGCGCGGCTCACGCAGATGTGGAACTACGAACGGTACGGCGTGCCTCAGCGTGAAGGCGACTACCTCTACTACCAGAAAAACGACGGCCTCCAGAACCAGGCCGTGCTGTACGTGCAGAAAGTGGGGGAGGAAAAGGAAGAGGTTCTGCTCGACCCCAACAAGTTCTCGGCTGATGGTACCACGGCCCTGTCCGGCACCTACTTCTCGCCCGACCACCGCTACTTGGCCTATGCTACGTCTGGCGGGGGCTCCGACTGGCAGAAGCTGCATGTGCTGGACCTGAAAACGCGGCAGCCGCTGAAGGATGAGCTGGAATGGGTGAAGGTTTCGGGCGCGGCCTGGGCTGGCAACGGCTTCTACTACAGCCGCTACGATGCGCCCAAAGCCGGGGAGCATCAGTTGGCCGGCAAAAATGAGTTTCACAAGGTGTACTTTCACCAGCTGGGTACGCCGCAAAGCGCCGATAAACTGGTGTACGAAGATGCCAAAATGCCCCTGGGCTTCCGCTACGCCGGCACCACCGACGACGAGCGTTTCCTTGTCATCTACCTCACCGACGGCAAAGCCGATGGCAACCGCCTGCTCGTGCGCGACCTGCGCAACTCCCGCTCCGCCAGCTTCCAGGCCATTGGACAAAATTACGAGCACAATCACTCCGTAATTGGCAACGTGGGCGGCAAGCTGCTGGTGCTCACTAACTACCAGGCCCCGCGCTACCGGGTCGTCCTCGTTGACCCAGTTAAGCCCCAGGAAACTAACTGGCGGGACGTGCTTCCCCAGGCAGAGGATAAGTTGGAGGAAGTAGCCCAAGTGGGCGGCAAGCTCATTGCCACGTACCTGAAGGATGCCAGCAGCGCCGTGAAGGTGTACTCCGCGAAAGGAGAGTTTGAGCGGGATGTGGTGCTGCCGGCCCTCGGTACCGCCAGTGGCTTCGGCGGCCGGCCCAACTCGCGCGAGGTGTACTACGCTTTCACCTCCTTTGCTTACCCCACTACCATCTACCGCTACGATTTAGCCAGTGGCCAAAGCACGGTTTTTCGCAAGCCCACGGTGGACGTAAATCCCGACGACTACGTGGTACAGCAAATGTTCTACGCCAGCAAGGACCACACGAAGATTCCGATGTTCATCGTGCATCGGAAGGGCATGAAGCTGGACGGGCAGAACCCCACCTACCTCTACGGTTACGGCGGTTTCAACGTGTCGCTCACGCCCAGCTTTAGCATTGCCCGCATGTTGTGGTTGGAAAACGGTGGGGTGCTGGCCATACCCAACCTGCGGGGTGGGGGCGAGTATGGGGAAGCCTGGCACCAGGCCGGTATGACACCCCGCAAGCAAAACGTATTCGATGACTTTATTGCCGCCGCCGAGTACCTCACCATCCAGAGCTATACCACGCCCGAGCGGCTGGCCATTGCCGGCGGCTCTAACGGCGGCCTGTTGGTAGGTGCTACCATGACGCAGCGCCCCGACGTGGCCCGCGTGGCGTTTCCGGCGGTGGGCGTGATGGACATGCTGCGCTACCAGAAGTTCACTATTGGCTGGAACTGGGTGCCGGAGTACGGCACTGCCGATAACTACGAGCAGTTTCAGAACCTCTACAAGTTCTCACCTTTGCACAACCTGCGGGCCGGCGTGGAGTACCCCGCCACGCTCATCACCACCGCCGACCACGACGACCGGGTAGTACCGGCGCATTCGTTTAAGTTTGCGGCTACCCTGCAGGCTATGTATTCAGGGACCGAGCCCCAGCTTATTCGCATTGACGTAAACGCCGGTCACGGCGCCGGTAAAAGCACCAAGCTGCTAATTGAGGAGTGGGCGGATATCTGGTCGTTTGCGTATTACAACATGGGGCTGAACCCCTACGGCAAGGGGCAGCCCCTTGCCAAATGATATAACCCGACCCGCTTGCGTTGCTGCACGTATAGGGGTTTCCGACCCGCGTGTGTATCTTGCGGCCCCAAACCTGAACGGCTTTGCCTTTTTTAGCTTATCCATGAAAAAAATAGTCTTGCTCGGTCTGTTGGCCAGCGCTTCCCTGACGCTCACGGTGACGTCGTGCAGCAACCCCGACTACAAAAAGGACGAAGAAATAGCGGTGCAGCCGCTGCCCCCGCTACCCGCTGAGGCTACCGGTCAGGACTCGGCCGCCGCCGCTGCTGCCGCTGCCAAGCAGGAAATCAACGCCGTCAATGCCACCGAGGCCATCAAAAAGATGCAGCCGCAGATGTAAACAGACTAGGCGCGTCCAGCAGCTTTGTGCCGGCTTTGCGCTTAGCTAAGGTAATTTGAAGCATAACTCAAACGAGGCGAGCGTATCATACGCTCGCCTCGTTTGCTAACCGGCTTGTCCGTCGGGTTCGTAAGCCAATGGCTCATCCTATCCCACTTTACGGCTGCCCAAATTTTCCGCTTAGCTAGTTGATTACTCAATGGCTTAAGAAATAGCAGAAAAAATTTCTCCCTGAGAATGAGTCAAAAAGCTCCTTTATGGGGAAGAAATTGCGTTTTTTTTCAGGCAGGGGCTTGACAGAAAGAAAAGCCGTTGTACCTTTGTCACACCAAAACGCCACTACGGTGGCTAGATCAAAAGCGAGAGTAGCTCAGTTGGTAGAGCGCGACCTTGCCAAGGTCGAGGTCGCGAGTTCGAACCTCGTCTCCCGCTCAAAAAAGGACGTTGCCCACGCAGCGTCCTTTTTTATTTTTGTGCAGCGGTACTGCTCAAGCCAGAGTGGTGTAATGGTAGCCACGAGGGACTTAAAATCCCTTGTCTTCGGACGTACGGGTTCGAGTCCCGTCTCTGGTACGAAAAAGCCCCCTTGTTACAAGCAAGGGGGCTTTTTTATTGGCTGTTCTTGTTGCCTATTGCTAAGTGCCGGAGCTGGGTAATACCAGTAAAGAAGCGGGGCCAGCCCCATAACCGGTAGCGGGGAAACGGTGAAGTCGATAAGGTTGCGGCCGAGCTGGTACATTCCCAGCGCATTGTGGGTGAGCTTACCCAACACCAGTAGGAGCAGGCACAAAACAAAGCTCCCGGCATAGGCATACAAGGCAAAGCGGAAGCGCTGCCAGGTGCCCAGCAGCAAGGCCAGCAGCAACAAGCACAAGCCTATGTACAGCAGCGTATACAGCACCACCACGGGCACTAGCCGTTTCGTAATGGCCGGGTCGGTAGGGGCGCTGAGGGCGGCGGGTAAGCTGCCGCTATAGTGCTGCCAGCCCTGCGTAAGCTTGCTGAACACCCACGAATCGTTGCTGCCCAGCAGTAAAAGCAGCACCAGCAGCACAGCACAGCCAGCAAAGCGAAGCCAGCGCGTAAGAAAAAGGGAGCGGACGGACATCAGTTAGGCAACAGCAGCTTCGGTCTGAGGTTGCGCAAATCGCCGCACCCATGCCAGCCACAGCAGCAGAATAAAGCTATAGACGACAAAAGTAAACGTGTAATGATGGTTAAAATCCACCGTGCCGTGGGCGTACACGTGGTTGATGGCCAAGGCCGCTACCCGCAGAATATTGACGACGTAGATGATAACCAGGCCCAGCGGAATAAACCACGCCTTTTGCCGGATGGGCCCAGGAAAAGCCAGAATAAACCCGGTGAACAAAGCGTAAAGCACCAGCCCGTTGCACGGATGCCCCACGCTCACCACGGCCCGTTGGTCGATGGTAACCAGATTGGCCTGGGCAGTACCGGCGTCGAAGCCCAGCACCCGCAATACGACGGCGCTGTTGGCGGCAATGTTATTCGACAGCACCGTGTCCAGGCGGCCATCTTGGGCCAGCCAGTGCTCATATACGCCAAACCAGAGTAAGTACATGGCTGCGCTAAGCAAGCCAAAACGAAGTAAGTGTCGTTTTCGCGAATCCACAGGAACTAAGTCAAATGTAAGCAAGGCAGATACAGGCAAGATAGCCATATCCGGCGAGGTGAGGCCGTATAACCGGCAAAGCAAAGTCCCTGACCAAGTGGGCAGGGACTTTGCTTGTTACTGCTGGGCTTTGCGGCGGCGGAGCTGACCGGCGCCTAAGGCGGCGCCGGCTGCCAGTAGCAGCGAGGCACCGCCGTCAATAGGCACATCGGTAGGGGCGTCCGGCTCGGGCCCACCTTCCGGTGGCTCCCCCTGGGCGTACGCAGCCGTGCTGCCAGCCACCAAGAGCCCACCCACAAGCAGTAGATTCAAGAGAAAGTTTTTCATAGGAAACAAAAAGTGAGAAATAACTAAAAGAACATACTCATTGAGTTCTACTCTACTACCACCCGCTTGGTGAGGCGGGATGCCCCAATCTCCAGCTGCAGGGAGTAGACCCCGCGGGCCAGTTGCTGCACGTCGAAAGAAGCCGCGGCACCATTGGCGGTCATCGGTATCAGCTTCGTTTGCACGCGCTGGCCCAGGCTGTTGTAGAGCGAGGCTTTCACCGTCTTACCTCCGGCTACTACCGGAATATGAAGCTCAAATGAGGTGCGGGCGGGGTTGGGGTATAGGGCCACCTGCGCCGACTTCACGGCATCGTGGTTGCCCGTCACGCTGTTGGCCCCGAAGCGTAGGTTGAAGCGCTGCCCGGAAAACGCCTTATCCAGGGTAAAGGTGTAAGCTGGCTGCTGCCGCAGGTCGATGGTGCTGCCCGTCGCGTTGTCAATAAGTTCTACCGACTGTCCGCTGGCAAAATTGAGGAGCTGCCCGGCCTGAATGGTGTAGGTGCCCGCCGCGGCGCTCAGTCCCACCGGTATGCTAATGGCGCTGCCCGCCAGTGGGGCCTGCCCGTTCACGGCTAGCTCCTGGGTGCCCACCAAAGTAAAGAGGGAGGCTTCGCCCAGGTTGCGCAGCTTAGGCGCATCGTAGCGGTTTTCTACTGTAGCCGTGGCATTTGGCTGAAAGTACACATAGGCGGCATCCTGGGTCCCTCCCGCCGACTTCAGCTCCAGCTGGACATAGGGTACGGTGGGAGCCGCTTTTTTCTTGACCACGGATTTGTAGCCGAATGGTTGACCAGCTCGCAGCTCCGTGGGACCCAGGCCCGCGCTAAATGAGCGCAGCGCATCAGTGAAGGTCAGCTCCCGGGAGTCGTTCTGGTTGAGCAAACGCGTGAAGAAGCCCTGGCCCGGTGCAATGGAAGGGTCGCCAAACTCGGTGCCGTCGCCGTTGTTGAAATACGTCCGGTACGTGCCGCCATAGCGGCTGGTAGGCGTGAAGATGTAAGCAGAAGCATCCATGCCGGGTGGAATCACCTCGTTGGGAACCGCCAGGCTCCAGTCGATGGTCGAAGGGTAGGGGTTGCCCAGCAGGTTCCAGCCCCCATCTTCCTGGTCGCCGCTGATAAGCTCAATGGGCCCGACGTCGCCCCCGTTCAGCTCCCCGGAAAATTTAAGCGTCTGGCCTCTGCTGATGTTGACGGAGTAGCCCCGGCCATCCTCCATGTTGCCGCCCGTAGGCGAAAACCAGCCCCGCGAAAAGCCTTGGCCGTACGATTCGTTGGGGGTAGAGCGGCGGCTGTCGTCGTACCCGAACACATTGGGAAAAGGCGTTACGGCCGCAGGCTTGGCCGCCGAGTTATACGTTGCATTGAAAATACCCTTGAAGTTGCCGCCGGTGTTCAGGCTGGAGAAGGGCGCCTGCCGCACGGGCGAAGACAAGTGATGGTACCCAATAGCAGCTGGCGCGCTAAGGTACTTCTGCATAACGGCCGTACTCCCGATGACCTCACCCGTAAAGCCTTCGAAAAGGTCAAGAAGGGCCACTTCCGCCGTTTGGTTTTCTGTAGAAAGCAGTGTGAGGGTATGCTCATTCAAGTAAAGATCGGCGGAGAAAAGCCCCAGCGCGCTGCGCACTTTCACGTCCTTGCTCAGGAGCAGCGCGAAGAAGGAGTCGTTGGGCTTTTGCTGGCGCGCTGATGAGCTTAGGTCCGGTCCGATGACCAAGAATTCCACTTGATCGGGGAGGCCGCTGCCCGTCACGGGCGGGCTGTCTACCACGAAGACTGGCGGCACCGCGTATACGTAGCTGGCCAGGTCGCTGAAGGAGCGAGTGGCCGTTTGGATAACTCCCGAGTTCTGACCTTCGGCCGCAATGCCCTCGGTTCCATAAATGGCCAGCTGGGCACCATCAGCCAGCACAAAGCTACCCGGCCCGTACACGAGGCCCTGGCACTCCAGCGAACTGCCCGCCTCAACCGTCATTTTGCCCGAAACGGCTACCGTTACGCCCCACTCCACAGTGAGCCTGGCCCCGTTAGTGACCGTTACGTTGTGAAAGGCGTAAGCGCCATCCGGTGCGCCAGCATACGACAAGGTCATGTCGGAGTCAACCAGCAAATCCGTTTCGGCCAGGGTCCGGCTGGCGGCTGCGCTACCAGGCGTGGAGGCCGCACCAGCTGCCGGAGCCAGCCCCAGAGTAGTAACCAGGCTAAGCCCGAGCAATGAGCGCCACGCGTAATGGGAAAGCCCCGTTCTGCCGTTTGTAGGTAAGGTTTTTTTCATAGGATGACTTGAAAGTAGAGCGGAATGGAATACAAAAAATGCGAGGTAATTTATATAGGATATTCAATAGATGCAATCTGAACGGTTAGGGTGGGGGAAAGCGCCAACCGACTACCCCCGCCGGAAAAACCACCCGGTGGCGGAATGTGGCGCATGCCGTATCTTGGGCAGGCAACCAACTAGCCGGAGAGCAGCCCCGTCATTGGTTTGCGTGGCCGGGCGGTACCTTCGCTTCTCACTTGACAGTATTCTGTGGAAAATTACCGCGACAAAATCCGGCAGGTCTTTGCCGAAGTAGGGAAAGTGGTAGTAGGTCAGCACTACATGGTCAACCGGCTGCTCATTGGCCTGTTCACGGGCGGGCACATTCTGCTGGAAGGCGTGCCCGGGCTGGCCAAAACGCTTACCATCAGCACCCTGTCGAAGGTGATGCACCTGCCGTTTCAGCGCGTGCAGTTCACCCCTGACCTCTTGCCCTCCGACCTGATTGGGACCATGGTGTACAACCAGAACCAAGCAGTGTTTGAAGTGAAGAAGGGCCCCATCTTCGCCAACCTAGTGCTGGCCGATGAAATCAACCGCTCCCCGGCCAAAGTGCAGAGCGCTCTGCTCGAAGCCATGCAGGAGCGGCAGGTAACCATCGGCGAGACGACTTATCCGCTGGACTTGCCGTTTCTGGTGCTGGCTACCCAGAACCCGGTTGAGCAGGAAGGAACCTACCCGCTGCCCGAGGCCCAGGTAGACCGCTTCATGATGAAGGTGTACATCGACTACCTCAAAAAAGCCGATGAGCTGGAAGTGATGCGCCGTATGGCCAACCTCAGCTACGTGGGCGAGGTTAGCCCGGTGCTTACCAAGGAAGATATCTTCGGAATTCGCGGCCTTATCAACCAAGTGCAGATTTCCGAAACGCTGGAGAAGTACATCATCGAGCTG
This sequence comes from Hymenobacter lutimineralis, assembly GCF_008271285.1. Lineage (NCBI taxonomy): Bacteria > Pseudomonadati > Bacteroidota > Cytophagia > Cytophagales > Hymenobacteraceae > Hymenobacter > Hymenobacter lutimineralis. Next base: position 239,111 of record NZ_VTHL01000002.1, on the reverse strand, counting down.
GTGTTTGCCACGCGCAAGCCCGCCGAATACGACCTGGTAGATTTTCAGCAGTACGTGCAGTTTGGCGTGAGTCCCCGGGCCAGCATAGCCCTGCACCGGGCCGCCAAAGCCGTGGCCTTTCTGGATGAGCGCGACTATGTGCTGCCCGAAGACATCAAGGAAGTAGCCGCTGATGTGCTCAACCACCGCATCCTGCTCAACTACGAGGCCGAAGCCGACGGCATTCGTACCCAGGACCTGATTGAGGCCATCCTGCGCAAAGTACCGATCAGCTAACCCCTGTTTCCGTGTTCCGATTTACGAAGGCCCTGCGGGCGCTTGGCAGCATAGCGCGCAACCCGTGGCTGCTCAACCACGTGCTGGCCACCGATGAAAGTGCCTGGCAGCGCCAAGCCCTAATGCACAGCTCCCGCTGGGGCGTGCTGGTTGGCGGGTTGCCAGTGCTGCCCCTCACGATCCTGCTTTCCAGCGCCGGGGAAACCGTACGACCCTTTGCTTTCCGGGACGGCGGCTCGTTGCCTACGGATCTGGCCTTGCTGCGGGCCCTGGCGCGGCGAAGCCCCCGGTGCCGCTACTTCGAAATAGGAACCTGGCGCGGCGAAAGTGCCGCCAACGTAGCCGAAGTCGCTGCCGCAGTGTACACACTAAATTTATCGGCGGCGGAGCTGCGCGCCCGGCAGCTGCCGGAGCGTTACATCGAGTTGCACGGCTTTTTCTCGCGGCCCCTGGCCAACGTACAGCACCTGTATGGCAACTCCGCCACCTACGATTTTGCGGCGCTAGGACACTTTGATGTGGTGTTCATTGATGGCGACCATCAGTATGAGGCCGTGCGCACGGATACGCGGCGGGTATTTGAGTACTTGGTAGGCCCGCAAACTGTGGTGGTATGGCACGATGCCAGCCGGCAGCCCGGGCAGCCGCGCTGGGAAGTACTGGCCGGCATCCTGGATGGCTTGCCCACGGCTGCTTCCGGCCAGCTCGTGCAGGTAAGCAACACCCTATGCGCCGTGTATCTACCCGCTGCCTTATCGACTTCTCCACCTGACGCGCTGGCGGAGCCCGTACCCTATTTCGAGGTGACGATTAAAGCAACTTCTTAGCGAAGGCGCTGACGCAGCAGGTTCCAGCCCGCACTTAGGTCGGCCACACGTGGTAGAAACGCACCGGGCCCGGCGTCCGTAGCTTGCCGGAAGCGCCATAGCAGCAGGCCCGTGGAAGCCAGGTAGGAAAAGGTGCTGGCTAAAGCTGCACCCCGGATGCCGAAGCGAGGAATCAGCAGCGTGCAGCCCAGCAGCGTGACAATCAGCCCAAGCAGGGCCGCAAAATTATTGACTGCGTAGCGGGCCAGCCCGGCAAAGTAGCTGCTGATGAGCATTTGCACGGCGGCAGCCAACACGCCCGGCGCTAGAAGCAGAATGACGCCCCGCGCCGGTCCAAACTCCGGCCCGAACACCTCCGTGATAAAGGCGGTGGGTAAGCTCGCCAGAACAAGCAGGGCGCCCACAGTAGCCAGCAACGTGAGGCGGGCCGCCCGTTGCGCCGCCGGTGGAAAGTGAGAACCATCGGGGGCATTAACCAGGTCTACATACTGCAGCAGGGCCGTGCTGCGCGGAATCAGCCAAATAGCCTCCGCTAGTGCCACACCTACTGATAGAATGCCCAGCGCCCGGGCATCGGCGAAATGCGCCACGAAGTAGTAGCTAAGGCGGTAGTTGGCAAAGCCCAGAATATTGGAAAGGTGGGCCCCCCGGCTATGGCGGGCCAGCTCCCGGGTAACGGCCCGAAGCCGCCGGCTTTGCTCGCGGCGGTCTGGGAGGCGCAGCAGCCACCAGAAGCTCAGGCCCCAGGGTAGACCGTAGGAGAGGTAAGAAACGGCGTAATACGTATCAATGGAAATCCACGCCGCCCGGGCGGAGAAAGCGCCCCACAGCAAGCCGGCCAGCAAAAGCACCTGCAGTACCGAAAGGAGGTTGTAGGCCTTTTCGCGCCGCCGCCCCAGCAGCAGCAGGGTATTGATGGAGAAGAAAGCCTGCAGCAGGCTGATGCCGGCCAAATGTCCCAGATATGCCAGAGGCGGCTGCCGGAGCCCGGCGACGACTGTCACGCCAAATGTACACACCAGCATCGCCCAGACGTAGGCAGGCAGCAGCAGGTGCCATACGTTGCGGCGCGGGGCCAGGTATATAAGGGAAGAGCCGCCCAGCAAGCCCGTAAATAAAAGCAGGGCCGCCGTATCCGTCACAAACAAGCTCACGGCTCCCCGTCCGGCGGCTCCCAGGTAGCGGGCCGTCAGCCACACCACCCCAAAGCTGAGAATGGCCGTACTGAGCCGAGTAAAGAAGTTGTGGAGAAAGCGGCGAATCATCAAACCCGGAAAAAGCCTGTTAAGATGCAGCCGCGGCGGCAGATATAGCTGCTTGAGGAACTGCGCCAGCGTAAAAGGCTAGGAACTGCCTGCCTACGGCCTCGTAGCTGAAGTGCCGGACAGCATAGGCATGCAAGGCAGCAGGGTCGTAGAGTTCGGGCGCGTCTAGCACGGTCTGTAGGGCACCGGTCAGGGCCACCTCGTCGCGGGCTTCTACCAGCAGGCCCCGACTAGCATCGGGCACCAGCTCGGGCACGCCGCCAACCCGGGTAGCCACGACCGGTAACCCACTGGATTGGGCCTCAATGAGCACGCACGGCAGGTTCTCATAGTTGCTGAAGAGTACAAAACAGGCGGCCTGGCGCATTTCGGCCGCCACCTCGGCCGGAGCCAGCTTGCCCAAAAAGGTTACCGTTCCATCTTGCAGCAAGCCCAGGTCGGCGGCCAGCTGCTGCAGCTGCAACTGAGCCGGGCCGTAGCCAGCCACCCGCAATCGGAGGCCCGGCCGCTCCCGGCGCAGTTTAGCTACCACCCGCAGTACTCCACTCAGGTTTTTGGCTTCTTCATTGAACGCCGCTACGTGCAGAAGACTGGCTGGCCGACGCTCTGTGGCCGGGCCTGGGTGGAATAGCTCGGTATTGACTACGTTTGGAATAGCCACCGAGTGCTTGTGCCGAATGCCAAGCTTAACCAGCGCCTCGCGCAGGTTTTCAGAAACCGTGTGTAGCCCAGCTGACCGATGCACAACGGCGCGGGTAAGCAGGCGGCGCAGCCAGCTGATGCGGTGCGCGTTCTGGGGCTGATACAGCGTCCAGTGCTCGGTAATGAGAAAGGGGAGGCCAGTGCTTACCCGCAGCCACCACGCCCATAAGCCGGTGCGTAGCAGCACGTGCACGTGGGCGAGGGTAGGAGGCGCCCCCCAGTGCCGCACCAAGCGGTGGTAGCCCAGCTGCATACACCAGAAGTACAAGGCCAGCTTCAGAACCTTATCGATGAACGCAAAGCCGGTAATCCGGGCACGATAGTAATAACGCAGCGTAGGTACAGAATTCGCAAGCGCAGACTCGCATTCCAGCAACGATTTCAGCGGGCCCCGGGCCACCGTGGCGAAAAGAACGGCTGCCTCCGCGTGGGGGTCAATAGCGGCTATATGGCGCGCCACGAAGTCCCCATCCTGGTCGTCGTAGCGGTTAGGATACCACTTGGGAAGCATCAGCACGCGGGGTTTGGGCATGGGCGCAAGCTACGCAAACTCCAGAGGGCGGCAGGCACCAGAGAACAGAAAAAGCCTGCTCCGCAGCGGAACAGGCTTTTTCGACTAAGAACTCAAGACGCTTATTTGGTCACGATAAACCGCACGGCCTGGGTGGTTTCCTCGGTGGTAATGGAGGCCACGTACACCCCGGCTTTCAGGGCAGGCAAGGCCAGCGTGTGGGCACCAGCGGCCAGTTTGGCGGTTGGGGCCAGGGCTGCTACTTCGCGGCCCGTCACATCAAGCACCCGTACCTGCGCCGTAGCGCCGCGGCGCAGCACAAACGCAAGGGAAGCCTGGCCGGCAGCCGGGTTGGGGAATACATTGAGGCCATCCACCTGATCGGACTTAGCGCGGCTGGCCGTTGTGATGCCCGAAGAGTAGTCGGTATTCTGCGGGTCGAAGTTGGTCCAGCCGGCAGTCCAGTCCTCGGTCCCAAAGGCCCCGCGGAAAGCAACCTTATCGAAGAACTCCCCGCTGATTTTCGTGTCTGTGAAGTCGGCGCCGGCCTGCAGGATGGAAGCCGCCTGCGGCAGGAACTTGGGCGCCGTCAGGCTGAAGTTGTTGGCGTCGAGACCCAGGGCGTCGGTGGTGGTCAGCTGGTTGCCGCGGGTAGCCGCGTTAAAGAAGCCGGCCACGTCGTAGGTGCTGCCGGATGCGGCGGCAAAGTTACTTTTGCTGCTAGCCAGCACGTTGTTTTTCAGCTGCAGCTCCCCGCTGGTGGCGTTGGCCTCAGTGGGCGTGCCATCCAGCAGCAGGCCCGTCGGCCAACCCGTAAAGACGGAGTTGAAAACCGACAAAGCCGAGTTGCGCCGGATGTGCATGGCCCGCTTGTAGTCGGAGTTGAGGTTGGTGGAGGCCGGCAGGAAGCTGCTCACGTTCGAGAAAACAGCGCTAGTTTTGGGCGAGTTGGCCGAGCCGTTCTTGTCGTTGTCCGACTCAAAGCTGTTGGAGCCCGAAATGTCGGCCACTTCCGGGTCGCGCAGGCTCACGGCGTACTGCACCTTGCCCGAGAAGCCGTTATCGGAGTCGAAGTCATCGTCCAGACCCCGGAAGGAAATCAGGTGCTTGGCATTCACGCTGCCGCCAAACCACTCGTAAGAGTCGTCGCCGGAGTAAGAAACCTGCACGTGGTCGATGATGGTGCCCGAGCCCACGCCGCCCAGCGTCAGGCCATTGATTTCGTTGTCGGGCTGGAAGGCCACGCCGGGGAATTCAATGCGCACGTAGCGCAGCACGCCGGAGTTGTCGTTGGCCACGGTGCCACCAAATACCCCGTTCACGCCGCCCTCAATCACGGCCGTGGTGCCGCTGATGTTCTGGGGGGCACGGCCCAGCAGAATCACGCCACCCCAGTCGCCGCGGGCGCGGCTGCCCTTGGGTGAGTTCGAAGTAAACACAATGGGCTGGTTGGGTTTGCCATCGGCCATCAGTTTGCCGCCCTGCTCGATGATGAGGGTGCCCTGAGTATCTTTTTTTCCTTTAATAACGGTGCCGGGCTCAATGGTGAGGGTAGCGCCATCGGCCACCCGCACAAAGCCGTCCAGCAAGTAGACGTTGTTGCTGGTCCAGGTCGTATTTGTCGTAATCTTGTCCTTGACGGTTACCACGGGGGCCTGCGCCAGTGCCGAGAAGGCAGGTGAGCCCAGCAGCGCGGCCAGTACCAGAACAGGAAGTACAAACTTTTTCATAGTCAGAAAGACGTTGGTGAAATGACGGTGCGAAGTACCCATGAAAAAACGCCTCCCGGGCTACGGAAGGCGTTATGCTTTCTTTAGGCGAATGTTACCTTATTGTTAGAAGCGGTAGACCAGGCCCAGGGTGGTGTACTGGCCCCGGCGGTAGCGGGCAAAGTCGCGGTCGGCGCTGGTAATCTTAGCATCAAAGTCCACGTCCTGCACCTGGCGCACGGCTTGGTTAAACACGTCCTGAATACCGCCTTTAATTTCCAGCCGCTCGCCCAGGCTCTTGGTCACGGCAATGTCGAGCACGTTGCGCGGCATTTCGTAAATAGTGAAGATGTCGCGGTTGCCCACCAGAAAGATGCGCTTGCCTACCACGTTGTACTGCACGTTTAGCTGCAAGCCCCGGTCCGTATCCTGGTAGAACACGCCGGCATTCACCACGTAAGGCGACTGGCCCTGGAGCGGCCGCCGGGCAATCTGCGAAGAGTCACTGCTCAGGTCTACCCGGCTGCGGATGATGGAAGCATTGAGCAGAACCGAGAAGCGGTTCCAGATATCGGCCTTGCCCAGGCCCGCCAGCGACTTGCGCACTTCTATTTCGGCGCCGTAGTCGTATGCGGCATCGGCATTGGCGGGTTTGATGTTGGGCAACGAGCCGCTGGCCGGCTGCTGTGTCTGCTCAATGGCGTCGTTGAAGTGCTTGTAGAAAATACCGCCCGACAGCATTTCCGTGGGGCTGGGGTAAAACTCGTAGCGCAGATCAGCATTGTAGATGGTAGCCGTCTTCAGCTGCGGGTTGCCGATAATCAGCGCGGTGTTGTTGAAGTCGTAGTAGGGGTAGAGGGCCTGCTCCCGGAACTCGGGGCGGTTGGCCGTCACGCTGGCAGCGGCGCGTAGCAGGCTGCGCAGGCTGAAGTTGTAAGTGGAGTTGAACGAAGGCATGACAATGGTGCGCTTCTCGCGGGTATTCACTGGCTCGTCGCCCAACGTAGCTGTGTTCACCTGCCGGTCGTTGTATTCGATGCGCACCCCACCCGACAAGTTTACTTTATCACTAATGGGAGCTGTGGTGCCCACGTAGCCCGCTATCAGGGTATTGTCGGCGGTGTAGTTGCGGCTGGGGTTGCGCACCTCATCTACCTGCAGTTTCTCTGGTCCGAAGTTCTCCGGCGCAAACACCTGCTCAATAGGGCGCGTCAGAATGCTGTTATCGAAGCCATTCTCGGTTCCGCGCACAAAGCCAATCAGGCGAGCATTAAAGTCGCGGCTCTTCCGCTCGGTATAGAAGCCGGCGCGCAGCTTGTAGGCGCTAGTGCTGGTGGTGTCGCGGCCCCGGAGGCGGCGCTCCAGCTGCCCGCTCAGCATGTAGGTGTTTTCCTGAAGGTCGGAGTAGAAGCGGCTGGTTTCTACTAGCTCCCGCCCAATGCTCACGCGGAATGGGTCCTCGGTGCCCAGCTCACGCTGGGTGCGGGCCCGGCGGAAGTCCGGCTCGTTGCGGTTCACATAGTTGTAGCCCCCGGTCCAAGTTACGGTAGTGGCTTCGCGGGCGCCTAGCGTGTGGGTTCCCTGCAACTGGCCCGAGTAGATGCTGCGGCTAGTGTAGTGGAAGGCATAGTCGCGCCGGTCGTAGCCGTCAGCTTCGTTTACGCCGGTTCGCAGCACTACCTGGTCGGCCCCAATCTGGTTGAACAGGTTGCGGAACTCCACCTTGTGGCGGGCATTCAGGCGCACGGCCCAGTTGTGCACGATGCCCAGCCGCACGCCGGCCGTGCTTTGCTGGTCCTGGTAGCTGAACTGCCGCTGAATAGTCCCCCCCGAAGGCTGGTTGTAGCGGGCCCGGCTCACGGTATACTGTTCCAGCGTGTTGGAGTAAGACACCGAGGTGATGTTGGTCAGGTCGGCAGTGCCCAGGGTGAGGCGACGCGTGAGGCCCAGGGAGGCACGCAGGTCAGGTCGGGCCGTCACGGAGCGCATGCCCCAGTCGTTGCGCAGAGTCCGGCCTACCGCCGTGAGCTGTTCAGGCGTAGTATTGTCGGAAGAAATAACGCCGGGCGTACCAGTAGGCAATGCCCGCTGCGAGTTGTCGAAGCCCAGCCAGTCGGTGGGCGCATTGTTGCCCCGCATAAAGGAGTTGAACGTGGTGCCCGCGCGGCCCGCGCCCGACAAGGAAAACGTGGTGCTGTTGTCGATGGCGGAGTTCTTGGTGTATACCTTCACAATGCCGCCACCCATTTCGCCGGGCAGCTCCGGAGCCCCCGATTTGTACACCAGAATTCGGTCGATAACCGAGCTGGGCAGCACGTCGAAGGAGAAAGAGCGGGTATCAGTTTCAGCCGAAGGCGTAAGTGCATCGTTCAACAAAACCGTGTTGTAACGCTCAGAAAGGCCCCGAATAACTACGAAAGCATTGTTCTGGATGGTCACGCCGGGTATGCGCTTCACTACTTCCGAAGCGTCCCGGTCTAAGGATTTTACAATTTGGTCGTTCGACATCCCGCTCACCACCACCTCGCTTTTCTTCAGATCCTGGATCAGGGCCACTTCCGTGCCGGTTTGCTTCTGTCCGGTTACAGTTACTTCCTGCAGCGTAGTGGTATTTTCCTCCAGCGTGGCATTGAGAGTCGTCGTAGCGCCAGGTGCCACCGCGATGCTGGGGAAGATTTGCGTCTTGTACCCAATGTTGGTAATGGTGATGCTGTAGGTGCCCGGCGCCAACTCAAGGGCGTACGTACCATCTACGCCTACGGGGGTGGCCTGAATGGTTCCGGTGACGAGCACCGTAGCCCCAATTACGGCCTCGCCGGTCTTTTTGTCTTTCACATTACCTCGGATAGTACCTTGCTGGGCCGTGGCCCAGGTACTGATCAGAAGCATAATCAACAGAAGAAAAGAGCGTTGCATAGAGGGGGCTGTTGTCTGGTGCCGCAAAAGTACCCGGGCCCTATTATGCCAGCATGACGCGAAGATTATGCTTATGTTACGCCGCTTTAGCGCCTTGCAAAAGCGTAGTTTTGCCTTAAAAACCAGTGTCTCTTTATGTTGTATTCAATGACCGGCTTCGGAAGCGCCCAGCGCGACACGGAACGGTACTCAGCTTCCGTTGAAATAAAGTCCCTCAATTCGAAAACCCTGGACCTGAGCTTACGCTTGCCGCGCTTTCTGCAGGAAAGGGAGCTGGAAATCCGTAATCTGATTGCCAAGCAGTTAGTCCGGGGGAAGGTAAACCTCAACTTTGATTTCACCCGGCCCCGCGCCACGGGCGCCCAGGGCTCTATTGTAAACAAGGAAGCATTGCGCACTGCCTGGCAGGAGCTCACGGAAGTAAACCAGCAGCTCGGGCTTTCTACAGAGCAGCTAATTGCCCTGGCACATGCCTTGCCCGGAGCCCTCCGCATCCCAACTGATGCCAGTGCTGCCACCGAAGAGGAAGAAGAGGTGCCGTGGGAAGAGTTGCTGCCGCTGTTGCAGGAGGCCCTCGACCGGGCCAATCAGTTCCGCCGCGACGAAGGTCAGACGCTTACCACGGAAATTTTAGGCTACGTCGACAAAATCCGGATTCTGCTCGCCGACGTAGAGAAACAGGACCCCACGCGCATTGAGCAAGTGCGGTTACGCCTGCAAAATCATTTGGCTGATATAACCAGTAGTGAACACTTCAACCCCACGCGTTTTGAGCAGGAAATTCTGTATTATATAGAGAAGCTTGATATCGCCGAGGAAAAGGTGCGGTTGGTCAGTCATTTGCACTATTTCAACGAAACCGTATTTCTACCTGAACCTGTTGGCAAGAAATTAGCCTTCATTGCACAGGAAATGGGGCGTGAAATCAATACTATTGGATCTAAAGCCAATAATCCTACAATTCAGCACTTAGTGGTTGGTATGAAGGAAGAACTAGAGAAAATTAAGGAGCAAATCAACAATATTCTCTAGCAGCCGGCCTACTGTGCGCAACAAAAAGTCGATGGGTTAGTAGGATTTAAAAGAGTAAAAATACGAATGCGCTTATTTAAATATTTTTTGAACTTTTTAGTGTTGATTAACTGAAGAAGCTGTAACTTTGCCACAAGCTGGTAGAGAACAAGTCAGTAGATCATACTTTTCTTGTGCCCCACGCTTGCCTGAACTCCGGCATAATGATATTTTTGTATCGGAATACTTGGAGTTTCAGATTTAATTCTTAACTTGAGATGTTCGAAAGCAGTTCTTCACTGCGCTAGACATCCAGATTCTTTTTGATTACTCACTTTTTTCAGCCTACGACCATGAAAAAAGCCTTACTCCTTCCTGTTTTGAGCCTGATGCTGTTGCTGATGGCTGCTCGCCCCGCTGCTGAGGTTGAACTCATCAAAAAGCGCGTGCTGAGCGAACGTGTTGAAATCCTCATCCCCAAAGGGTTTGAGGTGATGAGCGAGCAGCAAATGGACTTCCTCTACGCCAAAGCGCAGAGCCGTCCCAGCCTGATCTACACCAACAACAAGCAGGCAAGCATCTCCTTTACCTACACCGACAACACGGCTGATCAGGACATGATCCAGATGTACACGGACAACTTTATCAAAACCTACAGCAAGCAGTTTCCCGATGCTCGTTGGTTTGGTAAAGGTCTCAAGGAAATCAGCGGCCGTCAGGTAGGTTACCTGGAGCTGATGAAGCCTGAGCTTGGCCATGAGGTATATAACCTGATTTTCTTCACTGACGTGGAGGGCAAGTTGCTCATGTGCACCTTCACCTGCGCCGACCGTCAGAAGCCGGAGTGGGAAATGGTTGCCAAGCAAATCATGAATTCCTTCAAGTCGAACGGCTAAGCTAGCCTACTCGTCTCTTCAAGGTCGTTAGTATAGTTATTCCGACCAAGCTCGCGGTATCCCGAGCTTGGTCGGAATAACTGCGTTTATAGGGTGCGCGTAATTTTCGTCAAAAACCGTTTGGCTAAATCGAATACCTGCGGAAACAGGGTAAGAGGCAGTTGCGGTGCTTGGTCGTGAACATCATGGTAGGCAGCCGTGCCACCCCGGGTGTACCAAAAGAACGCAGGAACCTGATACTCCGAAAAAGGAAAATGGTCGGAGTTGGCCGCTTGTCCTCTAGCAGCTATGGAGCCTATAGCGCCCGACTCTGAATTAAGTTGTTGGAGTAACTGGAACTCGGCAGCGTGTACTTTTCCGTTGACGACGGTTATCCCTTCTGCGCCAGTACCCACTAAGTCCAGGTTGAGTAGGAAACGAATGTTTGCCAACGGAATAGTGGGCTGATGCACGAAAAACTGCGAGCCGAGCAGGCCTGCTTCCTCCCCGCTGAAACCAATGAAAGCCACAGAATACCGAAGCCGATGGGCTGGTTGGGCAAAATAGGCAGCCAGTTCCAGCAGCATAGCCGTTCCGCTCGCGTTATCATTGGCGCCAGGGAAATATGCCTTTCGGCCGAGTTCCCCCAGATGGTCATAGTGGGCTGCTACCACTACAAAAGAGTCGGGTACTGCCGTGCCTGGAACATAGCCCAAAACGTTTTGCGTAACATATCGGGGAAGCAGGTTTGCTTCAATATTCAGGGAAAGCCAGGCTTCCCTAGTGGGCCATGCGGCTGCCCGGACGATTAGACGCGCTTGCCCACGCTGCGTAGCCGCAACAGATGCCGTAAGCTTATCCGTAGTCAATACCACCACTGCCGATGCCTGGGTTAGCTTGGCTACCAACTCAGGCCGTTGCGCCAATCGTGCCTGAACTGCTTGCGAGTACACTACTGCCGTATGCCGCAAGTCCTGCTGAAGCAGTTTGCTTAAGCTAACTGGATCTGTGAAAGCCAACGTATCGAAGTAGACGACGGCTAATTTCTCCTGTAAGGAGCCGGAAGTAGGATCAGGAATAAAGTCCTTGCCAGGGCGCAGCACGTGCTTGCCGAGCGTTACGCTTAAAGCGCCCGGAAAAGTGTTGACGGCGAGGGGAAAGGGCTGCCGGTACTTTTTTGTCCAGCTTTTTAGGCCCAAGGTCTTGAAGCGTTTGGCTAAATAAGCTGCTGCCCGTTGGTCGCCCCGGTGCGTATATCCGCGCCCATGCAGCCGCTTACTGGTAAGCACCGTTAGGGTCTGACGAACACGTGCCATATCCTGAGATGCGGCCGGTAGTGCAGTGAGTAGCCAAAAGCCTAGAAAAGGCGACGCGACCCAGCCGCCACGCAAGTAGTTGTGCCGCATACCCAGGACGGAATCAGCTGAACTTATGTCTAACTCCCCAAGCCATTAGTAGGCCGAGGCCCATACCGATAGCGTCGCTGAGGCCATCGGTCCATTCGCCGTGCCGGCCCACTGCCATGGTGGTTTGCAGTAGCTCAATCAGCAAGCCGAAGGCAACCCCCGCTACCAATAGTACCCACACGCAGTGGCGCTGTAACCAAGGCCACGTAAGCTGGCGGCGGGCCGAAAAGTAGCTAAGCACGGCCAGCATCCAGAAAACACCCGCATGCGCCGCCGTATCAAACGAAAGGAGTTGCCAGCGGGGCTGAGGCGGCATCTGGTTGGCGGGAGTAAGCGTAAGGACCAGAATAAACACCGCCCACGCGACGGGCAGCGCAAGGTAGGCGCGGCGGCGTGGCGTGGGCGGGGCCGGAGACATCAGGAAGAAAATTAAGCTCCTACCAGTTCACCGTAGGTTTCGGCGGAGAGAAGGGCTTCCAGCTCGGCGGGGTTGCTTACCGAAATCTTCACCATCCAACCATCCCCGTAGGGGTCGGAGTTAACCAGCTCGGGGCTGCTGTCGAGCTTGTCGTTTATTTCGAGTACGGTGCCGGTGATGGGGCTGAACAGATCCGAAACGGTCTTTACTGCCTCAACGGTACCAAATACGTCGTTCTGAGCTACTTCTTTATCCAGGGTGTCGATGTCAACATATACGATGTCGCCGAGTTCACGCTGGGCGTGGTCGGTGATGCCGATATACGCTACGTCGCCTTCAACACGAACCCACTCGTGTTCTTTGGTGTACTTGAGGGTGGCAGGCAAATTCATAAAAGCAGGGGTGAAATAAGAGTCTGGGATGCCACGGCAATGGGCCGTGCCCAAAAGTAAGGGTTAAATCCTGGATTGGCTAACGCAGAAGCCAGCCGAAGAGGTTAGAAAAAAGCCTCCTGTCTCACGAAGATAGGAGGCTTTTCTGTTGGCGCCGGGCGGTTACTGGGAGAGGCTATACCGCAGCTGCAGGCCGCCTTCCGTGGCCGCGTTGCGGTAGCCGGAAGTGCCCCGCGGTTCCGAAATCACGCGGGTAAAGTAGAACTGCAGGTTGAGCCGCTGGTTGAGGACATAGTCGATGGTAGGGCGTAGCTGCACCTGCCGGCTGCCATTCACAATCTGCCCGCGCGGGGTACCCAATTCGGTCGTGCTGGCATCCACAATAGTGCGCTGCGCCGTGGTGTTGTCACGGATGGATAAGTCGAGGCGGGCGGTTAGCTCGTTGCGCAGGATGCGCTGCTCCCCGCCGATGCGGAACGGTAGCTTCAACTGGCTGGTCACGTAGCCAAAGCCAAAGATTACTTCCTCCGTGTGAACTTCGGTTACCTGGGCGTTGATAGTGTTCAGGGAAACCTGGCGCTCCGTCCGGTACTCCACGTTGCCGGTCAGGTTGTTCAGCGTTTGCACGTTCAGTCGGATCAGCGGCGACATCCGCTCGATGATACTTACCTGCCCCAGCACGTAGTACGGAACAAACAGCCCGTCCTGCACCACCGTCGGAAAATCCTCGGGCTTGCTCAGGTACTGCGCCGAGGTGGAGTAGCTGCTCACATTGTACACCGAGGAGTAGGCGTGCGACAGGGTGACGGAGCGGAAGTAGCGCTGAACCAGGGGCAGCTCGCTCAAACCGTTGTAGTCGACGCGCCAGTTGGGAACCGGTAGTACCGAGAAGGGGTCGAACTTCTTGGCTTTGTAGCCGCTGGAAGACCGGCCGCGGTAGGCATCCAGGAAAGCCGGAATCAGCACGTCCTGGGAGTTGTAGCTGTACTTAGGGTCGTTGGCATCGGTAGCGGCTACCAGCTTATCGCGCACAAAGCCGCGGTTCGTCACAAACTGGCTGAAGGCCTTGGAATCCGTGCCGTCCCGGCTTAGGTCGCCAAACAGAGTGCCTACCGAAATAAAGGAAGCGGAGAAAGACCCCGTTTCCAGGGGCAGGCGGGGGGCCAGCTCGTTCAGTGGAAGCTGGGTAGTTTCGTCAATAGCCCGCCGGTAAAACGACTCGTTGTTGCGGACTGTCTGCTGGCGGGCATCCAGCTGAATGTTGAAGTCGCGGAACGGTTCCAGGCTGGTGCGCAGGTTCAGGTCCGTGGTAGCAAGGTTGCTGAGCGGGGTATTGAGGTACTGGCTTTCCGGGGTGTACCAGCCGCGCGAGTTTGCCCGGTTGTACAGCTCTTCCAACTCGTACTGGCGGCCAAGGATAAAGGGCAGGCCCGGGGCATTAAAGTCACCATCCAGGCCGAGGAACTTGGTGCGGGGCAGGTAGCCCGGCAGCAGCGTGCCGGCACTGCGGGTGTAGGTAAAGTTGAGGCTACGGGCCGTCATCAAGGAGCGCAGCACGGCCTTCACCAAGCGCAGCTCCGACTTCTTGGTGGTATCGGCCGCCGCTGGCGTAGCGGGGGTACGCCCGCGCGGGGCGTTGGGGTCGGCTGGGGCTGGGCGCTTGGGCGCGGGGGCGTTGTTGATGATGTTGAGGAAGCGCACTTTGTTGTAGAGCTTCACCAAGTCAATCTTGCCGTTGGCGCTGAACTCGCTGTTGTTTTGAATCGTGTTACCCAATTTCAGCGTTTTCAGGCTGTCGATGGGGTCTACCAGCGCCGTGGAGGCCGCCTGCCAAGAGTAGGTAGCCGCGTAGCGCGTGTCGGCCGTGAGCCAGTCAGTCAGCGGGAATTTGTCGAGCGGCAGCCGGTACGTGAGAGCTACTACTTGATTGAAGTTGGTAGTACGTCCACCGCGCTTCAGGTTTTCCCGAATCAGGGCGCGGTTGCGCTCGGCCTCGGGCGAATTGCCCAGCGTAGCCCCCGGACCTTCATCAATAACCCCACGGTTGGTGGCCGTGTAGTCAAATGCCAGGCTCTTGGTAAGGTCCCACTTCAGGTCGTAAATGCGGTTAACGAAAAAGCTCTTCTGGAAAACGCCCGGAATGCCAGCCGGAGACGGAACTTCGCCGGGCTGGGTGATGCGCTGCAGGAACCGCTCGTTGTAGCGGCGGTCCAGGTCGGCCCGAAAGGCAAACCGGCTGGGCAGGGGCGTGAAGTTGAGTTCCTTGAAAAACTTCAGGTAAGGCGAGTCCAGGGCCTTCACATTGGCCAGCGGCGTATAGTTCTTGGGCGTCGTCTGGTAGGTGTAGGCCAGCGCGCCGGTGTAGGTGCGGGTGAAATCCTTATCGGTGCGAATATCGGTGTGCAGCTGTTCGGTGAGGGCGTAGCTCAGCGCAAAGTTCTCGATGTCGTAGGGGCGCACCTTCTTTTCGGGATTGGTGCGTTCCTTGCGCAGGTTCAGCACGCTGAAGCTGCGGCTGCTGGTCTGGTCGATTACCTCTTTTCGGTACTCTTCCCGCTTGCCCGCATCCTCAAATTTCTGCAAGGACTGGCTAAGCTTCACATCCGGGTCGAGCGGGTCGTACTGGGGCGAGCGGGACTCATGCCCAGCCTGCACCAGCACTGGAATGCGCAGGCCCAGCTTCTCCGGGAGCAGCTTATCCACCGCCACTGTAGCGTTCAGGTCGCCGCGGGTAACGTCATCCAGGGAGCGTTGCTGCACCCGGTCCTGCAGGCCGCCAAACCCAATGGAGGTATAGCTGCCCGTAGCCGTAATGTTTGCCAGGTCGGCCAACTGGGTATTGAACCGGGCCGTGGCCGCCCAGCCCACCGTGCGGTCGAAGTCGAATACGCGCAGCTCGTTGGCCCAGATGCATACCGACTGATCATTCCCGTTGTCGGTGGGGTTGAAAACGCCAATCATCACGCCCTGCACGGCCGAAAAATCAGGGTTGCCCAGCACCGTGATGGTGCGCCCGTCGGCCAGGGTTTTGGTGTAGGGCGTCTGCAGGGAAATACCCAGGCGGTTGCGCTCCACCTTGGCATCGACGAAGTCCTGGAAAGCCACATCGATTACATTCTGGGGGTTCCATATCTGGGCTTCGGTGGTACTGCCCTGGGGCGTAATCTTCAGCGGCAACGAGTACTCGTAGTAGTTCTGGGTGTAGTCGGTGCCGATGCGCAGGAAGGCGCGCACCTGGTCGTCGCGGGTGCCGGTTTCACTTTCCGCGTGCAGGAACATGCGCAGGCGCTTGTAGCGCAGCATGTTAGTGCTGATGTTTTTGTAGGAAGCTTTGCCGTAGCCTTCCCGGAGGCCTTCCACGCACAGGCGCAAGCTCTGCTCATTCTGCTCGCGGTTTACCGTGCTGGAGCCGTACTCCTGGTCGCGGCGGATGCCGGGGGGCAGCACGTAGGGAATGGCGTCGCCGCCGCCGGCGCCGGAGCGGCCGTTTTCCTCAATGCTCACCGTCGAGATTGTGAACAGGTCCGCATCCGTATCGGTATTCACGTTTGGTTTGCCTGGCTCAGCCACGGTGCCCAGATAGCGGCGCCACTGGTTAGCCACAAACTGCATCTGCACAAAGCGCAACACGGTGGGCTGCTGCCACTGCGTGAGATAAAGGCGCATGAAGCGGATACTCTTAAAGCCGAACGGCTCGTTTTTGCCATCGGCGCTCCGCACGGCCGAGGGCTGACGGATGGGAATCCGGAACTGGTACCAAGTGACTATATCCCCGTTGATGCGGTTGCTGACCTTATCGATAATGTAGTTCTGGCCTACTTCCAGCTCCCCCGGGCGCAGCGGCACCCGGTACTCGTAGTAGCGCTCCGTGTCCTGGATGATGTTGTCGCGGTTCAGGTCCTCCTTGTCGGGTAGGGGCGTGGAGCTTTGCTGGCTGTTCTCGGCGGAGTTGCCCTGCAGCCCGTTGTACTCCTTGTACCGCCCCAGAATCTTGACGTCGCGGCCGCCGGAGGAATAGTAGTCACTCAGGTGGTGGCGGAAGTTGTCGGCGGAGGGGTCATCCACGTTGGCCAGCACCCCCGTCGAGAACTTGGCTTTTTCTTCGGCATCGTTCAGGCCGTCCAGGCCCACATCCTGCCGGTCGCGGCCACCGGGGGCAGTCGAGAAGGCATCGGTGAGAAACTGCAGGCGGCTGGCCCGGCCATACTGGGTTTCGTCCGTGTCGCGATTCGGCTCCGCGGGGTTGTCGGAGAGGCCGTTTTCAAACTCGTAGCGGCCATCCTTGAGGGCGTCCTCCGAAATAGTGCCCAGGTTCAGGTACAGCTCGCCGCCCGTGATATTTTCGGTGGGTGTGTTCTGAGAGTCGTTGATCTGGCCATTCTTTCCCTTCAGGAACGGGTCCATCAGCCAGAACTCCAGGTACTCAATGTTGGCGTTGTCGAAGTCAGTATCGAAGGTGATTTCCCGGCTAATGCCTGCGTAGTTGCTTGCAGCACCGGGCAGCGTGCGACCATCGGCACCCACCTGTGGGTTATAGTTGTAGGGGCCGCGCTCCGCCGGGAAATACGCCAGGTCCAGGGGGTATTCGTAGCCATTGCCCACAGTGCCTACGTCGCGGTTGGGGAAGATTTCCTTGCGCTGCACCCCCCGGGTGTAGTGGTTCAGCAGGTCGTCGGCGGTGATGTTGCTGGGGCGGCTGGGGCCGCTGTTGTAGTAGCTCTGGTCTACGCTGTACCAAGCCAGCTTGGCGCGGCGGTAGTTGGCGGCCAGGTCCGTGGTAGAGCTGCCGCTCAGCAGCGGGGTAGGCGTAGCCGCCAGCCGCCAGGCCGTGAGGGAGCTTACACCGCCCGTGAGCGTGTAGGGCGTGCGGGCGGCCTCGAAGTCATCAATGTAGGAAACCCCGTTTTCCCCGCGGCCCAACTGAGTTTTGCCGGGAACCAGCTGGGCAAATTCGCCGCTGAATGATACCGTGGAAGGGGCCTTCGTGGAAATGAGGGGCAGCATGTCCAGGTACCGCGTCAGGGCCCGCGACTCGCGGCGCAGGTTCACATCGAGGCCGTAGATGGTGTTGTTGCCCGGCTCATCGCCAATGTTCACCCGGTTGATGCCCGGGGCCTGGTTTTCCAGCAAGTGCAGTACCGTCGCCCCAAAGTTGATGTCGTCGTTGAGGCGGTAGTCGAAGCGGGCTCCCAGCAAGCTGCGGGGCTGCACCTGCACCAGGGCGTCCTTCTCAAACGTCACGCGCAGCTCGTTGGCGGCGTTCAGGTAAGCCGGGTTCAGGACTTTTACCTTGGCCTGGTCGTAGAAAACCTGGTAGTCGGTGCCTTCCGTGAGCAGGGTGCTGCCGGCGTATACCCGCACCGAGCCCTCGGCCACCCGGATGCCGGGTAGGTTAATTTCATCGGAGGAAGTAGCCTGGTAACGTCCCCGCAGGAAGAACTTGTCTTTTTCCTGGCGCTGCTGGGCGTCGCTCTGCACCTGCTCGTAGAGCTCCTGGTACACGTATTTTTCTACCAGCAGCCTTTCCCCTACCGTGTCAAACTTCGACTTCAGGTAGCGGCCAAACGGCTCCACCTGCGGGAAGATGATGCGGCCCTGCTCCGGGTCGATAGTGATGCCGGTCAGAAAGTCGAAGTTGCCATCGGAGGGCCGGTCGTTATTGGCGTTGGCGTTGTCGAGGTTGAAAACCTGCACCAGCGGAATGTTGGCAATTTTCTCCCCTTCTTTCAGCGAGAGTAAGTCTACACCCGTCTCGTCGTCCTTGTAAATGATATCCAGCCGGAACTGGTCACGGTTGAGTTGGGTAGCATTCAGGGAGTAGATGTTTTTCATCATCAAATCCCAGGTGGGGTACTGCAGTGCCGGGTTAGTGCTTTTCAGCATCTTCAGAAACACTACCTGATCCTCCTCCACGCTGGCCCCGTACGATTCCGAGGTTTCGCCCACTTTGTAGGGCTTGCCATTGTAGGTGTACTCGTACGATACACCCAGTACCTGCTCGGGCAGTAGTTGGGTGTTGAGGGAGATATAGCCTAGCTGCTCGTTGAAGGTGTACTCGCGGGGGTCGAGCTTGCGCGCCCGCACGTGCTCAAAGTCGATGTTCTTGGTGAGGCCCATGCCCGCCAGGGAAGCATCCACGCCAAGGTTGTCGCGGTTGCCTTTCACCAGGTCATACTCCTTGTTGGCGGTGTTGTCGGTGGGCGTGCGGGCGTTGCCGCCTTTGTCGAACAGGTCGCGCTGGTAGATAACTTCCGGCTCGCCCAGGTCCATGAGCGTAACCACGTTGCGTAGGTTCTCGGTGGTGCGGTTGTCGTTCGTGACGTACACCTCCAAGCGCCGGATCTGAATGCCCGACTGCAGCGTGGGCAAGTTGCGCAGGGAAGCGTCGTACCGGTCGCGGAAAAACTGGGAAAGGAAGAAGTGCCGGTCCCGCTCGTATTGGCTGGCCTTGATTTCAAACGTGCGGCTCTGCCCGCCGTTGGATACACGTACCTCGTCGGCCTGCCCGCGCAGGGTTGAGGCTACGGCCGTCACAGCCAGCTTGCCAAACTGCAGCTGGGTTTTAGCTCCAAACAGGTTCTGCCCGCCTTGGATCAGGGAGTTGTTGAGCGGCAAGCTCACGTTACCCAACTCTACCTTGCGGATGATATCCGTATCGAAGCCCGTGAAATCGAGCTTCATGTTGTTTTCGAAGTCGAAAGCAGCCTTCGTGTCATAGTTGAGCGTCACCCGCATTTTCTCCCCGATCTGGCCGGTGAGGTTCAGGTTCATGTTCTGCTCAAAGTTGAAGTCTCCGGTTTTCTGCTGGCGCAGCGTTAGGGTAGGGTTGCGGTTGCGGTTGAACTTGGCCCCGGCCCGCACCGTCACCGAGCCATTGGGTCGGATATCGACGTAGTTACCCCCGAAAATGCGATTGGCGGCGGGTCCCAGGTAAATCTTCGGAATCAGGCGCTGCGCAACGGCGGGTGCGCCGGCTTCCCCGGCTACACCGCCCGCCGCGCGGGTGCGGAAGTAGTTGCGGATGGTTTGCTGCTGCTGCCAGCGCGAGTACTCCTCAAACGACATACGCGTGGGGTCCCGGAAGTCAATGTCCGTTCCCACGCGCTCCGACACATCCACGCCCTGCAGGCTGTCGTCCACGCTTACGTTCAGGTTCACGTTCGGGGGCAGTTCCAGGAGCAGGGGGGATTCCCGGCGCTGGGGGCTCAGCCGGTTGCCGATACGGTCTTCCGGATCTACGCGGGGCCGGCGGCTGGGTCGGTAGCGGGTGGTATCGGTGGGCGTAGTGCGGGGCGTATCGGGTAACCACGCAAGCCGGCCGGCCGTATTACGCCAGGTAGCCCAGCTTAGCCGGAAGGCCGCGCTGGCGCCGCCGGTGGCACCCGCCTGCGACCACCACGCCAACAACGACGCCAGAACTAGGGATACGGTGGTAAAGGTCTTCTTGCCGGTATTCAAGCAGGGTAAACATCAAGCCGCAAGCCACGAGCCGCAAGCTGTTAGGTAGGAGGAATGGAAGGCGTAAGCGGATTTCTCCCCGGCTGCTCTGAAGTAGCTGGTAGCAGGCGGCTTACTTAATGGGACTTAAGAGCAAATTTAATTAATTCTTCCACGCTCAGGTCGTTGCCGTGACGGTTCTGAATCTGGTCGAGGGTCTTCTCGGCAGCCGCGCGCGCAAAGCCCAGGGTCACCAGAGCAGCTAACGCCTCGGAGCGGTTTGTATTGTGCGCTTTGGCCAGGGGCACGGTATCGATGCCGGCTTTGGCCAGCAGCTCATCTTTGCGCAGCTTGTCCTTAAGCTCCAGCACCACGCGCTGGGCCGTTTTAGGCCCTACGCCCTTGATGCTCTGGATAGCCCGCACATCTTCCTGCACAATGGCCTGGCGGATTTCGCCCACCGACATCGACGATACCATGACAATGCCCGTACCCGGCCCGATACCCGACACGGATATCAGCTGCATAAACAGGGCCTTTTCATTCGGGTCCAGAAAGCCGTAGAGCGTTTGCCCGTCCTCTTTGATATGCTGATAGGTATAGAGCTTGGCCAGTTCTCCTTCGGCGGGCAGCTTGGAGTAGGTAGCCAGCGAAATGCGCACTTCGTACCCAATGCCGCTCACGTCGAGGATGGCTTGGGCGTGGTCTTTATAAGCGAGTTTTCCGTTGATATAAGCAATCATGCGTGAGGAAGGAGAAAAGGTTTTCTGTAGCTAGATAACACCAGGTATGAGATTCTCTCCCAAATCTACCGGCTTTTTTCAGCAATAGCAGGGTTAGCCTTCTGTATCATTCCAGTGAAATGGATAATGGATTTAGTCGTATTCTCCACAAAGAAACTACGTGTCGTAGACCAACGGGAAACCTGTTTTCCGTTAGCGGGAAGTAATAGCTTAGCACGCAGGAAATGTAGCGCTACGCACGCTTTCTGTTGGCACTGGTAGTGGTAAATGATTATTTGTCAGCTAGTTAAACAAGTGCCCTTTGTATGTAATTTTTACTATATCGGTTTCGCAAACAGTGTAGGGGGTATAGAGACGCGACACTTCGCGTCTCCACGGTGCTGGATTTTGGTCAGGCGGCGCGAACGTAAAGACGCGAAGAGCCGCTTCTCTCCACGGCGTCTGAATCGGCCATATGAAAACGTTTTTTCCGCTCAGTCTTCGGCCGACTGAACGAAGCGGCACGCTGGCGTTTGAAGCAGAATACTTGGAGCAGCGCCTCGAAGCCGGCGAATGACAAAAAAATTGCTGACAATGAGACGGATACACGTACGGAGGCACGCGAGTTAAGACGGAAGCCAACGTTACGTTCCAGTAGACCAAGAAAGCACAAGTACTCTGAACAGCAAGGTACTCTCCGATTTTCGGACGAGCTTGTACTTTCTTTGTTTTCAATCCTACCGCAAGCACACACTATGTATAAAGGACTCCTTCTCTTTGTCGTACTAGCTATACTATTAAGTTGGCCAGTCGTTGCACAAGTGCGCCTGCTCGGCAAAGTGACGGATGCGGTAACCGGGCAGGGGTTGCCGTTCGTTAGTGTGCGGGTACCTGATACCGCTCTCGGAACGACGAGCAATGCGGATGGCGAATTTGAGTTGATATTGCCAGCAAAAGGCAAGCAACTCATCTTCTCGGAGCTTGGGTACGTGCCCGACAGCGTGCTCGTGGGTGAAGAAAAATCCTTGTTGGTGAAGCTGAAGCCTTCTCCGATGCTGTTGCCCGAAGTGCAGGTGCCCAATTACGTGGAGAACTTGCTGACTCGGGCCTATCGGGTGCTGCTTCGCAACAACCATGTCCACAGCTATGGGCAGGCGTTTTATCGGCAGGTTACGCGCCTGCAAAAGGAAGCCACGGAAGTGCAGGAGCAGCTGTGGAATACCGAAACCTGCAATACCGGGGTTAAGGGTACGGCCTTGATGCAAGGCCGGTACGCCAAGAAAAAATCACTGGTGACCTTTGAGAATTTTTCGGTAAACACCAGGGGCAATATTGACTTTATGCCGGATGCTGACAGCACGAAGGCCCGGTCTTTTCTTAGTCCCAACGCCGGACAATACTATACGCTCAAACTGCTGGGCATTGAGCAGCAGGGGGCGCAGCAACTGGCCGAAATTGGGTTTGTAAGTAAGTCCAGCCAGATGGCGGGCAGCGCAGTCATTGACGTTGTGACCGGGCAACTATTGCGACTCAAAGTAGCCATGAAGGGGTTTTCCTTCACATCCAGCAATCCAGATTTTGAGCTTCGCAACGGTGTTATGAACTTCGAATGCGCTTTTCTGCCTGGAGACCGAGTGCCAATCCTGAATTACATCAATACCACTTATACCGCTGACGCAAAGCGCAAGTTGAAGCCTACGCTGGCTGTGCACGTATCGGCCTTTGCTTTCTTCTACGGAGGGCAACCTACCCCATTACCTGGGGTTACATACGAAAAGCCTAATTTGAACCAGGCGGACTTAGCCGCCGTGAAAATGGCGCCCTATGACCCGGTGTTTTGGCAAAATAATAGCGTGGTGAAACGGACGCCCCTGGAAGAGGAGGTAATCAAGTCATTTGAGCGGGAAAAAGTTTTTGGCAATATGCTTTCTCCGCAATAAGGCCCGCACGGGCCTTATTGCGGAGAAAGCATAATTACAGTCCTTTGCCACCCGCTTTTTGCGCGTCGACCACGGCAATGGCGGCCATGTTCACAATCTCGCGCACGGAGGCGCCCAGCTGCAGAATGTGCACCGGCTTGCGCATGCCCATCAGCACCGGCCCGATTACCTCAGCCCCCCCGATTTCCTGGATAACCTTGTAGGCAATGTTGCCGCTAATCACGTTCGGGAAGATGAGCGTGTTGGCTCCGCCTTTGTCGGCCAGCTCCGAGAAGGGATATTGCTCCTGCAGCAACTCGGGGTTCAGGGCCGTGTTGGCCTGCATTTCCCCGTCCAGAATGAGTTCAGGATAGCGCTGCTTGGCCAGTTCCGTGGCGCGGCGGGCTTTGTCGGGCAGCTCGCCGGGGTTGGAGCCGAAGTTGGAGTAGCTGATAACGGCTACCCGCGGCTCGGTGTCAAAAAAGCGCACGGCATTGGCCGTCAGGCCAATGATATCCACCATTTCCTCCGCCGTGGGGTCGATGTTCACTGTGGTGTCGGCGAAGAAGTAAGGGCCCTTTTTATGCTGAATGATGTACATGGACGCTACCCGCTTGACGCCTTCGGCCACCCCAATAGCCTGGAGGGAGGGAATGATGCTTTTCCCGTAGTCTTTGCTCAGGCCGGTAATAAAGGCATCGGCCTCCCCATTCTCCAGCATCATAGAGCCGTAGTAGTTTCGCTCCCGTAGCAGGCGGCGGCCTTCGTAGCGCGTCATGCCCCGGCGCTGGCGCTTCTCATATAGCAGCTCGGCATACTGCTCCCGCTTGGCTTCTTCGTGCAGGATGTCGATAATTTCGCAGCCTTCCAGGTCAAGGTTGTTTTCGGCGGCGAGGCGGGCAATCTTGTTGCGGTTACCCAGCAGGATGGGCTGGGCAATGCCTTCGTCCTGCAGAATCTGGGCGGCTTTCAGGATCTTGTAGGTGTCGCCTTCGGCGAATACCACGCGTTTGGGGTTGCTCTTTGCCGCGTTGGTGATGCGGTTCATCAGCTTCTGATTCACGCCCAGGCGGCTCCGCAGCTCATCCTCGTAGGCGGGCCAGTCGGTGATGTGCACGCGCGCCACCCCGCTGTCCATAGCGGCTTTGGCTACGGCCGGGCTGATGGCGGTAATCAGGCGTGGGTCGAGGGGCTTGGGAATCAGGTAGGTTCGGCCAAAGCTTAGGGTATTGTCGCCGTAGGCCCGGTTTACCATATCCGGCACGGGCTCCTTGGCTAGGTCAGACAGGGCGCGCACGGCGGCCAGCTTCATGGCTTCGTTGATGCCGGTAGCCCGCACATCCAGGGCCCCACGGAAAATGTAGGGAAAGCCCAGTACGTTGTTTACCTGATTGGGATGGTCGGAGCGGCCGGTGGCCATGATGATGTCCGGGCGCGTAGCCATGGCCACCTCGTAGGCAATTTCCGGATCGGGGTTGGCCAGAGCAAACACGATAGGGTTGGGGGCCATTTTCAGCAGCAGCTCGGCGGGCAGCACGTTGGCCGCCGAAAGCCCCAGAAATACGTCGGCCCCATCCAGGGCTTCGCCCAGGGTGGTAATGGCCCGGGAAGTAGCAAACTGCAGCTGCAGGGAGGCCAGGTCCGTGCGGCCGGGGTGAATGATGCCGTCCTTGTCGAAGACCACAATGTTTTCCAGGCGTAGCCCCAGCTCCAGGTACAGGCGCAGGCAGCTGATGGCCGCGGCGCCGGCCCCGCTCACCACGACTTTAACTTCCTCGATTTTCTTGCCAACAACTTCCAGCGCATTCAGCAAGGCCGCCGACGAGATAATGGCGGTGCCGTGCTGGTCGTCGTGCATCAGCGGAATGTTCACTTTATCCCGCAGCTCCGTTTCAATGCGGAAGCACTCCGGGGCCTTGATGTCTTCCAGGTTGATGCCCCCAAACGTCGGCTCCAGCGCCTTTACGATGCGGATGAACTCGTCGGGGTCAGTAGCGTCTATTTCAATATCGAAGCAGTCGATGCCCGCAAACTTCTTGAATAGTACGCCTTTACCTTCCATTACCGGCTTGCTGGCCTCAGGACCGATGTTGCCCAGCCCGAGCACGGCCGTACCGTTGCTGATAACGGCCACCAGGTTGCCCTTGGCGGTGTATTTGTACACGGCATCTTTGTCGGCCGCAATTTCCTTGCAGGGCTCCGCTACGCCGGGTGAGTACGCCAGCGCCAGGTCCAACTGGGTGCTGACGGGCTTGGTGGGAATTACCTCAATTTTGCCGGCCGGACTCTGGGAATGATAATCAAGGGCCTCTTGCTTGTTGATTTTGAGCATGGGTGTGCAGTACTAGGTGGTACCCGCGGGGCGGGGTAAGAAGCAAGTTGGGGCGAAAACCGCCGGAATCAAAGTTTGCGCGGCATGTAGCGGACACAACAGCGCCCCGAACCGCAGGCGGCCGGGGCGCTTGTCCTAAGCAGCTCCGTTGGAGCTATTGAATTGGAAGGTTGGAAAATGTGCCCCACAACGTCAGGTTGCACCGCTCCTTGTCTGTGGGGTCCCAGGAAGCATCGGTGGGGTCCGTAATATTTTCCATGCGCATCTCATAGCTGCCGCTCAGCAGGTGGCGCTTGGCATCGTAGGCTGTTACAGTCAGCTGTCCGCCCATATGCGAGTTGTTACTGTCGTAAATGCTGCCGGATATGCTTCCGGGCTTATTCTCGCGGTAGTATACATATCGGACATCAGCAGCACCACTTTCCGTATTAGGCATTGATTTCAGCGTATACGTGCCGATAATAGCGGCCGTAAGCTGGCTGCGTTCTATCGTGAAGTTTACCGCGTCCCGGCCTTCTTTGGCATCAAAGTGAACATACAGCAACTCATCGTTCAGGATGGCCTGGTGCTGAACGTCCCCCGAGGGGTAGCTGATGGCTGCAATGACGTTTGGGGACGGATAATAAATGCTGCTGCCCATGGTAAACGTAGCTGCCGGGGCTGGAGCCTCTGGTT
The DNA here is from genome assembly GCF_008271285.1 of Hymenobacter lutimineralis. Taxonomy (NCBI): domain Bacteria; kingdom Pseudomonadati; phylum Bacteroidota; class Cytophagia; order Cytophagales; family Hymenobacteraceae; genus Hymenobacter; species Hymenobacter lutimineralis. Next base: position 213,718 of record NZ_VTHL01000002.1, on the reverse strand, counting down.
GTGGGTCATTCTCTTTGGAGTCACAAGCCGCCACCCCCAAGAGGAGAGTAGCGGCCAGGACGAAGCGTGCTGTTGTTTTCATAGCTAGTAGAAAAGAGTGTGGCAGGGCTTTTTGCAACCTTCGTGCCCGTTTCCAGGAAAAGTTCCTCGGATGGGCTATCTTTTTCGTGCACACAAATTTTCTAAAAGAAAATGGGAGCCTTGCTTGTGCAAGACTCCCATAAACATGTGGTTCACAGCAAAATTATCCCTGCACAATCAGCTTCTGGCCCGGTTTTACTTCATCCGAAGTCAGGTTGTTGAGTTTACGGAGTTTATCCACCGTCACGCCCTGGTAGCGCCGCGAGATATTGTAGAGCGTGTCGCCGGGCTGTACCAGGTGCACGCGGGGCGTGGGTAAAGCAGAGTGGGTAGAGCGTTTCGCAGGCGTCTGCACTGCCTGAGCCACTTCTGGGCGTGGCTCTGCTCCTGCGGGCATATCAGCGGGAGCCCGCAAGGTTAGCTTCTGCCCCGGCACAACCTGTTTAGATTCGAGCTTATTCCAGGAGGTAAGCTGGCCGACCGATACATTTTGCTCACGGGCAATTTTGGTGAGGTAGTCCCCCTTGCGTACCACGTACTCCGTAGGCAGGCTGTCGTCGGAGGAGGAGGCAACCGGCTGCAGATTTGCCACAACTTCAGGTTGCTTTTCGGCGGGTTCCGTTGGGCGCGGCTGACGGGTGATTTTGGTCGTCGGCTTTTTCGCGGCAATGGGGGGCGCAGATTGAGATACAGCGGGTGATGCGTCTTCTACTACAGCTGGTAAAGGCGTTTTCGCTTTCTCAGGAGCCGTTTCCTTGGCTGCCTTTGAAGCTGTAGCTACCGCGGGTAGTTGAGTGGGTACGCTAGGCCGAGCAGCTGCCGCAACTGTGGACACTGATTCGGCATCTACAGGCACGTACACAAAAATCTGCTGGTGAGGCGTCAGGTTCTGGCCGCGCCGCAACTTGTTCCAGCGCCGAATCTGGCTAGGGTCTACCTCGTAGCGAGCCGCTAGGCTAGCCACCGTTTCGCCCCGGCGCACGGTGTGCCGGGCCCGGCGGTAGCGGGGCTTCTCAGGCGCTGTCGCAGCCACAGCAGCCTGGGTGGAGTCGGGGGGCGGGAGCAAGGGGCTAACCGGCGTAAGCGGAGCCGGGGGCGGCAGCGTCACCTTGCAGAAATCAAGTAAGGCGGTCCGGTCTTGCACGGCCAGCTCGGTGCGCACGCACACTGGCACCTGCAGCGGATAATTCTGAAAATACTCGGGCAGATAGTGCTTACGCAACTCGGGATTATGGGCCAGAATAGCCGTCGAATCGAGGCCCACCGATTTCGCCAGCTTGTACAAATCCAGGGAGCGGCCCGAAATCAGCAGCGTGTCCGTCGGCTCCGGGTAGCGGTAGTGCAGGGCTGCATCGTGCAGGTTGTGCTCCTTGGCGTAGTTAAGCGTGTAGAGAATGGCCGTAAACGTGGGCACATAGTCGCGCGTCTCCTTGGGCAGGTATTTGTAGATAGCCCAGAAATTACGCTGTCCCCCCGCCCGGCGAATAGCCTTGTTCACGTTGCCCGAGCCGTAGTTGTAGGCAGCCAAGGCCAGCTCCCAGTCTCCGAAGTAGCGGTGCAAATCCCGGAGGAACTTGCAGGCCGCCTCCGTCGATTTCTCCGGGTTCATCCGTTCATCAATGAACTCATCACGACGCAGGCGCAGGTCGCCGGCCGTGGGACCCATGAATTGCCATAAGCCCACGGCGCCCACCCGGGAGCGAGCCTGGGGCAGCAGTGCCGATTCTACCACGGCCAAGTACTTCAGGTCCTGGGGTAGATGGTACTTGGCCAGATACTTCTCGAACAGCGGGAAATATAAGTTCTGCCGCTCCAGCACCCGCTGGGTGTAAGCCCGGTTACGCACCGTGAAGTAGTTCACGAAAGCCATAACCGTGTTGTTGAACACCAACGGCATCTCCGACTCGTAGCAGCCAATCCGGTCGGCTACCAGGTCCCGCATTTCGGGCGGAGTCTGGCGCCACACCAGCTTGGCTGAGTCGGGCGAAAAGGCGGGCTCGGCCACCAGCGAATCGGCGCGGAGTAGCTGTTGCTGGGCTTGTAGTGTATCGTCGGCACTTACCTGTCCGGGCTGTAGCACGGGCTCCGTTTGGGCCAGGGCCGGGCGGGCCGCAGCGGCCAGCAACAGAAGAAGGGCAGAGGTGCGCAACGATTTTTTCATCAGGACACGGTTGGGCTAACGGTTTCCGTGACAGCCTTGGCAAAGGCCAGCAGTTGCTCCTCGCGGAAGGCTCCGCTCAGAATCTGCAACCCAATCGGCAAGCCGGCGCTGTCTTCTCCATTCGGCACCGACACGGCCGGGACGCCCGCCAACGATGCCTGAACTGTAAAGATATCAGCAAGATACATAGCTAGCGTATCTTTATTTACATCGCCAATGTGAAAAGCGGTGGTAGGCGTGGTGGGCAGTACAAGGAAGTCGTACTGGCGCAACAGCTCATCGGTGGTGTCTTTGATAAGCCGGCGTACGCGCTGGGCCTTGGTGTAGTAGGCATCGTAGTAGCTGGCACTCAACACGAAGGTACCCAACAAGATGCGCCGCTGCACTTCCGGGCCGAAGCCCTTGGCGCGGGTCTTCTTGTAGAGCGACTCCAGATCCGTGGCATCGGGGGCGCGGTAGCCATACTTCACCCCATCAAAACGGCTCAGGTTGGAGCTGGCTTCGGCGGTGGTGAGGATGTAGTATGTAGGCACGATGTAGTCGAGGTAGGGGAAGTCGACAGCTTCCACTACGTGACCCTGCGAGCGGAACTGCTCCAAGGCATTTTCCGTGGCAGCTTTAATCTCGGGGTTCAACCCGGGCCGCTCCAGGCAGTCTTTGATATAGCCAATGCGGTAGTGCGGAGCGGGCTCCAGCTGCTGGCTGTAGGCGGGCACTTCCCGCTGGCTGGCGGTGCTGTCGAAATTGTCGGGGCCGGCCATTACTTCTAAAAGCAGCGCGGCATCGTCCACGGAGCGCGTGAGCGTACCAATCTGGTCGAAGGAAGAGGCGTAAGCCACGAGGCCGTAGCGGGAAATGCGCGAGTAAGTCGGTTTAAAACCAACAATTCCGCAGAAAGCCGCGGGCTGGCGTACCGATCCGCCCGTGTCTGAGCCAATGGAGGCTAAGCACATATCGGCCTGCACGGCTACGGCCGAGCCGCCGGACGAGCCACCCGGGACGCGGTCTGGGTCAATCTCATTGCGGGCCGGGCCAAAGTACGACGTCTCGTTGGAGGCGCCCATGGCAAACTCGTCGCAGTTCTGGCGGCCGATGAGGATGGCGTCTTCGTCGAGCAGGCGCTGCACCGCGGAGGCGGTAAACAACGACTTGAAGCCATCCAGGATGTGGCTGCTGCTCTGCAAGGCGTGGTCTTTGTAAGCCAGCACGTCTTTCAGGCCAATCACCATACCGGCCAGCTTGCCCGCCGTTCCGGCGGCCAGCTTGGCGTCTACGGCTTCGGCCTGGGCACGGGCCTCTTCGGGCCACACTTCCAGGAAAGCATTCAGCTGCGGATTTTTCTGGTTGATGTTATCCAGATAATACTCCACGAGCTGACGGCAGGTCGTAGTGCCTGCCGTCAGCTCGTGGCGAACTTCCGTGAGGGAGTTGAAGCGTCTCAAGACGAAAAGGGTTTAGTTCACTTGGTCGAGGCGGGGGCGCTCAGCGGCGGGCTGTACGGGAAGAGTAATACCCCCATCCATGGGCGGCGCGAGCGGGGTTTCGGCTACAGGCACTACCGGGGCCGCGGGGGCTTCAGTAGCGGCCGTGGCCGGGTACTGTGGCTGTTGAAACTGGGGTTGCTGGAACTGCTGCTGGTAAGGCTGCTGCTGGGGCTGGCCGGCGTTTTCAAACTCGCTCCGGATTTCCCGGGAAGCATCTTTGAACTCGCGGATGCCTTTGCCCAGGCCACGCGCCAGTTCCGGAATCTTGTTAGCGCCGAAGAAAATCAGGATGACCACCATGATGAGCATAATCTCACCACCGCCGAGGTCACCCAGGAAGAGAAACAAAGGAGTATGCATGGCAGAAAAGCTTAGTACCGGGGTTGGTTAGGATCATTGGGGTTGGCTGGCCGGTCGCGAAACTCCGGCTTCTCCTCTTTGGAGGCATCCTTGAACTCCCGAATACCCTGGCCCATCCCACGAAACAGTTCTGGAATACGCTTAGCCCCGAACAACAGAATAATGGCCAGCACAATCAGCAGGATTTCGGTGCCGCCGAGGCCGCCAATACCCAAAAACAACGAAGCAAACAGCATAAGAAAAGCCCAGGTGGGCGGGTTTGAAGTGGAAAGTCCCTTATACGCACAGCGGCGCTGCTTGGGATTGGTAAAGGTACCCGATAATTTTTTATTTCGGGGTCTCCCAACGCAGAACATGGGGTGCGGCGTGTGTGCTGAATCCAAAACCGCCCGGCGTTCCGTACGTACTTAACGGAGTTCAGTATTCGGGCGCTGGTTTGCTTGACTTACGTGCAGGTTAGCCGCCCCGGGAACTGAAACGCGCTTACCGTAATTACAGTAGTTCAGGCATACGTGTTTAGTGGGCTTACATTTTCCATCTTATCCCCCGTTCTATGGGAGTCAGGCCAGCTTCTTCCGCTACCGCGCTATCAGAAACTACCCTTATGCGCGTCGTCTCGGATGAGCAGCGCCGCCTGGATGCATTGGAGAACCAGCCCGCGTCAGAGGCGGCCCCAGAAGCTTCCCTGCAGGGCCTGACCCGGCTGGCAGCTCTCATTTGTGGCACTCCCTTGGCGCTGGTTTCGCTGCTGCCCACCGAGTATCAGTGGTTTAAGAATGGTTCGGATTCTGTATACTCCGCAGCAACGCCCCAGTCTAACCTTTTTTGCCAGCAGGCTTTGCAGAACCCCACAACTATCCTGGAAGTACCCGATGCTTCCCAGGACCCGCGGTTTAAGGACACTGACCTGCTCTTAGGCCATGCCAACGTCCGGTTTTGCGCTGGTGCCCCCTTAGTGAGCCCGGCCGGGCAGGCCTTGGGCACCCTGTGCACCATGCACACGGAACCGCACACGCTTACCCGGGAGCAACGGGAAGCGTTGAAGCTGCTGGCCCAGGAGGTAACGACGCACTTGGAACTGCGGAAAACCAATCTACGCCTGGAGCAGGAGAAGCAACGGCTGGATGGACTACTGCAGTTGGCCAACGACGCCCCACAGGCCTTGCTCACTGCCGGTCGCGACGAGGTATTTGTAAAGCACGAGCAGCGCCTCTTACGAATCAAGCTGGCGGATATCTGCTATCTGGAGGCCCTCGGCGACTACGTAAATATCTATACCTGGGCCGAGCGGCTCACGGTGTACACCACCATGAAAGACATGGAAGCCAAGCTGCCTGCAAAGGACTTTACGCGGATTCAGCGGAAGTATATTATTCGCTTGGCTTGCCTGCAGGCTATAGAGGGCGACGCCGTATTGGTAGATGGCCCAAAAGGCGCTGTGTACATTCCAATCGGAAATTCGTACAAGACGGGTTTGCTGGGTAGGCTAAATATTATTTGATTTGTCCCAAACCTTTCGGGGATAGTTACCGTTAAAAACAGTCATTCACCGAGGATTAATCAATATTTGGCGAATAGTTGGCTTCCGAAACGCCGGAATTTTCCTATCTTTCGCCTGTTATCGGGGGCTCCCTTTATTGCTTGCTGCCGCCAGCATGAAGGATAGACTGATAGCTAAGTTTGTTTTCATAGCTCAGAAAGGCACCGTACGCTGTACGGTGTTTTTTTTTTTCTTGAAGCTCAACCGTAAAGAAAAGGGCCCTTATCCTGTAATAGGATTTTTGTCAGCTAGGTCTCTGGGCGGGTTCCGGCTATTTGCGGCCCAGCCAGTTTTCGGGGTTCAGGTTAGCGCTGTTGCGCCACACCTGAAACTGCACCTCACTGGTCCCTTCCGAATCGGTATACACCGTCCCGATCTGCTGACGAGCCTGTACCGTCTGCCCTTCGCTGACCGATACGCTGCGGAGCTTGGCATATACGGTGAAATATTCGCCATGCTGCACCATCACAATGGTATTCATCCCCGGCACACTGGCTACAGTCAGCACTTTGCCCTCAAACACGGAGCGCACCGCCTCGCCCGAATTGGTTTGGATATCCACGCCGCGGTTTTCGATGACTACGTGTTTGAGCACGGGGTGCGGGTGCTTGCCAAAGCGCTGGGAAATAAACCCCCGGCTCACGGGCCACAGCAGGCGGCCGCGGTTATCGGCAAAAGAAGAGGAAAGAATAGCCGTTTCCGGCGTCAGCGTTACCCGGTCGGTACGCTCCACGGCGGCTTCACTTTCGGCCGTTTCGTTGCGGTTGGTCGCGCCCGGGCTGCGGCCGGAAGTGCTGCTGCGGCCAGCCGTATTTGACCGAGCGGCCCGCGCCGCTGCGGCCCGGGCAGCCCGCGCTATTTCCTCGCGTACCCGCTGGGCAATCAGGTTGTCGAGCCGGCGCACCGACTGTTGGCGCTTGGCCAGCTCCTGCTGCAGCTGTTGCTCTTGCCGGCTGAGCTGCGTAACTACCTGGTCTTGCTGGGTTTTGATAACGAGCAGGTTGCGGTTCTCACTCAGCTGAGTGTTGAGCAAGCTGGACTTCTGCTGGCGCTTGGCCGTGAGCCCCGTAAGCTGCTGGTGCAGCCGGGACTGCGTTTGACTAATCTCCGCGGCCTGGGCTTTGCGCACCTCGGCGTACTGGCGGACGTACTGCAGGCGCCGCACAAACTGGTTGAACGACTCGGCCGCAAACAGGAACATGATGCGGTTGTAGCTGTTGGCCGTCTTAGATGAGGCGTAAATCAGTCGGGCATACTCGGCGCGCAGCTGCTCCAGGTTCTGCTGGGTGTGCTGCACCTGCGTCTCCGTCTGGCGTACATCCGAGTCTAGGTACTTTAGCTCAGAGGATATGGTTTGAATGACGTTCTTCTGAACGGTGATTTTTTCCTTTAGCGCATTCAGCTGGCCCAGCGTGGCTTCTTTCCGCTGCTGGGTTTGCTGCAGAATGCGCGTGGTTTCCTGGATGCGCTTGAGAGCAGTGCGCTTCTCGCGTTCCAGCTGCGTGCGTGACTTGCTGGTGCGGCCCCGGCTGCGCTGCGCCCACGCGGGGCCGCACATCAACAGGAAGCCGATCAGCGCTAACGCCAGCCAGGCCTTACTTTTTCCGGGCATAATCTGAGGGCACCGAGAATGGAAAGGCAAGACGCTCTTTATCGACGTCTACGTTACGAAAGTTGATGGAAGCGGAGGAGGGCTTGGCCTTGGGCTGCTCAATCACCACGAGTAAAGCATTGGCAAACTCCTGGGGCAGGCGCTCCAGCGGCCGGAAATCGGAGAAGTCCACCGTAAACTGCAGCTGGGTGCTGTCGTCTTTCACGGCCAGCTTTTGCACCCGGCGCCGGGTGGTTTCCAGCAGTTGCTCCACCAGCAAGGCCTGTTGCTGGTACACTACTTTTTGCAGAGGCCCTTCCGTGCTCACGGTAGGGGAGGAGCCCGCCGGCGCGGCTACGTAGTTGCCCGCCAGCAACGCCTGCACCTGCTGAAAGGTGACGGGTACGTTGAAGCGCCGCCGCAACGCGGTGAAGTTGCCCGCAAAATACTCCCGATGCAGCCGGTCAATTACCTGCACGGAGTCGGGAGTAATGTGGGCCCGCATCACTTCGCCAATTACCGGCGCGGCTATGGAAAGCCAGATGAGGCTATCCTTGCGCATGCGCAGCGTGAGGGTAACGTTGGGAAGTTTGTCGCCGCCGGTTTCAATCTGGGCCTTGGCTTTGGCCGACAGATACCGGAAATCCAGGTTGGCAGTGTTGACGGCATCCTCGACCTTCGGCGCTTCTGCCCGCGACTGGGTAGGAATGGCTTTGCGGGTACAGGCCCCCAGTACAGCCATGAGCAACCCTATTACAAGCGGGGCGCAGCGTTTATTCATACAGTTTTCGGTCTTTAATCTTGCGGTCAATCAGCTTGGAAGCGCCTCCCTGGCGCTTGGCCTGCTGCCACTGTGCATGCGCCCCGACAATATCGCCAAGTTGATATAAAACGTCGCCATAGTGCTCCGTTACGGTGCCATCTTTGGTGGTACGCAGCGCCTTCTCCAGTTGGGTGCGGGCACCAGCGTAGTCCTTTTGCTTGTACAGCACCCAGGCGTAGGTATCGAGGTAGGTGTCGTTATCGGGGAACTGCTTTACCAGCTTGCTGGCCATGGCTTTCGCTTTGTCGAGCTTTTCACCGCGCAGGGACAGGTAGTAGCTGTAGTTGTTGAGCACCTGGGCGTTGTTGGCATCAAACGCCAGCGCCGCCTCATACGCGGCATCCGACTTCACAAAGTCTTTCAGCTCGTGGTAGGCGTCGCCCAGTTGAGTGTCAAACTGAGCCTGCAGCTCGGGGTTGTCGGCGGCCAGCTTGCGGCCATATTCCAAGGCTTTCACGCCCTTGGTAGCATTCTTGTTGAGCAACTGGGCTGCCCCGTTGAAGTACCAGAACACGGCCTGGTTCGGGAAGAGCTCCAGGGCCCGGTCGGTGTGCACCAGCAGGGAATCGGTTTGCCCCAGCTCGGCGTCAATGCTCACGACTTGCTGCCAGAGCTGAAACTTGGAGCTGTCGAAGCGCAGGGCTTGCAGGTAGTTGTCCCGGGCTTCCTTGCGGTGTTCGGTCAGGGCCTGGATGTCGCCGGCTACGGCGTAGGCTTTGGCTTCCTTGGGGTGGACTCGCGTGGTAATGGCCGCTAACTCCAGGGCATTCTTCTCCAGGGTTGGGTTGGGAAGCTGCTTGATGAAGTCGACGAGGATACGTACTTTCTGGTCGATGTCCAGCCCCGGGCTTTCGAAGGCCTGCTTCAGGTAGCGCTGCGACTCGACAGGGTTGTTCTGCTGCCGGTACACGTCGGCCAAAATCATGTGGGCCTGGGCGTTGCCAGGATCCTGTTGTAGGGCTTGGTTGGCAACCCGAATAGCGTCGGGGAGCCGGTTGTTGGCCGCGTACATTTCGGCCTGGGCCAGCACATAGCGCACTTCGTCGGGGTTGGCAGCAATTAGCGACTCACCTTCCTTGAGGGCTTGATCGAGCTTGTTCTGGCGCAGGTAGATCTGCTGGCGCTTAAACGAAACTTCATCCAGCGCCCCAAACTGCTTTTCGGCCTCATTCAGGGTGGTTAGTGCTTCGTCGAGCTTGTTCTGAGCCAGATACAGGTCGGCCAGATTAAAGAGGTAGTACCCTGAGTCGGGCACGTTTTTGATTAAGGTTGTATACACCTGCGCCGCCGCGTCGAACTGCTTTTGGGAGGCGTAGATCTGGGCCAGCAGCAGGTAGTAGTACGCGTTTTTGCCATCAAGCTGAATAGCCGTGTTGGCAAAATTAGTGGCATCCTTCAGGTTGCCGGTGAGCAGATTGGTTTCGGCAATCTTGTAGTTGATAGCCGCATTGTTGGGGTTGATGCGGTAGGCCGCCAACAGCCGTTCGAGGGCCTTGGTGTAGTCCTCGAGCAGGGCAAACTTCACCCCCTCCACGAAGTAGGACTCACTCAGCTCCCGCTCTTTTTCCGTCAGCTCCCGCATTTGCTGGCGCGCTTCGGTTACGGCTTTCTGGTGCTTTAGCTCCCGCCTTTCTTTGCGCGTGAGCTTGCGCCGCGGCGGCTGAGCTACGCCCGCCGCTTGCGACCAAGCCTCGGGGGCAAGGAGCAATACCAAGGCCAGCAGAACAACAGCGCGAAAACGGAACATGGGGAGAAGAGGAAAAACAACGAAACGTAACGGCCACGGCAGCCCAGGAAGGGGCCTGTATAACACTGCCGTGGCCGAAAAGGCTCCGTCAAACGCGCAGGTTGTTGTAGTCGCCCAGGCTCAGGTCGGCCGGCGTGCCAGTGAGCGTGGCGTGGTTGCCAAGCATGGAGTTGGTCACGTTGGCGTGCTGCACCGTGGCCGACTGCTGCACAATGGAGTTGGCTACCACCGAGTCGCGCACCGTCGACTGGTTGCCCAGGGAAACGTGTGGCCCTATCACTGAATTGTGTACTACCACGCCTTCGCCGATGTACACGGGCGGAATTACAACAGAATTGTGCAGCTGCGCCGACGACGATATCAGCTCTTCGCCGCGTTCCTGCAGGTACTCCAGGTAGCGCTGGTTGGTGTACACGGTAGCATCCTTGTTGCCGCAGTCGAGCCACTCCGTCACACGGCCGGGCACGAAGGTGGTACCCTTGTTTTTCATATTCTCCAGGGCATTGGTGAGCTGGTACTCGCCCTTGTCCTTGATGTCGTTGTCGAGCAGGTACTGCAGCTCCTCACGCAGGTAGCCCCCGTCCTGGAAGTAATAGATGCCGATAATGGCCAGATCCGAAACAAACTCCTGGGGCTTCTCCACAAAATCGGTGATACGGCCCTGCTCATCGAGCTTCACCACGCCGAATGGTTTGGGGTCATCCACGCGCTGCACCCAGATGGTGCCGGGTACAGAGGAATCGAGGGTGAAGTCGGCCTTGAATAGTGTATCGGCAAAAGCTACTACCACCGGGCCCGTCAGGGCTTCCTTGGCGCACAGGATGGCGTGAGCCGTACCCAGCGGCTCGTCCTGGTAATGAATAGTGCCCTTGGCTCCAATGGAGTCGGCAATGGCCAGCAGGCTTTTCTCTACTTCCGCCCCAAAGCGGCCCACAATAAACGCCACTTGGTCTACTGGTTCGCCGCACACTTTGGCAATATCCTCTACCAGCCGCTGCACAATGGGCTTGCCGGCAATGGGAATAAGCGGTTTAGGTACGGTAAGCGTGTGGGGGCGCATGCGTTTGCCCATACCGGCCATCGGAACGATGATTTTCATAGAGTGGCTGAGTTTGAAAAGCGGAAAAGTAAAAGTATGTGTGGGTACGTACTACTGGAAAGGGGCGCTTGGGTTACACACCCGGCCCCATACGCCCTCTGTTTGGGAGCTACTGCACGCCGGTACTGCCGTAGCCGCCACTGCCGCGGGCGGTTTCGCTCAGTACTTCAGCGGGCTGCCAGTCAATAACTTCGTGGCGAGCCACCACCAGCTGGGCAATTCGCTCCCCGTCCTGCACCAGAAAGTCGGTGTCAGAGAGATTGACGAGCAATACCTTCAGCTCGCCCCGATAATCGGCATCGATGGTGCCGGGGCTGTTGACGATGCCGATGCCGTGCTTGTACGCCAAGCCACTGCGGGGACGAACCTGCACTTCGTAGCCTACCGGAATTTCGAGGAAAAGACCCGTAGGAATAAGGGCGCGTTGCAGGGGCTTCAACGTAACGGCCTCTGCGAGGTTGGCGCGCACGTCGAGGCCAGCCGCGTGGGCCGTCTGGTATTCAGGTAGCGGGTGGTGAGAACGGTTGATAATGGGAATGAGCATGCAGCAAATGTATTGATTACAACCCCACAAGCTGCCAGTGCCCGCGGAGAAGTATGACGTTATTGCCGATACTGGCCTAGCCCCGCACCAGGCGCTGCGGCTTTTCCACCAGCACCAGCGCCGCTACGAAGGCCAGGCTGAGCAGCAGGTGCCACCCGTGGCGTAGCCAGTAGGCCTCGGGCTGCACCAGCCACCCCAGCGCCACCAGCGCCACCGCTGCCAGCAACCAGAGAAGTAGCCGCGCCACGGGGTAAGGCACGGGGAAATGCCGCTCGCCCAGCCACCAGCAGATAGCCGCCATCGTAAAATAGCAGGCCAGCGTAGCCAAGGCCGAGCCCATGTAGCCCAGCACCGGAATCAGCAGGAAGTTGAGGCCAATGGTAAGCACGGCCCCGGCGCCGCCAATATACGTGCCGTAATAGGTTTTATCGGTGAGCTTAAACCACACCGACAGGTTCCAGTACACGCCCAGAAAGAGGTTGGCCAGCAGCAGCACCGGCACTACGGCAATGCCCTGTCGGTATTCGGGCCGGCGCAGAAACGCCCAGGCAAAATCCTCAATGTTCAGGCTGATGAAAACAAAGATAACGGCGCAGCAAAGTGTAAACCACTTGAGGACCAGGGCAAACGTTCTGGGGGAATTCTTTTCGGTGCTCTGGGAGAAAAAGAAGGGCTCCGCGGCGTAGCGGAAAGCCTGGATAACCAGGCTCATGAAGATGCTCAGCTTGTAGCAGGCCCCGTAAATGCCCACCGCCGTGAGGCTGCTCTGGCCGGGATAGAAGTTCTTGGGCAGCCACTGGGGCAGCAGAATCCGGTCCAGGGTTTCGTTTACCATCCCGGCCAGGCCCATCAGCATAATCGGGTAGGCGTAGCGCAGCATGGCGGCCAGGGGCGTAGCGTCCAGCCGAAACCGGAAATCCAGCAGCTCCCGGCTCAGGAGCAGCAGCGTAAAAGCACTGGCCGCCAGGTTCGACAGGAAGACATACCCAACGCCGATGGATGGGTCGTATACTTGGGTTACCAGCGGCTGTAACCCGACCAAGTACTTGCCCGCCAGCACATCGGGGCAAAGCACGATGAAGAACAGGTTCAGGCCTACGTTCAGCAGGATGTTGGCCACCCGGATGGTGGCAAAGCGTCGGGCCTGGTTTTCGAGGCGCAGGCGGGCAAATGGAATAGCCACCAGGGCATCCAGCCCCAGGATCAGGGCCAACCAGATGGCGTACCGCTCCCGGCCGGGCGGCAAATCCAGCAGCTGCATCAGCGGCCGGGCCAGCAGCACCAGCAGCCCTGTCAGGACCACGGTACTCACTACTACCTGGCTCATCACCCGGTCGTAAAGCAGGCGGCGGTCGGCATCCGGGCGGTTGGCAAAGCGGAAGAATGTCGTTTCCATCCCGTAGGTGAACACGATGTTCAGAAACGAGACGTAGGCGTAGAGCCCCGTCACAATGCCGTATTCGGCTGCCACAAACCGGGCCGTATAGATAGGCACCAGCAGGTAGTTGAGTACGCGTACCAGAATGCTGCTGATGCCGTACACGGCCGTTTGACTGGCCAGCTTTTTGGCGACGCTCAAATGCAGAAGGAAATCAGGTGAACAGAGAAGAAAGGCGGCCACGTCCCATTTGGCCGGTTGTGTTTACAGCCGACTAGCGGCCCGTAAATACGGCCGGGCGCTTTTCTAGAAAGGCACTGGTGCCCTCCCGGAAATCGTCCGAATCGAAGCAGCGGCTGAAGGCATTGGCTTCGGCCTGATAGCCTTGGCGCTCTTTGTCGTAGGCCGCATTCACGCAGTCGATTACCAGCCCAATGGCTATTGGTGCCTTGCTCAGGATACGGGTGAGCAATTGGCGGGTGAAATCCAGCAGTTCGCTTTGCGGCACTACGTGGTTGACTAGGCCCAGGCGCAGTGCTTCGTCTGCTTTGATAATGTCGGCCGTCATGAGTAGCTCCAGGGCTTTGCCTTTGCCAATCAGCTGCGGCAGGCGCTGGGTTCCGCCATATCCGGGCACCAAGCCCAGGTTGACTTCCGGCTGGCCGAAACGGGCATTTTCGGCAGCTATCCGAAAGTGGCAGGCCATAGCCAACTCGCAGCCCCCACCCAGGGCAAAGCCATTGACGGCAGCAATAACGGGTTTGGTGCTTTCTTCAATCAGGGCAAAAGCTTCCTGCCCAAACTCCGCGGCCTGGCGGCCGGCCACATCGTCCAGCACCGTCAGCTCGGCAATATCGGCGCCGGCTACAAAGGCTTTTTCTCCGCTGCCGGTGAGGATAATGCCGCGCACCTGGGCATCGTTCAGCGCCGTTTGCATGGCTTCGCGCAACTCACCTATGGTGGCGTTACTCAAGGCATTAAGCTTGGTAGGGCGGTTAATGGTAAGCGTCAGAATGCCGCTGGCCGCGTCGAGGTCGTAGAGCAGGTTGGCGAAGGAGGGCATAGAAGCAGAAGATGGGTGAGGAATGGACGGGCGCAAAGATAGAGTAAAAGGCCACGTCCGGTGAGGGCGCCTGAATAGGCTACCGTGGGGTTATTGAAAAAACATCTATATTCAGCCGTAACATCTTCTAACCATCTAAAACCACTGTTCGCGTATGGGCTTCGTCTCGGAATTCAAGGAGTTTATTTCGAAGGGCAACGTGCTGGATCTGGCCGTGGGCGTCATCATCGGGGCCTCCTTCGGGGGCATCGTTAAATCACTGACCGACGATATCCTCATGCCGGTGCTTACACTGCTCACGGGCGGCTTAGACTTCAAAGACTGGTTTATTGCTCTGGATGGTAATTCCTACAAAGACCTGGCGGCTGCCAAAGCGGCCAGCGCCTCTACCTTGAACTACGGGCTGTTTCTTAATGCTGTTATTGCCTTCCTACTAATGGCTTTTGCCATTTTCTGGCTAGTAAAACTGGCTAACCGCTTTAAAAAGCCCCAGGAAGTAGTGGCCGTAAACGACCCAGGGCCCACCAAAGAACAGGTGCTGCTGATGGAAATCCGGGACGCGCTGAGGGCCCGGTAGCCCAAGCTACGTCACCAGCATAAGCGCGGGGGCCTGATGTACGCGTGCTTTGTCCGTAAGGCCGTGCTTGTCAGGCGAGTGAGTTGCAAGAAGGGATGTGGAAGTCCTAAAATTTGAACTACCTTCGCACCCAAGCCGTTAGAGCGAAAAATGGCTGCTACCCAGTGCGGTAGCGCCATTTTTGTATATAGGCATCTCATTTTATCAAAATAGCATGAAGAACCTGGTAGCGGCTTTGGTAGTGGCCGCAGGCATAGTCGGCTTTACAAGTGAAGCCCATGCCCAGGCTGATGCCCCACAAGGGCCTGCCGGACCTGTATTTGAAGCGCCAGCGGCCCAACAAAAGGCCCCGCGCAAGCGGAAGGCCTCGGCCAATGATATTGCTCGTATGCAGCGCCGGATGGCTATGAATCCTGATCAGGCCAAGCGCGACCAGCAAATAGAAGTGCTTGAAGCTCGGGCGGGTGGAAGTACTAGTATGGGGCGGGGTACTTCCCGGCAGTATGAAAGCGGCAACGGGGGATTCGTGGTACGCCGTTTCCGCGATAAAACGGGTTCCGCCACGCAGAAGCGCGGTCAGACCCGCCCGGCCCCGGGCATCAACCCCAAAGGAAAACCTTTGAAGCATAAGAAAGCCAAGCGCTTCTTGTTCTTCAACGCTTAATTCGTAGGTAACCCACAAAAAAATCCCCGAAACATCGTTTCGGGGATTTTTGCTTTCACAACGAGGTGAAGCCACCGTTCGCCTCCACCAGGTCATAAAAGGAGCAAGCTCCAGCAAGTCATATTCACTTGCTTTACTTATACGTCAGCCACTGGAGCCAGGGTGGCTACGGAAATCAATGCAATAACTCTATAGCGTATTTCGGAGCGAGTACCAGTACACCGGCTGGTACTTTGCCCGGCTTATAGCTTAATAAACTCAGTGCGCTGGTTAAGGCTGTCGAGGCCCGTGGAGGAATCTGTTTCCAGGGGCTTGGTGCCTCCGTAGCCTTTCGTCGTCAGGCGCGCTGCATCTACCCCGCCGCGTACCAGCGCAGCCCGAACGGCATCGGCCCGGCGTTGCGATAAGGTGAGGTTAGTGGCTGCATTACCTTCCCGCAGCGTGTGCGCTTCAATCCGAACTTTAACGTCTGGGTTAGCGGCTAGCGTATTGGCCAAAGCCCGAACAACTGGCTGGGATGCTGCCGTGATGGTAGCCGTGCCGGGCTCGAACTGAATGCCGTGGCAGACGATTTTGCCATCGGCCAGCAGGGTGCTGTAGTACTCAGTGGTAGCTTCGTTGGTTTTGCGTTCCACGGCAGCTTCGGCTTTTTTGCTGAGGCGGTCGGCTACTTTTTGTGAAGCCTTGTCGGCCAGTTTGTCTTCAACTCGCCAGAGCAGGCCTAACTGGGCCTGAGCCGGCGCGGCAACTAACTGCAGGACTATCCACAGCGTGCAGAATGACAAGAGCGTTTTCATAGCTAAAGGCAGGAAAGGTGGTAAGGCGGAGCTTTGCTAGGCTTGAAGGAATTGTAAACTGGGCCGTATCAGCGTGGATAGGGTAAAAGCCTCTTTACACTAGAAGCGCACCGAAGCACCGATCTTCAGATAAGACATATCGTACCCAGCCTCAGCAAATGCCCCGATTTTGTCGGTGACATAGTAACGAGCTCCAAGGAAAAGGCCGCTGGTTACGTAGGTACCACCCCAAGCGTTTGAGTCGGCGTACCCATAGTTGTCTGAATAATTTTCAATGCGGGCACCAAGGGCAAGACCAGCGTAGGTATCCAGCTTCTCGTTGTCAGTGAAGTTGTAGTGATAAGTGCCGCGGACTCCTACATAAATATTGCTCCAGGTAGCCTTGTAGTCGCCGGAGCGCCAGGTATAAGCCTTATAACCAACCATAGCACCTACCCCGATAACGCCTGGGCCTAAGCCCTCATACATTCCACGCTCAACTGATAAGCTGAGGGCTGGAATAGACTTCCCGGTGCCTCCCAGCAGGCCATAACCATAGCCTAAGCCTACACCCAAGCCCAAATTGGCAACCGTTGAGCCTTTGCCAAAGGTTTGAATAGAAGCAGAAGCGCTGCTTTCCTTCGCTGGAGCCGCAGCCTTAGTGGCGGTTGGTTTGGCAGTAGCGGCTGGAGCAGCAGACTCTGTTGCCGGCCGGGCCGTAGCAACGGGCTTAGCAGTAGTGGTAGTTGGCTTAGCTGCCGCAGGTTTGGCCGCTGGCTTAGCCGTAGTAGTGGTCGTACGCGCAGCTGCAGGTTTGGCAGTGCTTTTAGCAGCTGGTTTTGTTTGAGCCAGAGCGGTGGTAGCCAGGCAGGATACAGCCAGGCAGAGGGTAAGTGCTTTCATAGCAGCAGAGTGAAGAGGGCAGAAACGGATTATGGTCGAACACGATGAGTACAATTCGTTCGTGTTGTGATACAAAAGTACCGTGTGCCCCTGCCTGCGTCAATCGCATGATGATGTGAGCAGCATTAAGTAGGTATGCTCAAAAGCCTGCTGAACCTATCACCAGCCGAGATATCAGTTGCGCGATGCGCTGATTACCCGCTATTTATGTGATGCAGTGGCTGCCTCGGTAAACAAAAACCCCCAACCTGCTAGCAGGTTGGGGGTTCATAACCAAGTGTATCAGGCCTTACAGCGTACGTTTCACTTCTTGCTCTTCAAAGCCCTCAATGTTGTCGCCTTCGCGCAGGTCATTGAAGCCTTTCAGCGAGATACCGCACTCGTAGCCCTGGCGTACTTCCGACACGTCGTCTTTGTAGCGCTTGAGGTCCTGGATTTCGCCCGAGTGTACCACGATGCCGTCGCGCACGAGGCGCACCTTGGTTTTGCGGGTGAACGTGCCATCCGTTACCATACAGCCAGCAATGGTGCCCACTTTGGTAATGTTGAACACCTGACGAATCTCGGCGTTGGCTACTACAACTTCTTTCACCGTTGGTGCCAGCATGCCTTCCATAGCATCCTTCACCTCGTTGATGGCGTTGTAGATAATCGAGTAGAGGCGGATATCGATCTGCTCCTGCTCGGCCAGCTTGCGGGCACTCAGCGAAGGACGAACCTGGAAGCCAATGATGATGGCGTCGGAAGCCGAAGCCAGCAGAACGTCGGACTCCGAAATGGCGCCCACACCCTTCGAGAGGATGTTCACGGCCACTTCCGGCGTGCTCAGCTTCAACAACGAGTCGGCCAGTGCTTCTACCGAGCCGTCCACGTCGCCTTTCACAATGACGTTGAGCTCCTTGAACGAGCCAATTGCCAGACGACGACCAATTTCGTCCAGGGTAATGTGCTTCTTGGTGCGCATGCTCTGCTCACGAGCCAGCTGCTGACGCTGCGTAGCCAGTTCGCGGGCTTCGCGCTCCGTCTCCATCACCTGAATCTTGTCGCCGGCTTGCGGGGCGCCCGTAAGGCCAAGTACCTGCACCGGTGTGGCCGGGCCAGCCGTCTTCATCTTCTTGCCGCGGTGGTCGGTCATAGCCTTCACGCGGCCGAAGTGCGGACCTGCCAGCACGATGTCGCCAACGCGCATGGTACCTGTCTGCACCAGAATGGTGGTTACGTAGCCCCGGCCCTTGTCAAGCGAGGCTTCAATAACGGTACCAATGGCGTTGCGGTCAGGATTGGCTTTCAACTCCAGAATCTCGGCTTCCAGCAGGACTTTCTCCAGCAGGTCGTCAATGCCCAGGCCGGTTTTGGCCGATACTTCCTGGCTCTGGTACTTACCGCCCCATTCTTCTACCAGCACGTTGATTACCGACAGCTCCTCGCGGACCTTATCGGGATTGGCGCCGGGCTTGTCAATCTTGTTGAGTGCAATAACGATGGGTACCCCCGCCGCTTGGGCGTGGTTGATGGCTTCCTTCGTTTGGGGCATCACCGAGTCATCGGCCGCTACCACAATAATGGCAATGTCAGTAACCTTGGCACCCCGGGCACGCATGGCGGTAAACGCTTCGTGACCTGGTGTATCGAGGAAAGTTACCCGCTTGCCCGACTTGGTCATTACATCGTAGGCACCGATGTGCTGGGTGATACCGCCGGCTTCGCCTTTAGCCACGCTGGCACTCCGGATGTAGTCAAGCAACGACGTCTTACCGTGGTCGACGTGACCCATGATGGTGACGATAGGCGCCCGAGGCTGCAGGTCTTCTTCGTTGTCTTCGACTTCGATAACGGTATCCTCTTCCTCCGCGCTCAGGAATTCTACGTCGTAGCCAAACTCATCCGCAATAACGGTAATGGCTTCGGCGTCGAGGCGCTGGTTGATGGATACGAACATGCCCATGTTCAGACACACCTTAATTACCTCGTTTACCGACACGTCCATCAGGGACGACAGGTCGTTGGCCGAAATAAACTCGGTTACTTTCAGCGTCTTCGAGTCAAGCTCGTTTTGCTGACGAGCCAGTTCGCTGGCTTCGGCCACCCCGGCCCGCTTGTCGCGGCGGTACTTGGCGCGGTTCTGCTGCTGACCACGGCCGCCGCTGAGCTTGGCCAGCGTAGCCTTGATCTGCTCCTGAATCTGCTTTTCGTTTTGCTCCGGCGTAAGCGCGGGCGCGGGCTGGCGCTGACCGCCACCTTGGCCGGACCGCTGGTCGGGGCGCGGACCGCGCTGGTCGCCCGGGCGGCCACCACCCTGGCCAGGACGGCCGCCCTGGCTGGGAACTACTGGCCGGTTCTGGCCCGTATTCGGTCCGGCGTTCTGATTATTGCCTCCCGGCGTGCCAGGCACTGGCAGCCGCTGGCGCTTCTTCTTGGCATCAGCACCCAAGCCGCTCTTACGCACATCGGAGGATGCCACGGGGCGCGGGCCCCGGCCACCACCGCGGCGGGAAGAGTCAACAGGAAGCTCAATTTTGCCCAGTACCGTAAGTCCTTTCAGCTGGTCAGCTTTGGCTACGATGGTACCAGCATCCTCTGGCGTTTCCGAAGCTTCTGCCTCAGGCTGCGGAGCGGGTGCCGATGCCACCACGGGGGCGGGGGCCGCTGGCTGCGGTGCAGCAGGGGGGACCGGAGTAGGAGCCTGCGGCTGGCGTACTTCGGCTGGGGCAGCCGCGGGAGCCGGGGCTACGGCTGTCGGCGTTGGAGCTACTGGTGCTGGGGCAGGGGCTGGCGTAGGCTTCGGCTTAGGAGCCGGGGCCACTTCGGCCACCGGCTGAGGAGCCGGTGTGGGTGCTGGTGTAGGCTGAGGCGTAGCAACGGGAGCCGCTGCAACGGGGGCCGGCGCAGGGCGCGGGGGCACGGGGCGGCCTTTAGCGTCCAGCTCAATTTTCCCCAATACTTTCAGGCCCGGTGCCTTCGGGGCTTCGACCACGGGGGGCGTAGCGGCAGGTGCGGGAGCCGGTTTAGGCTCTTCGGCGGGCTTGGGAGCGGGAGTAGCAACCGGGGCGGGAGCAGGAGCCGGTGCCTTGGGAGCCTGGGGCTCTGGCTTGGGCGGATGTGCTTCAAGCTCACTCTGGCGCTTGGCCTGGGTGAGCTTAACGGCATCAATTTTATCCTGTGCTGAAGAAGCAAATTCTCTCTCCAGCAGTCCTACCTGCTCGGCAGTCAGCTTCGTGGTAGGCTTATTGTCTACCTGATGCCCTTTTTTAGCCAAGGTTTCTACCACCGTGGCCATTCCAATATTCAGGTCTTTGGCTGCCTGCTGTAGCCGTTTAGGTGCTGCTTCCGCCATTCTATGCTCGCGAACGATACTCTTAATCAGTTGCAAAGGTACTATTTAAATCTTGCCGGGCAGCGTTAAATCAAGCCACCCGGCTTGATTTAATGCCTTTGCCGTACCGGCCGCTGCGCCCTCATTGGGCGGCGTCGGCTGGAGGGGTTTCGGATTCTTCCTCGTCTTCGAACTCCTGACGAATGACGCGGAAGACTTCTTCCACGCTTTCTTCTTCCAGTTCGGTGCGACGAACGAGGTCTTCTTTGCTGACGGCTAATACGGCGCGGCCCGTGTCGAGGCCAATCTTTTTCAGCTCGTCCAGCACCCAGGCGTCAATTTCATCCCGGAATTCGTCCAAAGCAATGTCTTCTTCGTAATCCCCGGCTTCGCGGAATACGTCGATTTCCATGCCCACCAAACGCGAGGCCAGCTTGATGTTGGCGCCGCCGCGGCCAATGGCCAGCGAAACCTGGTCTGGCTTTAAGAATACCGAAACCCGGCCTGTTTGTTCGTTTATTTTCATCGAGCCGATTTTAGCCGGCGACAAGGCCCGCTGAATGTATAGCTCGAGGTTGTTGGTGTAGTTGATTACGTCGATGTTCTCGTTTTCCAGCTCCCGCACCACGGCATGGATTCGGGAGCCTTTCATGCCTACGCAGGCACCAACGGGGTCGATGCGGTCATCGTAGCTTTCTACGGCCACTTTGGCCCGCTCGCCGGGCTCGCGCACAATGTTCTTGATGGTGATCAGGCCATCGTAGATTTCGGGTACTTCCTGCTCAAACAAACGCTCCAGGAAAGCCGGCGCGGCGCGGGAAAGGATAATCTTGGGTGTGCCGTTCAGGATTTCTACGCGGTGTACCACGGCGCGCACGGTGTCGCCCTTGCGGTAGCGGTCCTTCGGGATCTGCTCCGACTTGGGCAGTACCAGCTCGTTTTCGTCCTTGTCCAAGATCAGGGCCTCGCGGCTCCACACCTGGTACACTTCGCCAGCAATGATTTCGCCTACCTGATCTTTGTAGGTCTGGTAGAGGTTGTCGCGCTCCAGGTCTTTCACGCGCTGAATGAGCGTCTGACGGGCCATGAGCACGGCGCGGCGGCCGAAGTCTTCCAGCTTCACTTCTTCTGCTACCGATTCGCCGATTTCAAAGTCAGGCTCGATTTTCTGTGCTTCGGCCAGCGGAATTTTGTCGAAGTCCCAGATGTCCTCCGAGTTGTCGTCCACAATTTCGCGGTTGCGCCAGATTTCCAAGTCGCCCTTGTCCACGTTGATGATGACGTCGAAGTTCTCATCCGTCGTGTACTTCTTGCGAATCATGGTCCGGAATACGTCTTCCAGGATGCTCATCATCGTGGGACGGTCAATGTTTTTGGACCGGGCAAACTCGGCAAACGATTCAATCAGGACGTGGCTGTTCATCTGATTTAAATTGTTGAATTGTTGATGGGCTGGAAGGAGGCAGGTTGCATGTTTATGAATGTACAATCAGCCGTTTGGCCTTCCGGCTACTTACTTAAATGAAATAACCACTTTGGCTTCCTGGATAGTCTCGAAAGGCAACAGGACGGCGGGCAGGGTTTTCTTTTTGTTTTTCTCTTTTACTGTTTCGGCCAGTTGAATGCCGCCAGCTTCCACGGCTTCCAGAGTGCCGGTTTTCTCGGTGCCATCGGCGAGCTTGAGGCTGAGCGTACGGCCCACGTGGCGAACGTACTGGCGGGGGTCGGTCAGGGGCTGGTCGGCCCCGGGCGACGTTACCTCCAGCGTGTAGCTAGCTTCTTCGCCGTAGGCCTCCTCGATGCGGCGGGCCAAACGACGACTAACCAGGGCGCACTCATCAATACCAAGACCCTGCTCCCCATCCAGAATAGCCGTTACCTTGGGGCGAACGGCATCGGATACAGTAAGCCCAACAATGAACAGCTCCGGTCCGGGTAGGCTGTCCTGCAGCATCTCGGCAATCTGGGCGCGGTCAAATTTCATAAAGACGAACCAGGTGATAAAAGAAAGAGGGGACTACGCGTCCCCTCTCTGATTCTTTAGTTGCTGGGGCAAAGATACAACGAAATATCCCGCAACGCAACCAAGCCGCCATTACGGGGCCTAGCGGTGGATATCCAGCCAGCCTTTGTACTGCCGGCCATCCGTGTCGCGCAGCAGGAAGTAATAGACGCCCCCCGGCAGCTGGCCCCCGTTCCAGTCGTTCTGGTAGTTGTTGGTGCTGTACACTTCCTGCCCCCAGCGCGAAAATACCTTAAGGTTGACGGGCAGGCAGGTGTAGTGCTGCACGAAGGTTTCGTTGAATTCGTCACCGTTGGGGGTGATGATGTTGGGCACCAGCGGATCAGCCACTACTATCTGCAGGTAGCGCGTCTGCACCTGGCAGCTACTGTTGTAGTAGGCCGACATAGCCACGGTGTAGGTGCCGGCCTGCGTATAGGTATGCTCTACATCGGCCGTGGTGCCGTGGGGGGTGCCGTCGCCGAAGTCCCAGTCGTACTCGTTGGCGTACTGGGCCGGGGACGAGAAGCGGATGGTGAAGGGCGCCAAGCCGGTTTTGCCCGGGTAGGCGGGGCACTCCGGTACGGGCAAGGGCTCCAGGTTCGTGTTCAGGGGCGCCATCACCACAAACCGGTCATCGGACTCCGGGCAGCCGTTGGCGGCCGTGTAGGTATAGGTGAGCGTGAGGCGCTGGGCTTTAGTGGTAGCAGCCGGCGGCGTAAACATACCCTCGGGGGTAACACCCGTGCCCGACCACACGCCCCCCGCCGGAGAAGCGCCCAACAGCTGATACGGGGTATTCTGAAAGCTGCACAAGGCCGTGTCGCGGCCGGCATTTACGGAAGGCGGAGGCAGAATAACAATCTGCTGGCTGGCCTGCCCGCACTGGTCGGAGGGCAGGATATAGCGGATGGTGTGAGTGCCGGGACCCGCTACGGCCGGGTCAAACACGTTGCCTTGTACCCCCGGTCCGCTGAACGTGCCACCTACCGGCGTAGCCGTCAGCGTTATTTTTCCGGCATTAGAGCATTGCTGGGGCGCCAGCGTAAAGTCGACGGGCAACACGGGGCGCACCGTCATGCGCAGGGTGCCTTTGGTGAAACATGTCCCGGTAGAGGCCACCGAATACACTAGGCGCTGCTCCCCTACCAGATCGGGGCTGGGCGTGAAGATGTAGCTGCCATCGGCGTTTTTGCTTACGCCCGGTCCCGACCAGCTGCCGCCGCCCGGGCTGCCCGTCAGGGGAATAGGGCTGCCGTCGGCGCAGACGGCCTGGGCCGGACCGGGGTTGGCGATGCGCAGCTCGAAGTCAATCTTAAAGGCAGCGTTGTTGCAGTTGGAGCTGTTGTTGCGGGTGGAGTACGTGTTGGCGCCCGGGGGAATGGGAAACTGGGAGGAGCCCCGGCAGCCCCCGCACACGGCGTGGTACACTACGCCGCGCTTGTCGAAGCGGCTGGTGCCCCCATCCACGTGGTCTCGGCCGCCGTTTTCGCCGAAGTACGTAGCGTATTCAATGGCCCGGGCGCCGGCCCCAAACTGCACAATGTAGAAGTCGGAGCCATCGGTGCGCGGCTGCACGGCATTGCTGGTCACTACCAGGTCCTCGGTGGTGCCATTGGTGTAGCCGCTGTTTACGCTGCCGCCCCAGCCGCAGGCGTAAATCCGCTCACACTCATCTACCAGGAAGGCCGTCAAGGATAGGTCGATGCCGCCCCGGCCACTGCCAAACACCGTAGCGTAGGTAAGAGAGCTGAGTTGAGGGTCCAGCTTTTGAATGAATTGCCCCCCGCGCCGCCGCCGGTTGTCGTACAAGCCCGGGGTAATAGGAAAGTTGCCAAAGCTTTGCCCCAGCACGTACACGTTGTCGGCGGCATCCAGCTGCAGGAAATACACCTGGTCGTACTGGGAGGTGCCGCGGTAGGTAGCCTGCAGTAGGGAGGTGCCATCGGCCGAGAGGTGGGCGATGAACCCGTCGGTGTTGCCGGCCGGAGCCGGCTGCAGGGCGCCCGCGGTGATGGGGAAGTTGGTACCGGTAGTGCCCCCGGCCACGTAAATGGAGCCATCCGACGCCAGCTGGATAGAATAGGCAGCATCGGCCCCGCTGCTGCCCAGGTAGCTGGCCCAGTACAGCTGGTTGAGGGTGGGGGAAAACTTCATCACTACGCCATCGAGCAGGGCACCGCCGTAGCCCCGGTTCAGGCCATTCCGGACGGGAAAGTCGGTGCTGTTGGTGCAGGAGGCCACGTACACGTTGCCTTCCTCATCGGTAGTAATGTCTCCCCGGAAAGTGTCGCCGTAATTGCGGGCCAGGTAGTTTTCCGCCCGGGTGTAGGTATCGATGTTCAGGCCATCCTGCCCGGAGCCGCCAATGAGCGTGGACGCTACCAGGCTGCTTCCTTCCGGCGAAAGGGTGGCCACAAACAAATCCGAGCCGTTGGCATACGTATAGTCCTGAAAGACGCTGTAGCTGCGGCCCGGCTGCAGGGTGCGGCTAAAAGCGCCCCGGGTAGTGGGAAACTGCTTGGACGAAGTAGAGCCGAATACAAGCAGTTCCCCTTTGGCATTCACCACCAAGCTGTGGGGCGTTTCGGTGTTTTCGCCGCCCAGATACGTGGCGTAGAGGCGGGCTGCCGGGCCGCTCACCCGCGTGTCGTACTTGATGATGCCAATATCGATAACGCCCCCGAATGACGTGCTGAAGGCCCCGGCCGAAACCGGGTAGCCGGGGTTGAACACAACGCCGCCGGAATAGAGGTGGCCTTCCTCGTCGTAGGTAGCGGTATTGCCCCAGTTATCGGCGCTGGAGCCGGTATAGGAAGAAAACACCACGGTAGGGTCGATAGTCAGGGCCACTTCCTTACGGTAGCCCTGCGGAAACTCGAAGGCCACGGTTTGCCCGCGTAGCGTGTAGCGGCACGGCACCGGCACCCGGGTGCCTTTGATATCCTGCCAGGCCCGCGGGGCCAGCTCCGTGACTGAGCCCACCGATGTACCTACCACCAGGTTGCCTTCCTGGAGGCGGAGCGTGTTGGTACCCTGGTAGCGCAGGCGAATAGCTTCGGGCCGGCCGCCTGGCTGCACCAGAAAATCGTATTCGAGTTGCCCGCGGGCATTTTCATACAGCTGCATATCGGTTTTAGGGTACAGCTGCTGATACTGCACTTGGCGGAAGCTGCGCACGTTGGTAGCCCACTGGCGGGCGTCGGAGCCATTGAAATAGTTGCGCCGCTCGGCCGTAGGCACAGCCCCCGCTACCTGGGGTGCAGGGTTACTGCCTTCGAAGCTGACGGTGTAGGCGTGGCCCCGCAGGCCCGCGGCTTGCGCTGGGGTCGTACTCGCCTGCTGGTGGCTGTGCCGGGCCAGGTCCTCGGCTGAGAAAAGGGAATACGTGAAGCCGGTAGGGCGCAAAAACAACCGGCCCGCCGGCAGGCTGGCGGCGTAGCGGACGGCTTTGGGCCACTGCCCCCGGTTTTCAATAAACTCCAGACTCTTCTCCGGGGCAGGAGAAGCGCCGCGCGTGACCGAGCCGAACGTGGTTAGCGTGCCCAACACGAGTAACCACCGGTAAAAACGCTTCATTAACTGGCAGAATGTAAAGCTTAAGAGAACGGAAAGATACCGTAAAGCGCCGATTGGTGGCATGGCCCGCCGGAAACCTCGGGAAATCGTATTTTGCGCCCTCATTCGTGTTTGAATTCGTGCGTCGTTCGTTTGCCTTTAAGTGCACTTTGCTTACGGTGGCCTGGGTGCTGCTGGCCATTGGCGCACTGCAGATTCCCCCGTATCAGCTGTGGCCGGCCGCTTTTGTGGGCATGAGCCTGCCCGTAGCCTTGGCCGCCACGGGCGCCTGGCTGGTGTACTGGGTGCTGCGCCGCTGGACAGTAGCCCTGCTGCCCCTGGCCGTGCTGGTGCTCACCTGGCCGCACGTGCAGCGCGGTGTAGCCTTGCACTTGCTGAGTCCTGCGCCGGCCAATGGTCCGGCTGTGCGGGTGCTGAGCGCCAACGTACGCATCTTTAATGTGTACCGACATCTGCGCGACGAAAACTACACCACGTCCAAGGCCCTGATTAAGTGGGTAGCCGAGCAGCCTGCTGACCTGGTGTGCCTCCAAGAGTTTTACAACGAGCCGCAGCCTACCCGGGAAAACGGGCGGGTGTTTCAGAGCGTGCAGCGCATCGGCGAGGACCAGCAGCGCCACCCTTTCGTGTCCGTGACGTTGCAGAATGGCATTGGCGCGCAGTTTGGGCTGGCCATTTTCTCCCGCTACCCCATTGTGCACCGCGGCACCATTCCGTTTGGGCGGCTCACGCAGAACCACGCCATGTTTGCGGATGTGCGCTTGCCCCAGGGCGACACCATCCGCATTTACAACGCCCACCTGCAAAGCATGAGCATGGCCGAGCAGGATATTGTGGATAGCTATTCCAGCAAGGCAGGCCTCAAGGCGAAGGGGTTGGGGCTGCTACGCCGGTTTAAGCGCGGCCTGGTAGCCCGGGCCCGGCAGGTCGATACGCTCCGCCGGCACATGGACCAGTGCCGTTACCCCATCCTCTTCTGCGCTGACCTCAACGACTTGCCCTACAGCTACACCTACGACCAGCTAGCTGATAAGCTGCAGAATGCCCAGGCCACGGCCGGCAACGGGGTGGGCGCTACCTACAACGGCCGCTTGCCATTCGTGCGCATTGATAACCAGTTTGCCGGGCCGCAGTGGCAGGTCGAAAATTTTCGGGTGCACGAGGAAATTCCGTACTCCGACCATTTTCCAACGTCCGCTACCTACCGCCTGCTTCCGGCAAGCAAACAGTAGGAATTATATACCAGGCGCTGGAATGAATATACCGCTCATGGAACTTTATAGACTAACCCAACTGATTTTTGTGCCGCAAAAGCAGCCTTTTAGACTTTGTTGCGGCTAAATCAGGAAAATAGCAGATCAAAAGCAGCCTCAGGCTGTTAATGCATTCTTTGCCACTGCTCATGCGGATGGCACACTTTTTAAATCTTCTTCCGCTCTCAATCTGCGAAAACAGCGGTTACTTTTGTCCTTATGCAGCACCCACTTTCGCTCTACAACACGCTTACCCGCCGAAAAGACGCTTTTCAACCCCTGCATGCGCCTTTCGTGGGCGTATACTTGTGCGGGCCTACCGTGTACAGCGAAGCCCATATAGGCAATGCCCGCGGGCCGGTGGTTTTTGACGTGCTGACGCGCTACCTGCGCTACCTAGGCTACACCGTGCGCTACGTGCGCAACATCACCGACGTGGGCCACCTGGAAAGCGACGCCGACGAAGGCGAAGATAAAATCAGCCGGATGGCGCGGGCCCGGCAGCTGGAGCCCATGCAGGTGGCCGAGCAGTTTGCCAACCTCTACCACCGCCACATGGAGGTGCTGGGCTGCCTGCCGCCTGATATCGAGCCCCGCGCCAGCGGCCACATCACCGAGCAGATTCAGCTGATTCAGGAAATCATCGACAACGGCTTTGGCTACGAGGCGGGCGGCTCGGTGTACTTTGATGTGCCGGCTTACAACGCCGCCGGGCGCGGCTACGGCAAGCTGTCCAACCGCGTGGTGGAAGAACTGCTGGCTGGCTCCCGCGACAACCTCGCCGGGCAGGAGGAAAAGCGCAGCCCCCTCGACTTCGCCCTCTGGAAAAAGGCCGATGCCCGCCACCTCATGCGTTGGCCCTCACCCTGGGGTGAAGGGTTCCCCGGCTGGCACCTGGAGTGCTCGGCCATGAGCCGCAAGTACCTGGGCGCCGAGTTCGACATCCACGGTGGCGGGCTGGATCTGATGTTCCCGCACCACGAGTGCGAAATTGCCCAAAGCCAGGCCAGCCACTCCCACTCCGACGAGGCCCGGGTGTGGATGCACAACAATATGATTACGGTGAACGGGCAGAAGATGAGCAAGTCGCTCGGCAACTTCGTCACCATTTCCGACCTGTTCCGGGGCGGTAGCAGCATCCTCACCCAGCCCTACTCGCCCATGACGGCGCGCTTCTTCCTCCTGCAGGCCCACTACCGCAGCACCGTAGACGTGAGCGACGAGGCCATGCAGGCCGCCCGCAAAGGCTACCGCAAGCTGATGAATGGCTTGCGCGTGCTGGATAAGCTCGTGTTGCCCGAGGGCACGGAGCGGACAGCGGATACCGCAGCCGCCGACGCAGAGCTGCGCAAGCTTACCCAGGACTGCTTTGCCGGCTTAAATGATGATCTGAACACGGCCCGGTGCGTGGCCTCGCTCTTCAACCTGCTGCGGAAGTTCAATGGCTACGCAGCCAACCTGGCCACGCTGGCCCAGCTCAGCGAGGCTGCCCTCACGGAGGCTACTACCACCTACCGGGCGCTGGTAGAAGAGGTCCTGGGCTTGCAGGACGAGCCGCGGGCCAATGTGGAAGATCTGCTGACGCTGACGCTGGGCTTTTACCAGGAAGCCAAAACAGCCAAAGACTACGGCAAAGTAGATGCTATTCGCGCCGCCCTGAAAGAGCAGGGAATTGTGGTGAAAGACACCAAAGCCGGCGTTGACTGGGCTTACAGTGAAGAGTAGCCAACGCTGGCCTACGCCCCGCTGCGTAGCACCAAGGCTGGCTCAAAACCAATAAAAAGGCCAAGGCCATCGGTATTTAAGCCGCTTGCCTTGGCTAATGACTTTCCCGCTGCTATGAACTACCGACTTCCTCGTTTCGCTTCCTTTGCATTGGCTGCTTTGCTGTTTGCCACCGGGTGCCGGGATGAAAAGAAAACCACTGAGTCGACTACCGGGGCGCAGGAGCAGAAGCTGGCCAAGGCTCCCGTCTTCAATGCCGACTCAGCCTATGCTTACGTGGCCCGCCAAGTGGCTTTCGGGCCCCGGGTGCCCAACTCGAAGGCCCACGTAAATACCGGCGACTGGCTAGTGCGGGAATTCAAGAAGTATGGTCTCACGGTGCGGGAGCAGCCATTCGAAGCCATGGCTTTTGATGGCAAGATGCTGAAGTCGCGCAATATCATTGCCCAGTTTAACCCCCAGGCGGCCCGGCGCGTGGCCATTTTCTCGCACTGGGACACGCGCCCCTTCGCCGATAAAGACAAAGAGCACAAGAACGCACCGCTTGATGGGGCCTGTGATGGGGCCAGCGGGGTAGGGGTGGCCCTGGAAATGGCCCGGGTACTGGCTGCCCAGCCCGACAGCCTCCAGCCCAAGGTCGGCGTAGACTTTATTCTCTTCGATGCCGAAGACTATGGTCACGACGACACTACCCAGGGAAACCTGACCAATCAGCTGGAAGCCCTGGGCAAAGACAGCTGGTGCCTGGGCTCCCAGTACTGGGCTCAAAACGTGCTGCCCGTGGGCTACAAAGCCAGCTATGGCGTTTTGCTGGATATGGTGGGCGCCAAAAACGGCAAGTTCAGCCGTGAACAGCTTTCCCGCCAATATGCTTTGCCCATCGTAGGAAAGGTTTGGGACACGGCCGCCCAATTAGGCTACTCCGACTTTTTCCTGTTCAAGGATATGGGCGGCATCACCGATGACCACGTCTACACCAACCAGGCTGGGGTGCCTACCATCGATATTATCGATACCCTCCCGTTTGGTGATGAAACCTTCCCCGCTTACCACCACACCACCCAGGACAATATGAGTGTCATTGACCGCCGCACGCTGAAGGCGGTGGGCCAGACGCTCGTGCAGGTGCTGTACGGCGAATAATACTGCCCTGCCTCATTAATAGGCGTCCAGGGAAGCCGGCCCTTGTGTGCTAGCCGCGGCGTGCTGCAACTGCTGCCTATACGTAAGCTACCCGGGCCCCTTCGGCCGATACAGTAAGGCGGGCTTCCCGGCCCACAATTAAGGCTAGGTTGTGGGCCTCGTGGCCTACGGGAAAGCCGTGCGCCACCGGGAAGCCATATTTCGCGGCGTACTGCTGGATGATTTCGTTAGGCGTCTGCCCGTAGGGCGTGGTATTGTCCTGCGGGTTGGTGAAGTGCCCTACCAGCAGCCCGGCCAGGTTGCGCAGCTTGCCGGTCCGGTCCAGGTGCACCAGCATCCGGTCGATGGCGTACAGGTATTCGTCGATGTCTTCCAGGAACAGGATGCGGCCGGCGGTAGTCACATCGGAAGCCGTACCAGTGAGGGTTTGGAGCAAACTCAGGTTGCCACCAACCAGCTCCCCCGTCGCTTCACCGAGCTGGTTGAGTGGATGGGCCGGTAATGCGTAGGGCAAGGCCTCGCCAAACAGGGCCCGGCGCAGGCTGTCCAGCGACTCGGCCCCGCCTTCCTGGTGAAACAGCAAGGGCATCACTCCATGAATGCTCTGGTAGCCCAGCCGCAACAGGTGGCAGTTGAGGGTGGTAATATCCGAAAAGCCAGCCAGCCATTTTGGGGAGTCGCCGAACCGTGAAAAGTCAATCTGGTCGATAATTCGCGGGGTGCCATATCCGCCGCGCGCCACGAAGATGGCCCGGATGGCGGGGTTATCGAGCTGCTGCTGTAAGTCGCGGCGGCGTAGCGTATCGTCGCCGCCAAACTGGTGGTGGGCCACATTAGTCGATTCCCCTAAAACCACGCGCAGTCCCCAGCTCTCGAGGGTAGCTACGGCCGCCGCCAGTTCTTCGTGGGAGGCTTTGCGGGCCGTGCAGACAATGGCAACCTGGTCGCCGGAGCGAAGTGGAGAAGGAGCAATAGCGGACATAAGGCAAAGCTAGAAGAAACCCCGACGTCTGGTGTAAGGCAGTATTTCTATTTCCGTAAAGCACTGCCCTTGGCCCCGGCAGCAGCTACACCGCATCAGGGCTCAGCACTTCCAGCACCAGCAGCCAACGGTCTGAGCTTCGGCGCCAAACGTGCAGGAAAAAGCCCCGCTCGGGTTTGCTTTCCAGGTAGCCCAGGGTGTAGCCAAAGTCGCCAGCGGCCGAAACGCCCGTGCGCAGGGGCGTAAGCTGCACGGCCTTGGGCGAGGTCTCAACCAGTGCCCGGGCGCCGTTGCCTACGTAAGGAAGTTGCCCCTCGCGCAAAAGACGGAGCTCTTGTGTAGGGCCCAGTACGGGCTTATAGGCTTGGCGCAGGCTTAATCGGGCGCGTTGCACCAGGGCTTGCTCTGCGGCTATCAGGCTGAGCCGGGCTTGAGCAGTATCGGCTGTTGCCGGCCGCTTTACGGGGTAAGTAGTGGGCCAGGCTGCCTTAGGAGCAGTGGTGTAAGCCATGTGGGAGATGCCCCCATCGTAAATAGCTTGCCAGGTACCGTTGCTGCCTTTCTGCCAAAGGGTTACAAAGTCGCCAAAAGCAACGGGCTTCTCATTGGCGCCGCCGGGCCGCAGCTCCCAGGGGCCTGTGGTAAAGCCCAGGTCGCCGGAGGCCGAAATATCCGCGTACGTAGGGCGCCACAAGATGCGTCCGGGCTGTTCGGGCTGATTACCGTAGAGGGCAGCGCCCGTCTGAAAAGCACCGCCGCCGAACATCCAGGCGGTGCTCAGGTAGCGGCTGAAAGCATCCTGCACGCTGTGCTGACTGCCATAAGCCGCGAAGGCTACCTCCGCCGCCACCATCTGCCGGAAGTCAGTCTTCACGGTGGGGTCGGGTTTTCCGAATAAGGGCAGCCAACTGGTCAGCAGACTCAGCAGGGGAGCCGTAAGGAGCGGTAGCATGGGTGGGCTTGCGAGGGCGGGTTCGCAGGCTAATATATGCCCTTCTGCGGCATACGCAAGGCAGGTGCCAAGCTGAGCAGGTGGACCGCAGAGCTGGCCTGGTAAATCTTAAGCTGCCGGTTAATACACGGCGGTGCGCACGTGGAACTGCTCCAGAAGCTGGGTGATTTGCGCGGTTTCAATCAGGAAGCCGTCGTGGCCAAAGCCCGAGTCCATTTCCGCGTACACCGCCCCGGGAATATGGCGGGCGAGTAGCTGCTGTTCGGCGGGCGGAAACAGCACGTCGGAGCTAATGCCGATAACTAGCGTGCGTGCCTGGATGCCGGCCAGCACCGGGCCTAACTCTCCACCCCGCCCCCGGCCCAGGTGGTGCGTATCCATGGTGCGCGACAGGGCCACATAGGTATAGGCGTTAAAGCGTGCCACCAGCTTGTCGCCCTGGTATTGCTGGTAGGCGCTGGCCCGAAAATCGGTTAGCTGATCGTCGGTGGGTTCGGCTTGCGTTTGGCCGTAGGCTTGGTAGCTGCGGTAGCTGAGCAGGGCCGTGGCCCGGGCTGCCCGTAGTCCCGCTGCCCCACCCGTAGGCGAGGCCGTGTGGTAGGTGGCATCGGCGAAGATGGCCAGGCGCTGCGCCTCATTAAAGGCTATACCCCAGGGCGAGTGCCGCGCATTGGTGGCCAGCACCACTAGGTTGCTGAACAGGGAAGGTTGCTGCACGGCCCATTCCAAGGCCTGCTGCCCGCCCATCGACCCCCCAATCAGGGTGTGAATGTGCCGGATGCCCAGGTGCTGCCGAAGCTCCTCATGGGCCGCCACTAGGTCGCGAATGGTGAGCAGCGGAAACGCCTGGTACCACGGGCCTTCTCCCGGGGTGCGGGCATTTAGTGGGCCCGTACTGCCGTAGCAGGAACCCAGAATATTGGCGCACACAATGAAATGCTCCTCGGCATTGTAGTAGCAGCCCGGGCCAAACAAGCCGGGCCACCAAGCCAGCACATCGGAGTTGGCGGTCAGGGCGTGGCACACCCAAATGACGTTCGTGCCTTCAGCGTTCAGGCGGCCGTAGGTATGGTAGGCTATCTGAACGTGGGGAAGAAGTGCTCCGCTTTCCAGCGGCAGCGGATGAGGAAGAGTATATAGGTGTGGTTGGGAGGTCATATACGACGGTAACAAAAAGCCCCAGCCGGGGGCTGAACCAGCAAGTGCCGAAGGTAAGTAGCTTACCCACCACCTGCGGTTGCGAACTGCCAATTCAGCCCGAGCCGGGGTAAAGAAGCCGGCCGGTACGCGGGGTTGCGGCTTGTGTGCCGGTACTGCGGCAGAAAAGGCCAAAGCCCGGCTGCTCTATTCGGGCAGCCGGGCTTCTTCCTGTAAATAGACTTAGACCTCCAGTGGAGCCGCGTGCTCCGTTTCGGGCTCTGGCAGCAGCGTGCTGTCGGCACTTTCCAGGGGCGCGGCATTCTTCACCGCCTCAAACGCCTGGGCCAGATCAGCGCGGATGTCGTCGAAGTGCTCGATGCCCACTGACAGGCGGAGCAGCGTGGGCGTCACGCCTGCGGCCTGCTGCTCGGTTTCGGAGAGCTGCTGGTGCGTGGTAGCCGAGGGCTGGATGATCAGCGTTTTGGCGTCACCTACGTTGGCCAGGTGGCTAATGAGTTTCAGGCTGTCGATAAACTGCGTAGCCGTTTCCTTGGAGCCTTTGATGGCAAAGGTGAGCACCCCGCCGTAGCCGCGCTTCAGATATTTCTGGGCCAGGCCATGGTAAGGGCTGCTTTTCAGACCAGGGTAGTTCACGGCTTCTACCTGCGGGTGCTGCTCCAGCCACTCGGCAATCTTCAGCGCATTTTCTACGGTACGCTCTACGCGCAGGCTCAGGGTTTCGAGGCCAATGAGTAGCTGCCAGGCATTGAAAGGGCTTTGCGAGGGACCAAAGTCGCGCAGGCCTTCTACCCGGGCCCGGATGATGAAGGCAATGTTGCCAAAGGGGCCGTTCTTGCCGAATACGTCATTGAACACCAGGCCGTGGTAGCCCTCCGAGGGCTCCGTAAACTGGGGGTACTTGCCGTTGCCGAAGTCGTACTTGCCGCCATCCACAATCACCCCGCCAATGGAGGTGCCGTGGCCGCCAATCCATTTCGTGGCCGATTCTACCACAATGTGGGCGCCGTGCTCCAGGGGCCGGAACAGGTAGCCGCCCGCCCCAAAGGTATTGTCCACGATGAGTGGCAGGTCGTGCTTCTGCGCAATGGCGGCAATGGCTTCAAAGTCCGGCACGTTAAAGCTGGGGTTGCCGATGGTTTCCAAGTACAGGGCCTTGGTATTCTCGTCAATCAGCGCCTCGAAGCTTTCGGCTTTGTCGCCATCGGCAAAGCGCACTTCAATGCCCAGACGCTTGAAGGCTACTTTAAACTGGTTATAGGTGCCGCCGTACAGGAAGGAGGTAGAGACGAAGTTGTCGCCGGCCTGCAGAATGTTATTAAGCGCAATAAACTGGGCCGCCTGCCCCGAGGAAACGGCCAGCGCCGCTACTCCGCCCTCCAGCGCCGCAACGCGCTGCTCAAACACGTCGGTGGTAGGGTTCATCAACCGGGTGTAGATGTTGCCGAACTCCTTCAGGGCAAACAGATTGGCACCGTGTTCGGCATTTTTGAATACGTAGCTGGTGGTCTGGTACAGCGGCACGGCGCGGGCACCGGTGGTGGGGTCGGGCTGCTGGCCGGCGTGGAGTTGGAGCGTTTCGAACTGGAGGCTTTGCGTGGACATAGTTGTGGCTGATTTGAAGGCGGAGGGAAAAGAAACCGGGAGAGAAAGCAGGGAAAAAACGGGCTACGAAGACACGTAGCCGAACCCGTATCGAATCTGAAAAGCGGCTGATTAACAGCGGGTCAGGTTAGGCGATACTGCCACAGTGCGTTGAAAAGCGGCAACACTGGGCTGTGCAGGGCAGGGGGAAAGCTGAGGCCGGGAGGCTAGCAACAGCAACAACACGCGCCGCAACAGGGGCGCATTCGCATTCGCTCGGTAGTTGGGCCAAAGGGCGCCACGCGGAAACCCCAGGGCTGAGCGGCAAGTAAGGCAGCAGCCGGAGCGGTGGGGAAGGTAGAGGCGAAAGCGAAGGAGTTTTCCATGGTACTCGAAGGTTATATGCCCCGCCGCCGTAAGGCTGGTCGGGCAGGAATTGGCACCTTTCGCGCGGTCGAAGGTTGCCAGCGGGTCACGGAGCCTGTTCTCTCGCCGCTTCTGTATAAATCCTATGAAAACTACCCCGCCGCGAGCGAGGGAGTACCGGGTTGGTATTGCAAAGGTATAGCCATGAATTTGACATATGCAATAGCCCTTGAATTTTTTCTTCAAAAACGAAAAGACCGTGGGTAGCTGAAGTATTGACAGATAAAAAATTGATATTCAGTAAATACTGTTGAAATAGTGCCTTTTTGAAGATAGCAAGGCTTGCAAATTATATGGCTGATACAATAAGGTTACTGTAGCCTCTACAGTGGTTGGGGGATAAAGACAGCTGCTGGTTTAGCACGAAAAGCCAGCAAAAAAGCCACGCTTTGGGGCGTGGCTTTTTTGGATATTAACAGGAAGCCTTCTGGCTTACAGCTTAGGCAGCGTCAGCACTTGGCCTACTTCAATGTGGTCGGGGTTGGCGCCAATAGTGGCTTTGTTGGCATCGTAGATCTGGTGCCATTTGGCAGCGTCACCGTAGTGGTGCTTGGCAATTTTCGAGAGCGAGTCGCCGCTAACTACGGTGTAGGTGTCACCGGTAGCTGCGGTAGTTTGGTTGGCGTTGCCGAAGAAATCAGTATTGCCAGCGGGAGCGGGGTTCGTTACGGGAGTAACTGGCTTTTTTTCGCCTTTGTCGGAAAGGAAATCAAATAGTCCCATGGTGGTGCGAAAGTTTAAAGGTGTAGGGAGAAGTAACCGGCTATCAGGGAGATGCCTGCAGGGTTGCGCTTTCATACGCCGATCGGGGCAATTAGTTTTTGTACCGAGTGGGCGCAAACATCTTCTGCACCTGCGCCGTAAGAGGGGCACAAGTGGCTGGTTGGCTATATAGTGCCAGTTAGCTGCTTACCCTGAACTCTCTCCGTTCACCAACTCCCTATTCTTTCCGATGAAAAATCAAACCAACCCATTCCGCTACCTGGCCGCTTTGCTGGTGCTGGTCGCCTTGTTTGCCTCGTCCTGTGGTAGCAAAGAAGGCAAAGTTGAGGGCGTAAACATGCTCTACGGCACCGACAGCAAAGTCTGGAAAACCGACAAGGAGCTGAGCGCCACTGGCGACAAAGTAGCCCAGACGGATGCCCAGGAAGACGAACGAATTACGTTCTACGCCAACGGTCAGTACAACATGGCCTCGCCCGCGGGCAGCACGGCCGGCAAATACACTTTCGACCAGGGAACCAATAAAATCACGATGACGCCCGATGGCGGTGCCCAAAGCAACACCTTTGACGTAGTAACCTTGACCGACGACAAGCTTACGCTGAAGAGCCCCGCGGGGGCCGAGCTGCGCCTCGAAAAAGAATAACCTTTGCTGCCAGGTTTAAAAAAGCAGTCTGAAAAACTCGAAAAAGCCCTTCTGCCTCGTGCGGAAGGGCTTTTTTGATATATGGCCGTGCGCCATGCAGCTTTTACCCCGTCGGATGGCTCACCTAAGCAAGCCAACTCGGCACCACTTGGTAGCTTACGGCGCATTAGCTTTTATTCCCTGGCCTTCTACGCCCAATCATTACCTCTACCGCTGGCTGCTAACCTTGCTGTGTAGTACCATTGCCACGATTTGCGGAGCGCAAACTGTTCCCGCCAGCTCGGCAATGGCTGCGCACCCCATTCGCAGCATTAGTCCTACAGATACCGACTTCGGTGACCTAGAATTTTTGCGCCAGGAAATAGGCGGCGCCCGGGGAGTTATGCTGGGGGAGCCCACCCACGGCGAAGGCAACGTGTTTGAGGCCAAAGTCCGGCTGCTACAGTTTCTGCAGGCGCGCTTGGGCTTCACCACGGTGGCTTTTGAAAGTGGCTTTTATGAGCTTGATAGAGCTCAGCGGGCTATGGAGGCCGGTACTTCGGCCGCTGAAGCCATCGACAACAGCGTGTTTGGCGTGTGGACCAGCACCCGCGAATTTCGGGAGGTGCTACCGCTGCTAGGGCCCGGTAAACTAAAAGTAGCCGGGTTCGACTACCAGCTGAGCGGAGCTTACCAGGAGGAACTGCTGGAAGAGCTGGAAATGTTGCTCAAACCCGAAAAAGGAGCCGACGGCATTGCCTACGACTACCTCGACGAGTGCCTGAGCATGATGGGGGAGCATTTCCTGTTTCCGCCTTCTCACCAGATTCAACTCTTCGATCTGCAGCTGGGCAAAGCCCGCCGTTTGTTGGAAAAAGTGGCGGCTGGTTCTGATGCTAAACGCCGCGAACGGGCAACCTTCTGGCTTCAGAACCTACGTAGCCTGCAAGCCGCCGCCCACGACTACGCCGCTAACGACCCCGGCGTGAAGGACTCCACCGAGTTTAAAGCTGCCGACAGCAACCCCCGTGATGCGCAGATGGCCGCCAACCTGCTGTGGTATCTGCGCCAGCATCCGCAGGAAAAAGTAGTCTGCTGGGGTGCCCTGCCGCATCTGTCGAACAAGGTGGAAAAGCTCGACGATGCGGAAATCAAAACCTATAAGCCCATGGGCCGGGCCGTGAAAGCTGCTCTGGGTGAAGATGCTGTGTATGTGCTGGGCACGCTGGCCGGTGGCGGCACCCATGGCTTTTTGGGCATGGGCGGCTACCAAACCGTACCAGTGCCGGCCGCGGGCACTCTGGAAGCCGAGCTGCTGGCCACGGGCCAGGAATACGCTTTCGTGAGCCTGAAGCACGATGCGCCCGGCAAAGTGCTGACCACCTATGCCTTCGAATACAAGCCCCAAACCGGCCCGTGGAGTGAAGTAGTGGATGGGTTCCTGTTCCTGAAGTCGGTGAACCCGCCGCACGGGGCCGCGCCGGCCGTAGCGGCGGAGCCAGCCGAAACCCCGGCAAAACCCAGCGAAGTTCCAGTTGCTCCTGGCCGCCTGAACCCGGCGGCTCGGCCTATTGGGAAAACGGGGGCTGCCCTGACGCTTAATGGT
This sequence comes from Hymenobacter lutimineralis, assembly GCF_008271285.1. Taxonomy (NCBI): domain Bacteria; kingdom Pseudomonadati; phylum Bacteroidota; class Cytophagia; order Cytophagales; family Hymenobacteraceae; genus Hymenobacter; species Hymenobacter lutimineralis. The sequence goes on along the minus strand of NZ_VTHL01000002.1, from coordinate 175,856 downwards.
ACGGTGCTCGACCGCAAAACGGGCCGGCCGGTGCCGTTTGCAACGGTAGCCGTGCCCGCCCGGAGTGCAGGAGTAACGGCTAATGCGCAGGGGAGCTTCCGGCTGGAAGTGCGGCGGGGTGAGCTGGTGCAGGTAAGCAGCATTGGGTACGAGGCACTCATCCTGGCGGCGCAACCTGCGGGTAAGCTCACGCTCCACCTGGTGCCGGCCGCTTTTGCCCTGGCCAATGTGCGGGTAAGTGCCCAGTCCCAGGATCCAAAGCGCATCATGAAAAAGGTGATTCAGGCGGCCGAAACCAACTACGAGCAGCAGGATTACCTGGCGCAGGTGTACACGCACCGCCGCATCAGCAACTTCGACACGGTGCAGACCGAGCTGGAGTATACAAGCCAGTTGTTCGAGCCGGCCGGGTACCGTCATCGGGATGGCGGCTTTCTGATGGCCGGGCCCTTCACTAAGCGCCGGGTTCAGGAAAAGCACCTGGTCATTCAGCCAGCTGACTCTACCAGGCCCGTAGGGTTACCCATCGGGAGTGGGGCCGAAACAACTGACCCCGTCCGGACGTCCCCGCTGTTCAAGTCGGCTACGCTAGGCAAGTACGTGTTGCGCCTGGATACCATCCAGCAATATGCCGGAGCTACGGTGTACGTTATCAATTTTGCCGTGAAGCGCGCTACCCACCGCAGCACGGGTACCTACCTGGAAAAAAGCTACTCGGGCAAGGTCTATGTACGCCAGGATGATTATGCCGTGGTACGCTACGAGGCCTTGTGGCAGTTTGATACCGTCCGTTATAACTCTGTTTCCCGCAAATACTACGGCCGCAACAATCAGATTTCCCGGCTCTATACCGAAGTCTTCTCCGAGAACCGGTCGGCCAATATTGTGCTCTATGAAAAGGGAAGCAACGGCCGCTACCACACTGCCGTCAGCGTGTCTCAGAGTTTGGCCATCGGCCGCCGGCTGGGAGGGAGGCCTTTCTACTACCAAGGCAGCGGGGAGGAGTACTTTACTAGCCTACCCGCGGGTACCGCAGTCTTGCCCCTGAACCCGAAGCTTGCCCCCCGAGCTGCCGAGATGGTACACGTGCAGTTGCAGCATACCCCGTACCGCCCCGAGTTTTGGCGAACTTATCAGCGTCCCTTACCCGCCGAACTGGCCCCGGAGCTGGAAGCCACCAAGAAGTAAAGGAGTAAGAAACTAAAGCTACAGGCCCAGGCTGCCGGGCTCGGGCCGCCGCCCGAATACGCGCGTAATCCAGCGGGGTAGAAACACGGCTCCAAATACCAAATACAAGTAGTACGTGACGATGCGGTAAAGCAGCACGATAAAGTTGGTCATGGTAGGTGTGCCGATGAACTTGCCGAAGAACGTGGGGAATGCGCCTTCCGCAATGCCCGCCCCGCCCGGCGTAATGGCCACTAGCAGGATAACTTTGTACGTGATGTTGCGGGCAAACATCATAGTGAATTCACTGGGCGTGGTGGGCACGAAAGCCGCAATCAGGCAGCCAATAACCAGGTAGCGCGCCGTCCACACGAACACGGTGCTGAGCACGGCCCGCAGCCAGTAGCCCGCCCCATTTCCCCGGATCTGGGTAGAGGCCCACACCATCTCGTTGGCGTGCTGGTAGGCCTTGGGGCGCCAGCGGCGGAGGATGCGCAAGGAAAACAGTCGCACCAGTACCCGCTTCACCGACAAAGGGTTGATGAACAGCGCGTACAGCATGAGCGCGGAGTAAGCCGTTACCATCACGTAGCTGAGCCCAAAGGCCACCTTCAGCGTGGTCATAAAGCCGCTGTTCAGGTTCTCATCGGGGTACAGGCCCTCGTGCGCCAGCCACACGACCAGCGGCACCATCACCACGTAGTAGAGGTTGTCGAGCAGGGCCGTTACCATCACGTAGGCCAACGACTTGCCCAGCGTGATGCCTTCTTTGTTGAGCAGGAACGGCGCCACGGACGTGCCGCCCACCGCCGAGGGCAGAATGCACGAGGAAAACTCCCAGATCATAATCACGTCCAGCGAAGCGCGCCAACTGAGCACCCGCTCCGAAATGTGGCGGATGCGGTACACATAGCCGGCGTCGCGGGCCACCAACACCAGCAGGGTTACCAACAGCCACAGCGGACTGGCGTTGGCCAGCGGGGCCAGGTCGCCGGGCTTGTAGCTGCGCCAGAACATAAAGCCCACCACGCTCAGGCCCAGCAGCACGGGCAGCACAATGCGCGAAGGCCGGAGCTTGTCGAGCAGTTGCTGTTCCTGGGTGGGCTGCGTTACGGGCATAAGCGAAGCGAAAAGTATGCACAAAGGTAGCCATTAATCGGCCCCGGTAAGGAGGCGTACGTGCGGGCAGGAATGTCGTTCCGGCTCAACCGGTAGTAGGGAAAACTCGTACCTTTGGCCACTACGTGGCACCGCGGTAAAAGAAGCGGCCAACCTTTCGGCTTAACTCCCTGTTGTCTCGTCAGTTTCGTCCCTACTTTATTTCCGAAGATGATTGTTGAACCTGGTGCCTTGTTGGCCGCTATAAACTCGCCCGACGACCTTAAAAAGCTGAGCCCCGACCAGTTGGTGCAGGTAAGCCAGGAGCTGCGGCAATTTATCATCGATTCGGTATCCATCTACGGAGGCCACTTTGGGGCTTCCCTGGGCGTGGTGGAGCTGACTGTCGCGCTGCACTACGTGTTCAACACGCCCTACGACCAGCTGGTCTGGGATGTGGGCCACCAGGCCTACGGCCACAAAATCCTGACTGGCCGCCGCGACCAGTTCCCCACCAACCGCCGCTACCACGGCATGTCGGGTTTCCCGAAGCGCAGTGAAAGTCCTTATGACGCCTTTGGCGTGGGCCACAGCAGCACCAGCATTGGCGCTGCGCTGGGCATGGCCGTGGCTTCCGACTATAAAAAGGAATTCGACCGCCAGCACATTGCCGTCATCGGCGACGGCGCCATGACGGCGGGTATGGCCTTCGAGGCCCTCAACCATGCGGGGGTAGAAAAGTCCAACCTGCTCGTTATCCTCAACGACAACTGCATGAGCATCGACCCCAACGTGGGCGCGCTCAAGGAGTACCTCACCGATATTACTACCTCCCGCACCTACAACAAGGTGCGCGACGAACTATGGAATGTGCTGGGCAAGCTCAGCAAGTTCGGCCCCAATCCTCAGCAGATAGCCCGCCGCGTGGAGCAGGCCATGAAAGCCACGCTGCTCAAGCAAGGTAACCTGTTTGAAGCCCTTAACTTCCGCTACTTCGGCCCCGTGGATGGCCACGACGTGCAGCACCTGGCTACCATTCTGCACGACCTGAAGAGCATTCCCGGCCCCAAGCTGCTGCACTGCGTGACGGTGAAAGGCAAAGGCTACGCGCTGGCCGAGAAAGACCAGACCCTGTGGCACGCCCCCGGCTTGTTCGACAAAATCACGGGGGAGATATACAAGAAAGTCCCCGACAAACCCCAGCCGCCCAAGTACCAGGATGTATTTGGGCACACGTTGGTGGAGCTGGCCGAGCAGAACGACAAGATCATGGGCGTGACGCCGGCAATGCCCTCGGGCTCGTCGCTGAACATCATGATGAAGGCCATGCCCGACCGCGCCTTCGATGTGGGCATTGCCGAACAGCACGCCGTCACGTTTTCGGCGGGGCTGGCTACGCAGGGGCTGATACCCTTCTGCAACATCTACTCTTCCTTCATGCAGCGGGCCTACGACCAGGTAGTGCACGATGTAGCCCTGCAAAACCTGCACGTGGTGTTCTGCCTCGACCGCGCCGGCTTTGCCGGAGCCGATGGTCCTACCCACCACGGCTGCTACGACCTGGCCTACATGCGCTGCATCCCCAACATGGTAGTGGCCGCTCCCATGAACGAGGAGGAACTGCGCAACCTGATGTATACCGCTACGCTGCCTGAAAACGCCGGCCCCTTCAGCCTCCGCTACCCGCGCGGCGAAGGCGTGATGCCGGAGTGGCGCAAGCCTCTGAAGAGACTGGCCATTGGCACCGGCCGCGTAGTGCGCGAAGGCCAGGGAGTGGCGGTGCTCAGCATTGGGCACATTGGCAACTACGCCGTAAAAGCCACCCAGAAACTGGTAGCAGAAGGACTCAACCCCGGGCACTACGACTTGCGCTTCTGCAAGCCCCTGGATGAGGAAATGCTCCATGCCATTGCGCGCCAGTACAAAGCCATTGTGACGGTAGAAGATGGCTGCCTGCAAGGAGGATTTGGCGCGGCTGTGCTGGAGTTCCTGGCCGACCACGGCTACAGCCTCCCCGTAAAGCGTCTCGGCATCCCCGACCGGATTGTAGAGCACGGCACCCAGGATGAGCTCTACAAAGAATGCGGTTTCGACGCCGACGGTATTGCTGCCGCCCTGCGCGAAATGGCGGGAAAGGTAGAAGCAACCACAAGGCCTGAACCCACCCTGGTCTAGCAGGGATGCCCCTGAATGGTTTCCTTATAATTTGATGTTCTGGTAAAAGGACAAGTCCCTTGCGTGAAATAATGCCTTTGGTGATTGGAATAATAATGTATTCAAAATAAACTATGGAATAGTGAACCAATATGAGGAGCTTAACCGTTCATGTGCGGAACACAGTTCTCTTAATTACCAGATAACCCTTCGCATGAAGATTTTCTACAACCTCACTTTCTTGGTGGTTCTGCTTCTGGGTGGCACTATTCATGGTGCACTGGCACAGTGTTCCTCCAACTTTTCGTTGGTTGCCCCCAATTCTGTTACCGGGCAGAAGGTAACCAATGGTACCAACCTGGGAAGTTTCACTTACTGTCCAGGCACATCATCTTCCACTTCCAATCGTGTTATCATTACGCTGGAAGCCCAGACTGGAGAATCAATTTTTGAACTCCGGGATGCTGCGGGTATTGCTGTGCCGCAGGGCAGCGGTAACGGTGGGAATTTCACGGTTACGCTTGGGCCAGTGTTACAAACGGCGACGCTCGACAACCTCGTTGCCACGGCTAATACAAACACGGTCACGTTTACGCTGCCTACTGCTTCCTCCGGCCGCACGTATCAGCTTACCAGCCGTCTTACCAGTTGCTCCAACGATAAGTTCGACGTAATAGCCTTCAGTTCTAGCCCGGTTCTGAGCCTGACGGCTTCGCAAAGCGGCTCTACCGTTAGTGGTACCGTTTGCCCCAATACCACGGTGCGGTTGACGGCCGCCGTGAACGGCGAGACCCCGCCGGCTGGTACCATCTACACGTTCTACACCATCAACGCCAGTGGTACCGAGACCATTCTGAAATCTTCTACGGATTCGTTTGCAGATGTTGTTCCGACCACTAGCACCAACTACTACGTGCGCGCCAATACCACTACCTGCGGTAACAACACGGTGCAGACTATCAATGTAGCCACCAACCAGATTACAGTAGCATCCAATGCCGTGGGGGCTGTTTGCCCCGGTACGCCGGTTACAATATCGGCCAACAATCTGGTGGCCAACTCTTCGTATACGCTTGTAAATGCGGCCGGTACTACGGTGGCCACAGCAACTTCTACCACCGGCGGAACGGTTTCATTTACGGTTACACCCAGTGTTACCACTACGTACACCGTCAGAGGGGCTATTCCGAGTTGCTCCAGCGGCGCGGCGCAAGGCTCCATTACAGTCAATGCCAACAGCCTGTCCCTGACTTCCAACGATGCCGATAACACCATCAGCCGCGATACTCCCCAGTCGGTGACACTTGCGGCCGCCAATGGCGCCTCTGGTTCTACCTACACGTGGACGGCTACGATAGGGGCTACCACCACTACGCTGCCTACCACCACCAGCTCCATCACGGTGACCCCCCAGCGCACGACTACGTACGCGGTGACGGGTACTACGGCCGCTGGCAACTGCACCAGTACACAGAATCTCACCATTACTGTGACTGGCACGCTGCCCGTTGAACTCACTGGCTTTAAAGCCGTGTGGAGCGCCGCGGGCCCCAGAATAGTTTGGGCTACGGCCTCCGAGCGCGACAACCATTACTTTGAGGTGCAGCGCAGTATAGATGGGCAGACCTTTGTGGCGGTGGGCAAGCGTAGCGGGGCCGGCTCCACGGTAGCCCGCACCGATTACAGCTACGTCGATGAAGCCATGGCCAAGGCTCCTTTCGCCCGGCTTTACTACCGCCTCAAGCAGGTTGACCGAAACGGAACGGCTGCCTTATCTGATGTTAGCACGGTGCAAATACCCGTTAGCGGCCGCCCTTTGCAGGTAACGGCTTATCCTAACCCTTTCGAACAGACGTTAAAAGTGTCGTTGGGTGAGGCCGCTACCGGTACGGCTCTGGTACGGGTATATGATATGATGGGCAAGTTGGTGCTCACACAGACTTTGAGCATCAAGGCTGGCGTGAGCGTGTACGAAGTTTCCCGTCTTTCGAGTCTGGCCCCCGGCCTTTACTACTTGTCCGTGCGCCAGGGCGAGCAGCAGCAGATGCTAAAGGTGCGTCGTCGCTAGTCTTTCTTTCTCCTACCACAAAAAAGCCAGGCCTACCGGTCTGGCTTTTTTTGTGACTGCCTGTTTTCTCGCCTCACCAGTCGTAAGGAGCAAAAATGCCTGTGGGGCTTCAGTAACGAATTTTTACTCCGTCCCCAGCTCGGCCTGCAGCGTGTGCAGCTCCTGCTGCATGTGGGTGATGAGCTCTTCGAGCCCGGCCACAGTTTCCGAAATTCGTGGTAGCAGCACGGCTGCGTCGAAGGGCTGGCGCCAGACGTCCAGCTCCTGCACGGTGGGCAGCAGGCGAAACACTTCCAGGTGCTCCAGGCTGGGCTTGAGCTTGTGGGTGGCGGCGCGCATAGCATCCGAGCTTTGGGCGGCAACGGCCGCTTCCAGCTCCGTAATGGCTTCCTGGCAGCTTTCGATAAAAGACTCCAGCATCAGCACGGTAAAGGAGGCGTCGCCCTGCCCGATTTTGTGCACAATGTCGAGGTTATACAAAGCCGGGGCCGGGGTGGGCGCCAGAGCCGTAGCCGGTGCCGGGCCTGGTTCCAGGGTGCTTTCGCCAAGGGTCCAAAGGCACAGGAGCTTCAATAGCTCTTCTTCCTGGAAAGGCTTGGCCAGGTAGTCGTTCATGCCCGCTTTCAAGCATTTCTCCCGCTCTCCTTTAATGGCATTGGCCGTGAGGGCAATAATGGGCGTGACAAGGCCCAGCTGGTGCCGCAAATAGGCCGTCGCTTCCAGCCCGTTCATAATCGGCATCTGCACGTCCATCAGAATCGCATCGAAGGCGTGGTCGCGGGCCAGCTCCACGGCGGCGGCCCCATTCTCGGCTTCCACTACCACCAGGCCGGAGTTTTGCAGGAAGCCTTTGGCAATCTGCCGGTTGAAGTGGTTGTCTTCCACGAGCAGCACCCGCTGGCCCCGCAGTCTTTCCCGGGTGGCCGAGGTAATCAGCGTTTTCTGGGGCAGATCGGCGGCCGTACCAATGGCTAGGCGCAACGTAAACTGGCTGCGCGTGCCCTGGTGCTTCTGGCTGTCGATTTCAATTTCTCCGCCCATCAGGTTTACCAGCCGGCGACTAATGCTCAAACCCAGGCCCGTACCGCCAAACTTGCGCGTCACGGAAGAGTCTTCCTGGCTGAACTCATTGAAGATATCCACTAGGTAGTCGGCGTCGATGCCAATACCCGTATCAGCTACCACAAAGCGCAGCAGCACATCCGTATCGGTGGCGTCCAGCAATTCGCACCGGATGGCTACGGCGCCTTTTTCCGTGAACTTGATGGCGTTGCCAGCCAGGTTCAGCAGCACCTGCGTGATGCGGTACGGGTCGCCCAGCAGCACGGGCGGCAACTGGTCGTCGGCCACTACGCCAAAGCTGAGGCCCTTTTCTTCGGCCCGGAAGTGCAGGCTTTTTTCCACCTGCTTCAACAAGGTCACGGCGCTGAACCCGATGCGCTCAATCAAGAGCTGGCTAGCCCCGATTTTCGACAAATCGAGGATGTCGTTCAGAATAACCAGCAGGTTTTCGCCGGAGGTGGCAATGGCGTGCAGGTAGTTCTGCTGCTCGGCGTTGAGGGGCGTTTTGGCCAGCAGCTGGCCCATGCCCAGAATGGCGTTCATGGGCGTCCGGATTTCGTGGCTCATGTTGGCCAGAAACAGCTCTTTGGCCCGGGCCGAGTCCTCGGCCTGGTCTTTGGCGGCGCGCAGATGGTTTTCCAGGCGCTTTTGGTGGGTGATGTCGAGGGTGATGCCAATGGTGCCGAATACCTTGCGGTCGTCGCCGTAGAGGGGTGCCGCACTCACCAGGAGCCATTTGGTGTCGCCGGTTTTGCTGGTAATCACCAGCTCGTAGGTTTCCGATTCGCCCAGCTGCCGGCGCCGGTCTTTCTGGCGCATCATCTCCAGATCCGTGGGGCTAAGCATGTACATCATCACGGGCTGAGCCTCAAATTCCTCCCGGGAGTAGTCGGTGATGTCGCAGAATGCTTGGTTGACGTAGGTTACCCGCAGATCGAGGTCCATTTCTACAAGGCCCAGGTTCATGTTTTCGATGATGCCTCGGTATTTCTCCTCCCGCCGGCGCAGCATGTCCTCGTTGTTTTTGCGCTCGGTAATGTCCTCAAACTTCCAAAGGTGACCGATGTAGCGGCTTTCTACGAAGATGGGCGCGAAGTCACACTGCAGGGTGCGGCCGTCATCCAGCACAAACAGCTCCCCGGTAACCAGCTGGCGGCTTTGCACAATGGCCGTGTAGCGGGCCAGGAATGCTTCGGGCTGCAGAAACCGGTGCTGGATATCCTGGCCCAACAGGGAGGTATCGTAGCCAACCAGCTGCTCGGCCGTGGCTTCCAGCCGAAAAATGCGGCATACGGCTTCATTGGCCAGCACCACGCGCCGGTGCTCATCTTCCAGCAGAATGCCCTCCTGGAAGTTGGAAATAGTAGTATACAGGCGCAGGGTGCTGGCCTCCAGGGCCGCCGTGGCCTGCTTCACGGCTGATATATCGGTGTGTACCCCCGTCATGATGAGCGGGTCGCCCTGAGCGTCGCGCTTGGTGATGATGCCGCGCGTGAGCACCCATTTATAGGAGCCATCCTTGCAGAGCAGGCGGCGCTCTACCGAATAAAGCGGCGTTTCGCCGCGCAGGTAGGCGTTGGCCGCTTCCAGGCTCAGGGCCTGGTCGTCGGGGTGCACGTGGTGCTGCCAGGTAGGGAGCTTGGCAAACTCCTCCTCGCTGTAGCCCAGCATGGTGCGGTACGCTTCCGAGAAGTAATCCTCCCCGGTTTGGTAGTTGAACTCCCAGGCGCCGTCGCCGAACCGCTCAATGGCCGAACGCCAGCGCTGCTCGTTGGCCTGCACGGTTTCCTCGGCGTTTTTTAGGTCGGTTACGTCCAGCAGAATGCCGCTGTAGAGGCGGCCGTGGGTGGCAGACGGCGAGCAAACGGCGCTGCCCCGGCACCAGCGCATGGGCTGTCCGGGTACCAGCAGGCGCCCCTCAAACGACCATTCGCCGCCCAGGCGGCGTACCTGGCGCAGGGCTTTATGCCAGCCGGGGCGGTCCTCTGGATGCAGAAAATCAACCAGATGGTACACCTGCTCGGGCAGCAGGCCAAAGATATTGGCAAGCTGGGGGCTGATGTAGCTGAGGCCAAATTGTTCGGGGCTCAGCTCACGCCACTGAAAGAGTACGCCCGGAATGTGTTCGGTGAGGTAGCGGAACCGCTCTTCCCGCTCCAGTAGCATATCTTTCCACTCGGCAATATCTTCGAGCAGACCCACAAACAAGTCCTCCGACCCGTGGCTTGCCGGCAGGGGCTGCACTTGCAGACGCATCCAGCGGAGGGCGCCACTAGCCTGCTGGAACGGCGCTTCGTAGCGCAGGCGCCGGGCCGTAGCCAGCTGCTGCCGGAACACTTCCGGGGTGGTGCCGGTACCAGCCAGCGCACTGATAAGCAAATCGGGGACCTGCTGGGGTGCCGTAAACCCAAACAGCTGCTGAAAACCCGCATTTATCCACGTAAGCTGCCCGGCGGAGTTGAGCACAACGACGGCATCAAATACTTCTTCCAGCAAAGCAAAATCCCGTTGCCAGGAATCAGCTGGTATTATAGGCGGTGCATTCACGGACGAATAGAGCGGGCGGGTAAACGAATGGGGTAGGTGTGAGTCCCAAGAAGTAAGGTACTACTTGCCACGCTATATACTAGAAGCCGCCGATGGGATTTCTAAAAAAGGCCGGACTATGCTTTGTTGGGGGAAGCCTAGCAGCTTCCAAACCTGGGCAACTACACTGCGGGAGCGGTAGACAAAAAATAAATAGATGTATGTACACGTATGTAGGTACATTATTCATATCTTTGTTCTACTACTCCGCCACCCAGCGCGTAGGTTATTTTCTTCGTCTACCCTCACTTTTTCCTTTCAGCACCATGGCTACTACCAAATGGGTTATCGACCCCACACACACTGAAGTTCAGTTCAAGGTAAAACACCTCGTCATTTCTACGGTTACGGGCTCGTTTAAGCAGTTTGCCGGGGAAGCTGAAACCGAGGAGGATGACTTTGCAACGGCTAAGGTTCGTTTCACGGCCGATATCAGCAGCATTGATACCAACCAGGAGCAACGTGACCAACACTTGAAGTCGGGGGATTTTTTCGACGCAGAGTCGTACCCTCAGCTCATTTTCGAATCTACTTCGATGCAGAAAACCGGGGAAGGGGAGTACCAGCTGTTGGGCAACCTCACGCTGCGAGGCACCACGAAGCCCGTTACTTTGCAGGTGGAGTACGGCGGCTCGGCTACCGATTTTTACGGCAACCAGAAAGCCGGTTTTGAGGTGAGCGGTAAGATCAGCCGCAAAGAGTTTGGCCTTACTTGGGACGGGATTACCGAAGCCGGGGCCATTGTGGTGGGCGACGAGGTAAAGCTGTTTGCCAATGTGCAGTTTGCCAAGCAAGCCTAGTAAGCCGCGCCCGCCGCAAAAAAAAGACTCCCGGCCCCGGGAGTCTTTTTTTTGCGGCGGGCGCGGCTTATACGAATATCAAAGGCGCCAAGTTGCCTATCTGTGGCGTAAGCACCGCCGTAAAAGTGCGTTCAGAAAGTGAAAAACAAAGGTAGGTGCCCATAGCAGGACTTGGGCCCACGCAAGGTGTGATTTGTGTTATTCTAATATAATGTAACCAAAATACGAGTTGATTTTCGGCTTAACTACCTGTTATGCTGCAATAGCAGACAATCGTGAATTATGAAGTATTGAAGTAAATTTTGTATATTTGTGGACAGGTTTCTGCGCTGTGCCCTTACCACTTCGTTAGCAGTCTGACACTTAAAAAAATATATTATGAAAAACTGGTACTCCCTTTTGAGTTTGCTGAGCCTGTTGCTATGGGCAGGCCTAAGCACCAGCTATGGCCAGTGTTCGGGAAAGCTGGACCTGATTTATCCCACCACTACCGGTACGGCCACGCTTACGGTAAACAACGGTAACGGCTCGGCCACTACCACTACCTGTCCTACTACAGCAAATGGTGGCGCAGTATTGCTGTCGTTTAATGGGGATTCAGATTCCAATATCTTGGTTGAGGCGATAACCACCGTGAATGGTGTCCAGCAAACCACGACGGTGCAGTCCTATTCTAACGTGCCGGCCTATACTGTGAATAGCATCACGGTGACGCCGAGTACCACTACTACCTACCGGGTAACTGCTACTACTACGGCATGTCAACAGACGAAGACAACTGTTGCTTCCATCTCCGTTACGCCTTCGCTCAGACTCAGCGCCACCAACAATGTCACCACTATTTGCTCGGGCACAAGCACGGTACTCACGGCTACGGGCGGCGTGGCCGTGCCTCCGGCAACCCAAGCTGTGTATACTTTCTCGGGTCCCGGTATCACTACACAGTCAAACACGACCGGCACCCTTACGGTAACGCCCACTGTTACTTCTACCTACACCGTTACGACCAACACGGCCAGCTGCGGCACTGCCACCCAGCAGATTACGCTGGTGGTGCCCACCCTCACGGTAACGCCCGCAGCGCCCGGCATTTGTGCCGGTAGCCCGACTACCCTCACGGCCGCTTCAAACCTTACCGGCGGCACGTACACCTGGACGATTCCGGCCACTGGAACCACCGTGGGCACCGGGGCTGCCATTACCGTAAGCCCTACGGCTACTACCACGTACCGTGTAACCTATAGCGGGACTACCTGCACCAATGCGCAAACGAGAGACGTAACGGTAACGGTAACGTCGACGCCGACACTGGCCGTAACGCCTACGTCGGCTACTACCTGTGGCACGGGCTCTACCGTGCTCACGGCTAGTTCCAACATCACGGGGGGCTACCTTCACCTGGTCGCCGGCTACGGGCCTGAGCGCCACCACTGGCGCTACGGTTACGGCTTCTCCATCCGTTACAACCACCTATACTGTGACGTCGGTAGTGTGCGGCCAGACGCTAACCAAGCAAGCCACTATAACGGTACTTACACCCCCAACGATCACGCCGATTGTAGTCAGCCCTAGTACAACTATTTGTCAAGGCACGCAAATAACCTTATCAACCTCTGGAGCAGCAAGCTATACTTGGACAGTAACTACTTCGAGTGGTACGTCGACAATTTCATCGACCGCGAGTACAATTAATCAAATACCCTCAGGGACCACCACATATTCCGTGATAGGAAGGACGTCTGCAGGTAGCAATTGCACCTCAACTGCTCAACAAATTACGATTACCGTGAACCCCACGCCCGTTATCAGCAACATTGCCGTAAGCCCCCCTTCCACGGTGTGCTCTGGCACGCAGGTGACGCTGACGGCTACGGCTAGCAATGCGACATCGTATGCCTGGACGGCGACGACCAATGGTGTGACGACTTCTGCTGGCACGACGGCGGCCATCACCGTGACGCCTTCAGCCACGACGACCTACTCGCTGGTAGCCAGCAATGCCAACTGCTCCTCCACTGCCCTGACGCGTACCATCACGGTCAATCCCACGCCCACTATTACGGCTATAACGGGTGGTCCGGCTTCCGGAGCTACCTGCTCGGGCACGCCCTTCACGCTGGCTACAACCAGCGCAAATGCTACCTCCTATACCTGGACGCAAAAGATTGGGAGTGCTAACGCTACTACCCTGGCCGAAACCGGTAGCACGCTTTCCGTAACACCTACGGCTTCTACCGCTACTACGTACGTATATACAGTAGTCGGCAGAACGGCGACCTGTACCTCAAGCTCACAAACCCTGACATTTACGGTCAACCCCCAGCCGACCGTAAGCGCTACGGCTATTGCCCCCGAAATCTGTGAAGGCAATGGGACTGTGCTGAATGCCCTGGGCGCTTCTACTTATACCTGGTCGCCCAGCACGGGGCTGAGTGCAACCTCCGGCTCGTCGGTATTCGCTTCGCCGACTACCACCACCACGTATACCGTAACGGGGACCAACAGCAGTGGCTGCACCAACACGGCTACTGTTACGGTAACCGTAAATGCGGTGCCTACCATCGTGGTAACGCCGGCCTCGGGTACCAGCCCAGCCACGCTCACGGCCAGCGGAGCAAATACTTATAGCTGGTCGCCGGCTACGGGCCTGAGTTCTACTACTGGTGCTACTGTGGTAGCCACCCCGACCACCACCACCACCTACACCGTGACGGGCACTTCCGGTACCTGCACCAACTCCAAGCAGGTGACGGTGAGCGTACCACTGCCGGTGACACTGGTGAGCTTCACGGCTACCTGGACCGGCACCAGCGCTAAGCTGGTCTGGGTTACTTCCTCGGAGAAAAACAGCGACTATTTCGCCATTGAGCGCAGCCTCGACGGAAAAAACTTCCGTACCATTGGGCAGCAGAAGGGCGCCGGCAACACGCTGGCTCGCACTACCTACCAGTTCGTGGATGGCAGCATTGTAGCGGCTCCCGGCAGCCTAGTGTATTACCGCCTGCGTCAGGTAGATGTGTCGGGGGAGACCAACTTCTCGGATGCCAAGACACTGCAATTGCCCGCTACAGCGCAGGCTTTCAAAGCAACAGTATTCCCCAACCCCTTCGAGCAAGACGTGACGGTGCAGATATACAGCGTAGGTCAGGTCCCCATCACCTGCACCGTGCAGGATGTACTGGGCCGGACGCTGCTTACCCGTACGCTAAAGACGGCTACGGTAGGGCTGCAGGAGATTCCGCTGCCGCAAAGTGCTGCACTCGGGGCCGGAGTTTATTACCTCACCGTTCAGCAGGGCACGCAAAAGCAGGTGTTGAAGCTGAGCCGCAAGTAAGCACATTAGCTTAAAAGGCCACAGAAAAAGCCAGTCACCTTTGGGGCTGGCTTTTTCTGTGGCCTTTACCTTTACGGGCAAATCCTGGGGTTACCAGGCTCACGTCGTTGTCGTGTTTTTGCTGCTATGTCTACTTCTTCCCCTGTTATTCTGTTTCTCCACGGTTTTGCTGAGTCGCGCGAAGTGTGGACGGAGTTTACCCGCGAGTTTCCCGATCAGTACCGTCTGCTCACCCTGAATCTGCCCGGACACGGTACCAACGTACACGACATCCGCGACTACTCTATGGAGGCGCAGGCCCGCTACGTAGCTGGGCAGTTGCGCCAGAAAAATGTACCACAGGTTTTGCTGGTGTGCCACAGTATGGGCGGGTACGTAGCGTTGGCCTTTGCCGAGCGCTACCCCGAGATGGTAGCCGGGCTGGTGCTGTTTCACTCCACCGCCCTTCCCGATACCGAGGAAAAGAAAAGCAACCGCGACAAGAACATTGACTTTGTGCGCCGCCACGGGGTAGCCCGGTTTATGGAGTCTTTTATCCGGCCGCTGTTTGCGCCCGCCAACCGGGAGCGGCTGCTGGAGCCCCGGCAGCTGCTGGAAGACATTGGCCGCTCTACCCCCGAAGCCACTGTAGTAGGCATGTTGGAAGCCATGAAAAACCGACCCGACCGCACCCACGTGCTGCGGGAGGCCGCGTTTCCGGTCTTGTTCATAGCCGGCAAAGACGATGTAGCCGTACCCATCGACAGCCTGCTGCCCCAGCTGCTACTGCCGTCCCAAAGCCACGCATTGCTGCTCGATACTGTAGGGCATCTGGGCTATTTCGAAGAGCCGGAGCTGACGCGCCGGGCGGTGGTGGACTTTGCCGGGGTGGTCTTCGGGGAGGTGTAACGGAGGGTTTGCCGAGCTAGGCCTGGGCAGTGGCGGCGTTGTGGTTGCGGCGTCAATCAAGTAAAAAAGGCAGAACGCCTTAATTGCTCATGAACACGGACCAGTCGCCGGGCTCATAAATAGTGAATTGCAACCGAATGGGGACACTATTGACTAAATAGCTGATAGTGCCCTGGAAGGGAAACACCACGTTACGGAAGCCAACAAAGCCACTATTCTGGATACCACTCTGCTCCACGTTGCCACTGCTGCCCAACAGCTGTAGGTTAGTGATATTGGCGCCAGTGGCGTTCTGGGAGCGTACCAGCCGAATGGTTTGGCCTTCGCCCACGCGCTGAATGTTGGCGCGCGTTACGTTTTGTTGCTCTGTGATTTTAAAAGAGTTTAAGGCAACTGCTAAACTGTCGCGCTTGGTCCCACCGGGTATCTTACGCTTGTCCAAGGCAAAATAATACGTAAGCCCGGCCTGAACATTCATCATCTTGGTGAATGGCTGCCGGTTGATGATCTGGCTGAAATCCTGGTTAAACCGCACGTCCACCCCGAAGCCACCCGGAAGTTGGTAAGCGGCCTGGGTAATAAATCCTAGAGTTGAGTTGCTGTATACCCGATTCGAATTATCCGTTTGCCGGAAATATTCTACCTCGCCACTTGGCAGCAATGTGCGTTGTACGTTGCGTTGCGTTTGTAGCAGGATGCTATAGCGGGGGCCAAGTCCGAGGCTCCAGTTTTTGCCTTGGTAGTGAGCCAGTAACGGAATGTCCAGGTAATCCAGTTGCGCGTTGTCCTGCTCCAGATAAGAAGAACTACCTGCGTTGATGAGGGCGCCAGACTTGCTTTTATATCCTTTTCGTACCCATTCCAAGCCACTTTGCAAGGTTAACTGCTGCTGGGCTCGAAAAATCAGATTCACCCCGGCATATTGGTGAGAAACCGAACGGTACCGGTTGCCTTCAAGGCCGTTTAACCGCGAAAAACTCATGCCAGCCCGTGGTCCAATAGCTACGCGCTGGGCATAAACGGCTGTAGAAAAAGTTATTAGTATTGAACAGAGGGCGGGAGTGAAAAAACGCATCGGTTTCAATAATGAGAAGATAAAAAGTTGAAAATTTTTTACGGAGCTAAAAGTACTCCACAGGAAACGCGCAACAAGCAGCCGGCACACCGAACCCCAGCGGGTATGCTGGCTTGGTAAAGCTGTAACTAGACAGATCTTAGTGAACCATTATGAAAATCGACGTTTGTAGAAGACTAGGCAATCTGTACCAGACCGATTCATCTGCAGGAAAAAGCGGGCAATGGAAGCTGCTCGTGCCATAGAGTTGATTGGGCACCAAGGACTGCCTCAAGCAATTCTTGCCACCAGTCTGCAAATACATGCATTTGTTCTACACAACATTGGGTAAGTGTTTCAGTCGATGAATAACGACCTGCCACCCGAGTACGTAGCACAATCTCACCCACGAGTACAAAAAAGCCCCGGAGCAATTGCTCCGGGGCTTGTAAGGCTACCACTCGGGGTTACTTCAGCAGCCCCATCTCCAGCATTTTCTCGGCAATCTGCACGGCGTTGGTGGCGGCCCCTTTGCGCAGGTTGTCGGCCACTACCCACATATTGAGGGTGCGAGGCTGGGACTCGTCGCGGCGGAGGCGGCCCACCAGCACGGCGTCTTTGCCGTGGGCGTCTTTGGGCATGGGGTACACGTTGTTCTTCACGTCATCCACCAGTTCTACGCCCTCGGTGCGGGCCAGGATTTCGCGCACCTCGTCCAGGTCAAATTCCTCGGCAAATTCCACATTCACGGCTTCGGAGTGGCCGCCCATGACGGGAATGCGCACGGTGGTAGCCGTTACGCGGATGGAGTCGTCGCCGAAGATTTTCTTGGTTTCCTTCACCATTTTCATTTCCTCCTTGGTGTAGCCGTTGTCCTCGAACACGTCGATGTGGGGCAGCACGTTCAGGTCGATGCGGTGGGGGTAGGCCGGGTTGGAAGCCGTCTGCCCGGCCCGCTCTTCCAGGAGCTGATCCACGGCCTTTTTGCCGGTACCCGTTACGCTCTGGTAGGTGCTCACCACAATGCGCTGCACTTTGTAAGCGGCGTGTAGCTGGTTGAGGGCCACCACCATCTGAATGGTAGAGCAGTTGGGATTGGCAATGATTTTATCCTCGGGGGTGAGGTCTTTGGCGTTGATTTCCGACACCACCAGCTTTTTGGTGGGGTCCATGCGCCAGGCCGAAGAGTTGTCGATAACTACGGTACCCACGGCGGCAAAGCGCGGGGCATGCTCCTTGGACGTAGTGCCGCCCGCCGAGAAAATGGCTACCTCCGGACGGGCCGCAATGGCGTCGTCCATGCTCACCACCTTGAATTTTTTGCCCTGGAACTCGATTTCCTGACCCACCGATTTCTCGGAAGCCACCGGAATTAATTCCGTGACGGGGAACTGGCGCTCGGCCAGTACTTTCAGCATTTCACCCCCGACCAGGCCGGTGGCGCCAACGACAGCTACTTTCATACGATTTACAGGGTTTATCGGGTGTAAATGTACACTAGCATCCGGATTGATTTCTCGGTATATTTCTCCCGTCTCCGATTTCTAACGACGCATCTGCTACCCTAAACGGCTGTCCCTGTGCGCTTACTCTTCTGTTGTCTGCTCGCGCTTCTGGCGCTGCCCGCTGCCGCCCAGCTAACGGAATCATTCACCGACGGCAACTTTACCCAGAACCCCGCTTGGGCCGGCGACGCCGCCAGCTTCGAAGTAAATGCGCAGCTCCAACTACAGACGAACGGACCCGCTACCACCGGCACGGTGCTGCAGCTGTCCACGGCCAGCACCACGGCCAATGGGGCTACCTGGGAGTTTTATGCCAATCTGAAGCTGGCCACCAGCTCGGGCAATTATGCCGATGTGTGGCTGCTTTCGGAGCAGGCCGACTTGAAAGGAGCCGGCAACCGCGGCTACTTTGTGCGGCTGGGCGGTACCCCCGATGAGGTGAGCCTGTTTCGGAAAGACGCTACCGGCAGCCCCGTGTACGTGGTAAATGGCCGTGACCAGAGCCTGAACTCCGCCACCAACAACCTCGCACGGGTGCGAGTCACCCGCTCCCTGGCCGATGGCTGGACGCTGGAAGTAGACTACACCGGCACGGGGCAAAGCTACCAGCTGGAAGGCATCGGCGAAGACAATACCTACCTGCAAAGCAACTACCTGGGCGTGCTGCTCACGTATTCGTCCAGCAACAGCCGCAATTTCCTGTTTGATGATTTCAAAGTGACGGACCGGCTGGCCCCAAGCGTGGTGCGCGCCACGCCTACCGCCGCCCGCCAGCTCGACGTGGTGTTTGATGAGGCTGTAGCCACCCCCCAGGCCACTGGCAGCTACCAGCTCAATGGCGGCCCCGCGGTGCTCACGGCTACGCGGGATGCGCAAAACCAGAACGTAGTGCACCTCACCCTGGCCGCTGATCTGCCGACGGGCAGCAACGCCCTCGTGCTGCGCAACATTGCTGACCTGGCCGGGAACGTACTAGCAGGGCCTTTTACGCTGAGCTTTACCAACAGTGGCTTCGCCATCCTGCCCGGCGTAAACCAAGTCATCATCACCGAAATACTGGCGGATGAAACGCCGGTAGTGGGCCTGCCCGCCTCGGAGTACCTGGAAATCTACAACCCCACCGCCAACATCATCAACCTGAGCGGAGTGCGCCTGCTCAAGCCCGGAAGCAGTGGCAACCCGGCCGTGTTTCCGGCTACCGCTACTTTGCTGCCCGGGGAGTATGCGGTGGTGTGCGGCAGCACCCGTGCCGAGCAGTTTGCCAGCTACGGCAAAGTGTTCGGGGTAAGCAATTTTCCCAGCCTCAGCAACGGGGGCGACCAACTGGTGCTGCGCAGCCCTACGAGCCAAACCCTGTTTGAGGTGCGCTACTCGGATACCTGGTACAAGGATTCGGAAAAGCAGGAAGGAGGCTGGGCGTTGGAGATGATAGACACGACTAACCCGTGCGGGGGCCTCGAAAACTGGACTTCCAGTACCGACCCCAGCGGGGGCACACCGGGGCGGGCCAACGCCGTGCGTACGGCCAACGCCGACAATCGGCCGCCGGCTTTGCAGCGCGCCCTGGCTCTCACAGCTGCCTCCATTCGGTTGTTCTTCAGCGAAAAGCTGGACAGCGTAGCAGCAGCCAACCCGGCGCTGTACAGCGTCAGTGGGCAGAGCATTGCGCAGGTAGCGCCCATCAGCCCCGATTTTCGCGCTATAGACCTGACCCTGACTTCGCCTTTGCAGCCCAGCCAGCCCGTAACCGTGAGTGTGCAGCGCGCCACCGACTGCGTGGGCAATGCGACGGGCGCGGCTGCCACGGCTACGGTGGCCCTGCCTTCCGCCGCTGCGCGTGGCGACGTAGTCATAAACGAAATCCTGTTTAACCCCCGCACCGGCGGCTACGATTTTGTGGAGCTGCTCAACCGTTCGGCTAAGTACATCAACCTGCAGGGCTGGCAGCTAGGAAACGAGAAGCCTGATGGCGTCGTGGATGCCTCCGCCATCAGTGAGGTGCCTTTCGTGCTAGCCCCGGGGCAGCTAGTAGTGCTTACGGAGCGGCCCGATGTGGTGCAGGCCCAGTACCCGACCAGCGCCGAGCCAACCGCCTTCCTGGAGGTCGATGACCTGGCTACGTTTCCCGATGATGCGGGCATCGTTACGCTGTTTGACCGGAGCGGGGCGCCTTTCGAGCGGGTACCGTACAGTGCCAAGCAGCACTTGGCTTTGCTCGATGATGTAAACGGCGTGTCGCTGGAGCGCATCCGGGCCGATGGGGGCAACGACGCGGCCAACTACCACTCGGCGGCGGCCAGTGTGGGCTATGCCACGCCGGGCCGGCGCAACTCGCAGTTGCAGGAAGACCCTGCCGGCACCAAGCTATTCAGCGTAGAACCGGAGCTGTTCACGCCCGACGCCGACGGCCAGCAGGACTTTACAACCCTCAACTACACGCTCGACCAAACGGGGTATGCCGCAAGCGTGACCATCTACGATGCCCAGGGCCGGCCCGTGCGCAAGCTGGTGCGCAACGAAACCCTGCCTACCAAAGGCTTTGTGCAATGGGACGGCCTCACCGACCAGGGCCGCAAAGCCGGGGTAGGCATCTATGTGCTGCACATTGAGCTATTCCGGCCTAATGGTGGCACCAAGCGCGAGTACAAGCGCACCGTGGTTGTAGGGGCGCGGTTCTGATAGCAGCTCGGGCCTTGGCTTGCGGGCGATGGATAGGAATGAATGGTACCTGTAAACCTGCCTACGCGTGCTAGTGCCGGTACGTGAAGCCCACGAAAAACTCCCGCTCTGCTTCTCTGGAAAGCGCCAGGTGAGTGCCCAGGTCGGCCTGGAAGTTCTCCCCAATGGAGATGATGGGGGCTAAGTTGAGGGAAGACCGCCAGCCTGCGTGGTGGGCATCCCATTGCGTAACGCCTTCAACCAGGAAGCTGAACATCTCCGTGAACTCGTGGTCCAGCGCTACCGACGGCATTACCCGCACATAGTGGCTGTGCGCTTCCTGGTCGTAATTCAAATCTGACTCCAGCTGCACATCGAAGTTCCATTTATGTGGGAGCTCCACGTTCATGGGCACAATGAGGCCGCCTTCCACCGCCCCCTGCCCACTGGTAGGTAGGCGGGTGTAGGCTATGGTGGCCAGGGCAACAGGACCCTGTTGGTCGTCGCCCAGGAAATTATGCTTAAGTCGGAACGCCATATCGCCGAAGCTGGCTTGCCGCTGCCAGGGCGCATCGGGGGCGGGGCGCTCCTTGGCTATTTTATAGAGCGGCACTTCCAACTGCACATCGGTGCGGCGGCTCAGGCCCAGCTTGGCTACGGCATACGCGGCTTTCCAGGTCCGCTGCTGCTTGCCGTCCTCGCGCGAGTTAATCAGGCGCAAGGCGTCGGTTTCGAGCTGAAAATGGCCGGCATCCACCGTAAAGGGGCTTTCGGTTACCCCGGGCCGGTCGGGCCGCAGGGGGCGCAGCTGGGTGCGCGGTACGGGCTTAAACAGATTGAAGTGTGCGGAGTCGTAAGGGCAGCTCTTGGGCTTGTCCTGGGCCTGAGCTGCGCCCGAAATCAACAGGCTAGCTGCGGCCAACACGTAAAAAGTATGCATGGAGTAAGGCGGGAAGGAGGGAGGTGCCGCCTGATACGTACCCATGTCAGAAGAGGGTGCAAGTGTCGAGCTGCCTTTTTACCCCATGCAGATACAGCGCCGCCTACAGCGCGTAGCGCACTCCCAAAAACACACGTCGGCCCTGCAAAGGAGCGTAGTTGTAGCTTGTATCGAAGGTATATCCCTGGGGATTATCGGTTCCCACCTGCTTGTCGAAGGGGTCGAAGGGGCGCAGCAGCACGTGGCGCGGCAGGAAGTTGAAAAGGTTTTTGATGCCGCCGTACAGCTCCAGGCCTTCCCGCAGCTTGTGCGTTGCCTGCACATTCTGGAGGGCAAACCAAGGCGAGCGGCTGGGGCGGGAGTCATTGGGGAAAACCGGTAGGGGCATAGGACTACTCACCTGCCCGGTATAATCCAGCGCCAGGCCCAGCTTCTGCAGGGTGTAGCTGATGGCCCAGGTGCCGGAGAAAGGCGGAGAATGTACCTGGGCCACCCGCCGGCTGGGTTCCTCGGCCGTAGCGCGCTCCTGCCGGAAGACATCCAGTAGGGTTACGCCCAGCATTACCTTCAGGGGGCGGGCAAAGGCAAACTCCGTGTTCAGCGTGAGCCCGCGACTGACGGCATACCCTGCCAGGTTGCGGTATACTATCTGGTTGGGGTTGGTGTCGTAATCGGGGCTGATTTTGTTGGTGAAATAGGTGTAGAACGCGCTGGCATCGAAGGTAATGGTGCCGCCCGATGCCGTGGGCAGAAACCGGTTGTAGTTCACGTTCACGTTCCAGCTGCGCTCGGGCTTCAGGGCTTCGGGCACTACCACTTCGCGGGCCCCGGTTAGCGCCGCGTGGTCTTCGGTGAACAGGTTTACCACCCGGTAGCCGTTGCCTAGCCCCACCCGCCACACGCGGCTGCCGTCGGGGCGGCCCCACTTGTAGTTCAGACGGGGACTCAGGATGCTGCCGTGCCGGGAGTTGTAATCGTAGCGCAAGCCAGCCAGCAGCGTAGCATCGGGGGTAAGGCGCCATTCATCCTGCACAAAGGCTCCGGGCAACTGAATGAGGTCAGGCTGGTTTTGGGCGGGCTCGGTGCCGCTGGCCGTAGCCGGGGTATTGTCATCGTACCAGGTGGTGCGGTAGGTGGCGCCCGCCAGCAGGCTGTGCCGAATGCTGAGCTCCCGCGCCCAGGTGAGCTGCCCAAAGCCTACGCGTTGCGTGGCCCGGTAAAGCGTGGTGCCATAAGCCGAGTTCTGCTGATGCTGGTTGAAGGTGCCGCTGACGATAATGCGCTGGCCGCGCACTGGCAGTTGGTACTGCCCCAGCAACTCGTAGCGGCTGGTGTACACGCTTTCCCCGTAGATACTGTCGCCCCCGCGGTAAGTAGGATTCCAGCCCAGCTGCCCGCCAAACCGGTCCTCGTAGTAGTAGCGGCCGGCCACATTGGCCACGCGCTGCTCGGGCCGCGTCCAGCTCCATTTGTTGAACACGGATACGCGTTGCTGGGTAGGCACGTCCGTGAAGCCGTCCTCGTTCACGTCGCGGCGCTGGGTGTAGTGGTACAGGCTGGTGCTAAGCAGGGTGGAGGCCGAGCCTATTTTGCGGGCAATGCCGAGGTCCAGGTTGGCGTCGCGGTGGGAGGTGGCCAACACGTCCACGGAAAGGCGCGGGGCTTTTGCCGGATTTTTGGTGATGACGTTGATGAGCCCGCCCACGGCTTCGGAGCCGTACAGCGTAGAGGCCGGCCCTTTCACTACTTCCACCCGCTCAATCAGGCTACTCGGAATGCCGCTCAGGCCATACACCGTGCTCAGGGAGCTAACCAGGGGCATACCGTCAATCAGCACCATGGTGTAGGGCCCTTCCAGCCCGTTGATGTGGATGTCGCCGGTGCCGCACACGTTGCAGTTAAGCTGCGGCCGTACCCCATTAATCATGGCCAGGTTTTCAAATAGGCAGACCGCCGGGTTTTTGCGAAACAGCTTCGGCGAGTACAGCTCCACCGCCACCGGCGACTCCCCACGCACCACCTCGTTCAGGGTCCCGCTCACCACTACCTCGCCCAGTGCATTGGAATTGGGGTTGATGGTCAGGTTAAGCGTAGCAGTTTGCCCGGCGCTGATGGTTACGTTGCGCTCCGCCGTCAGATAGCCCACGGCGCTGGTTACCACCGTGTAGGTACCAACCGGCAGCGCCAATAGGTGGAAGTGGCCGTGCTCATCGGCCGTGGTACCCAGGGTCGTCCCTTTCAGGCCAACGCTGGCAAAAGGTACTTCTTTGCCATCCGCGCGCACCACGCCCTGCAGCTTGCCGGTGCTTTGTGCCTGCGCAAGGATAGCCACGCATAGTCCTCCAATAAGCAGTAGCAGGTGTTTCATTTTAGTGGTGTCTATTCTTTTATTTAGATGCGTCTAAAATCTTGGTCAAAAAGAAAGCGCGACTTCGAACGAGCCGCACTTTCCGTTATCAGCCGAAGAACGTCTCGTACAGCAGGTACAGGTTCAGGGCGATGATGATGGCCGAAACCAACCACGCCAGCCCCTGCACCCAGGGACGATTGACGAACACGCCCATTTTGGCCTTGCTGCCCGTGAACATGACCAGCGGCACCACGGCAAAGCTCAGCTGCAGGCTCAGAATCACCTGGCTCAGCACCAGCAGCTCGCCCGTACCTTTTTCCCCGTAGATAAGCGTAACCACCAAGGCCGGTACTACGGCAATGGCGCGGGTAATCAGGCGGCGAAGCCAGGGCCTGAGCTGCAGGTTTAGAAAGCCTTCCATCACAATCTGCCCGGCCAAGGTTCCCGTTAGCGTAGAGTTCTGGCCCGAGGCTAGCAGCGCCACGGCAAATACCACTGAGGCAGCTCCCGCGCCCAGCACCGGCGTCAGCAGCTCATAGGCCTGGTTGATATCGGCTACATCGTGGCGGCCGTTGTGGTGAAACGCCGCAGCGGCCGTAATCAGAATGGCGGCATTTACGAAGAAGGCCAGAAACAAAGCCACCGTGCTGTCGATGGTAGCAAATTTGATAGCCATGCGGCGGCCGGGCTCGTCCTGTACAAAGGCTCGGGTTTGCACAATGCTCGAATGCAGGTAGAGGTTGTGAGGCATCACCGTGGCACCCAGAATTCCGATGGCCACGTAAAGCATGCCCGGAGTGGTGACTACCTCCGGCCGAGGCACCAAGCCCGCCAAGATGCCGAAGTAATCGGGGTTGGAGACAATTATTTCGTAGAGGAAGCACCCGAAAATCAGCACAATCAGGCCGGCCACGATGCTCTCGATAACCCGGAAGCCTTTGTTCTGGAAAAACAGCACAACCAGCACATCCAGGATAGTAAGCACCACCCCCCAGGGCAGGGGCAGGCCAAACAGCAGGTTCAAGGCTATGGCTGACCCAATGACTTCGGCCAGGTCGCAGGCGGCAATGGCTATTTCACAGAACAGCCACAGCACCATGGAAACCGGCTTGGAGAAATGGTCCCGGCACGCCTGGGCCAGGTCGCGCCCCGTAACAATACCCAGCTTAGCCGCCAGGTGCTGCAGCAGCATGGCAAACAGGTTGGAAATCAGAATCACCGACAGCAGCGTATAGCCGAAGCGGGAACCGCCGGCAATGTCGGTAGCCCAGTTGCCGGGGTCCATGTACCCCACGGCTACCATCAGGCCCGGCCCCCAAAAAGCCATCAGCTTACGCCAGAAAGAAGCACTCTGAGCGGGCACCTTGATGCTGGCATACACTTCCCGCAGCGACGGGGCCGTGCGGGGACGCTTCCAGCCGGCTTCGGCGGGTGGGGCAGAAACCGGCAAGGCTTCCTCGGCAGGCATAGGGTTTGGCGTAGGTAGCGTTACCGGCATAGGAGCAGAATTGACATCAGGTACAGGAATAGATGTATTTGCAGTCACAAAGGAAGCAATTTTTAGGCTTGTCTAAATTTATTTTTAAGACAGTCTACTTACTGTATTTGTTTTAAAAAGTTACGTATAGCCCAGGATGCCGGGATTTTGTCGGAATTTTGCTCTTTGAGCCGGGGTTAGTTCGTGGTAAAAAACGAGCGGCTGGCTTTTCACGTAGCGCTGCCTATGTTTTCGTTGCCCCTTAAAACGCGCTATGCCTTACTGTCCCTCGTTGTCAGTATTCTGCTGGTTGCCATCAAGTTCTACGCCTGGCTGCTAACCCGCTCCCAGGCTGTGCTGACGGATGCGCTGGAGTCCATCATCAACGTGGTAGCCAGTGGCTTTGCCCTCTACAGCATCTACCTGGCCAGCCTGCCCCGGGACGAAAATCACCCCTACGGGCACGGCAAAATTGAATACCTCTCGGTAGGGTTCGAGGGCGGGCTCATTCTAATGGCGGGCGTGTATATCTTCTACACGGCCCTGCAAGCCCTGCTGCACCCCCACGCCATTGCCCGGCCCGACTGGGGCGTGGTGTTGCTAGCCTTTACGGCCCTAGTGAACCTGGGGGTGGGTTTTCTACTAATCCGGGCCGGGCGCACGCACCATTCGCCCACGCTGGTAGGCGACGGGCAGCATTTGTACCTTGATGCGGTAAGCACGCTGGTATCCTGCGCGGCGCTGGGGCTGGTCGTTTTCACCGATAACGTGGTGTATGACTCCGCCGCAGCCTTACTGCTCGGGGTGTTCATTGTGGTGAATGGCTACCGCATGGTGCGCCGCTCGGTTTCGGGGCTGATGGATGAAGCCGACGAGGCCACGGTGCAGAACGTGGTAGCCGAGCTGCAGGAGCACCGGGAGCCAGCCTGGATAGACGTGCACAACCTGCGCGTGGTGCGCTACGGGGCCGATCTGCACATCGACTGCCACGTGACCATGCCCTACTACTTTAGCCTGGAGCAGACCCATGCGCAAGTGCACCGCATTGAGCAGCTGGTAAACCAGGAGTTTGCCGTGCCCGTCGAAATGTTTGTGCACGCCGACCCCTGCACATTTGCGGCCTGCTCGCACTGCCACATGCCGGACTGCCCGGTGCGGCAGCACGCCTTCGCGGAGGAAATAACCTGGACGCTGGATAACGTGGTGAAAAACGAGCGGCACCAGCTGCCGCTTGATAACTAATCAGCCATAGCACAAAGCAGGGAAATAGTACGGGCTTACCGCACCAGTTCGACCCAGCCTTTCACCGGCGCGCCCACGGCGGGCGTCAGAATAAAGTAGTACAGGCCAGCCGGGTTCTTTTCACCCTTCCAGTTGTTGCGGTAATCGGCAAACTCCTGCACCAGCCGCCCCCAGCGGTTGTACACCCGCAGCCCGCTGCCGGGCGGCAACGCATCAATCACAAAGGCATCGTTGATGTTGTCGCCGTTCGGGGAGAAAACGTTGTAGGTCTGCAAGGGGCGGGGCGCTACGTAGGGCACTACCTTCACCACCAGCACCCGGTTTTGCACGGCCTTGGCCGGACAGGCATTGTCCTCGATGCGCAAGGGAATCCGGAACGACTTGCCCAGGTAGGCGGCCGGGGGCTGCAACCGCAGTTTCCCTAAGGGCTGGGCTGTCTGGTTGCCTGCTAAGGCAAAATTACCAACCTGAGCGGGCAGCAGCTCGGGGTTCTCCACGGTGGGCTGAGCTGGATCCAACTCGGGGTAGGCAACGGTGAGCAGGTCAGCGGAGTTGGGGTCGGTGAAGGCTACCTGGGCCTCCGTGAGCTGCCCAACTGGCACTTCAATCAGCGTAGAGTCGGTGTTGAAGATGCGAGCGGCGGGGAAACCGGGCGCCGTCACGAGTGGCACGTTTGGTACCTGATTAGCCTCACAGTCCAGCACCACCACGAGCATGTCGCGCCGCACGGAGCCGATAAACTCCCACTTCCCGCGTAGCTGGCGGTATTCGCTTACCCGGGCTACCAGTACATACTTGTTCTGAGCCTGCTGCCCGATGTCCAGCCCTGGCGTGTACAAGGCGGGTCGGAACGTGACGCTGCGCCCAAAGTCGTTGATGCGAAAATCGGGGGAGGCCAGGGAGCTGCCGCTGGTGCAGGTGCCCCGCGCGAAGGATGGAATGGGAAACGCGGCCGAATACGCCCCGCCGGGGTCAATTACCTGACACTGCGGATTGGTGTTGTCGACGCTGCCGGGGTAGCGCGCCCAGGGCGCCGGGCCGGCGCACACGGCCAGCGGGTCGGCCAGGGTGTACACCAACGAGTCGCCATCGGGCTCGGTGGCGGAGAAGGTGAGGGTGGTAAGCTGGCGCCAGCAAACGAAGGGCACGGGCGTATCCTGACTTAGAAACTGCGGGGAGGTATTCTCCACCACTTCCCCGTTTACCAGGGTGCGCAGCCGGGCTTCAAAGTGCAGGGGCCGACTTTCGGAGTCATCTACATTGGCCACGGCGGGCCGCTGAGGAATGGTCACGTAGAGCAGCCACTCGGCGTCGGGGGGCAAGGTCAGCGTGGCCTCGTAGCGGGCCGTCTGGAAGTTGGTGCGGAGCCGGCTGCCGCAGGGGGTGCCCACCGCCGAGCAGTAGGGGTTGCCCATGGTTACTTCGCCCACGCGCTCCAGCAGGATGTCGCCGCTGCGTGGGTCGGGCTCGGCACAGCCAGTGCCGCTGGCGCGGTAGTAGAGGCGCAGGTCTGGGTTGAGCGGCTCGCCGGAGCAGTCCCGGAAAAACTGGCAGCTTACCCGGTACTGGTTGTTGCCCAGGGCCTGGTAGGTAAGCTGCCCGCCCTGGGCGTGGGAGGCCCAGCCTCGCTGCGAACCTACTCCCAAGAGCATCAGGGCCAGTAGGAACACTCCCCAGGGTAGTTGAAGCTTGCGGGCGAAAAGTCGAGGCATATAATCAGCTTACTGACGCTATGCCGGCAAACATCGGGCGGCGGCCCCGACTATCCTAACGAGCCGCCGCCAATTTGCAGCGCTACTGAACGACCAGCCGCTGCCGGTAGGATTGAGCGGGGGTTTCCACCACGGCCTGGTATACGCCGGTGCCCAGGGGCGGCAGCGTAATACCATGGGTTTTGCTGCCCGCCTGAAGGGCTTGCGAGGCCACCGTGCGCCCCAGGGCATCCTGAATCAGCAGCCGGGCATTCGAGCGGAGTGGTACCGGCAACTCCACGCTGAGCTGGCGGTGTGCCGGGTTGGGCCAGAGGGTGAGAGGCGCCGCCACGGGCCGACGGGTGGCGGTGGGCACGTAGGCCAGGTTTTCCAGGGCGAAAATCCGGTCGTCGGTAGGGGCGGGGGCAGAGCGGCCATCCTGGTTG
The DNA here is from genome assembly GCF_008271285.1 of Hymenobacter lutimineralis. NCBI lineage: Bacteria > Pseudomonadati > Bacteroidota > Cytophagia > Cytophagales > Hymenobacteraceae > Hymenobacter > Hymenobacter lutimineralis. Next base: position 147,336 of record NZ_VTHL01000002.1, on the reverse strand, counting down.
CTGGTGCTCAGAAACACCCGGCCCTGCGGCGACACGCAGATGGCGCGCATCCGCCCCACCGGCTTATTCCACAAAACCACCGGGTCGCTGCGCAGGGCATTGCCAGCGGGGTTGAGCGGGAGCTGCAGGAACTGACCGGCTTTCAGGCTTACCAGCAGCAGGGAGTTTTGCCATTCGGGAATGGCGGGGTGGTCGTAGTAGGTGAGGCCGGCTACCGCTAGGGTAGGCGTCCAGGCCACCAGGGGCTCGTGCACATTGTTGGCGGTGCAGAAGGTAGCCTCGGCCGCCAGGTTGCAGAAGCCCTGCACGGTGGGCCAGCCATAGTTGCGGCCTGCCTCAATCAGGTTTACTTCGTCATCGTTGTCGGGGCCATGCTCCGAGCTGTATACCTGCCCCGATGGCGCTTGGACCAGCCCTTGGGGGTTGCGGTGGCCCAGAGTATACACGTAGCTGCCGGGGGGAGGATTGTCGGCGGGGATGGTGCCATCCAGGTTCAGGCGCAGGATTTTGCCGTTCAGGCTGGCCGGGCTCTGGGCTGCCGGTTGATTTTGGGCGTCGCCGGTGGTCATGAGCAGGGTGTGGTCGGGCAGGATGAGCAGGCGGGAGCCGCTGTGGGTACTCACGGCCGGAAGATTGCCTAGCAGCACCTGCGGCTCGGTGAGCGTGGTGCCATTGTAGGTGTAGCGCACGAGCTTCTCGCGCAAATTCCCGTCGGTGTAGTTATACACCACGTACACGTAGGGCGAGGTGGCAAAATCTGGGTGAAGCACCATGCCGAGCAAGCCACTTTCCCCGTTTTCCGTCACGTCGGGCACGGTGAGCAGGAGGGTGCGCTGGCCGGTTTCGGGATTGATACGGCTGATATGGCCCGGGCGCTCCGTCAGCCACAGGTGGTTATCGGGGCCCCAGAGCATTTCCCAGGGCGTATCAAGACCGGTTGCCACCGTGCGGACGCTCACGGTAGTGGCGCCTACCTGAATGGTGGAAGGCTGAGCCTGGGCAATGCTCTGCCCGAAAAAAAACAGCAACAACGCCGTGTACAAACGTTTCATAAAGCGGTAACTAATAGTGGGAGTAGCCGAAAACCCGGCGAATAGTCAACCTACGGAAAATTGCGTAGGTGGTAGCGGCTGCTAGCTTTGTTTTCCATTGTCTGCTTTCCGCCTTATGCCAACCTACCAGCATCCCAGCAACGGCTTCACCATCAGCACCGACCCCGAGCGGCTTGACGTCGACGCCATTCACCGCTACCTGGCCGAAGACTCTTACTGGGCCCAGCAGATGCCGCGGGAAACTCTGGAAAGAGCCCTGGCCCACTCGCTCAACTTTGGCCTGTTTGCCCCCGATGGTCGCCAGGCTGGCTTTGCCCGCCTGATTACCGACCATGCTACGTTTGCCTGGCTCTGCGACGTATTCGTGCTGCCCGAGTTCCGGGGACAGGGCTTGTCTAAGTGGCTAATGGAAGTGGTGTGGGCGGCGCCCGAAATTCAGGGAGTGCGCCGCTCCATGCTGGCCACGCTCGATGCCCACGGCCTGTACCACCAGTTTGGGTTTCAGCCCCTGGCCAGCCCCGAGCGGTACCTCGAAATCAAGCGGCAGAACCCCTACGGTGCCCCCACGGCCAACTAACCGGGCGCTTCCGTCGTTGCTCACCCAACCTGCACTATCGCCCCGCGCACTCATGGCCATAACCCTCGAAGCCCAGTGGCACCGCCTGACGGGCGCCATCGTGCCGGATGCGTCCCTTCGTCAGGCTACGCTGGCGAAGCTCACCAAGTGCTACACCGCACCCGAACGGCACTACCACTCTCTGGTTCACATTCAGGACCTGCTGCAGACTATTGACCAACACGCTGCCCGCCTGCACGACGCCGACGTAGTGCGGCTGGCCGCCTGGTTTCATGATGCCGTGTATTCCTCTATGCGGCAGGACAATGAGGCGCGTAGTGCCGTGCTGGCCCGGGAATTTTTGCGACACAGCACCTGGCCCGCCCTTCGGCAGGAGCGGGTGGCTTACCTGATTGAGCGCACCAAAGACCACACCCTGCCCCAGCCCGCCGCGGATACCGACCTGCATTTCTTCTTGGATGCCGATCTGCAGGTACTGGGCCGGCCCGAAGCCGAGTACTGGCACTATGCCCGGCAAATACGCCAGGAATACCGCCTGGTACCCGATTTTATGTACCGGAGTGGCCGCAGCAAGGTGCTGGAAAAGCTGTTGGCTTCGGCCCCGCTTTACCGCACGGCAGCGTTTCGGGAGCGGCTGGAAGAGCCCGCCCGGCGCAACTTACGGGCCGAGTTGCTGGCCTGGGAGCAGGGCGGGCTCTAAGTTTTTTCGGGCCGGAGTAGAACCGCTGCAAGGAGCTATGCGCCTTGCTTTCGGCTGCGTAAGTTGCGGGTGGTTTCGTCCTTCCCCGCCCACTATGCGCATTGGTATCCTCACCGTTTCAGCTTTTTGCTTTTCCGTCCTCCCCGTCACTGCCCAGCAGCAACCAACTGCTCCCAAGCTAGGGCCGCTCACGGTTGATAAAATTATGCGGGAGCCGGCCCAGTGGCTGGGCGGCCTGCCCTCGGCTCCTTACTGGAGCGAGAATGGCAAGCAGATCTACTTCCAGTGGAACCCCACCAAAGCTCGCCGCGACTCGCTGTACGTGGTAAACGCGGGCGGCGGCACCCCGCGCAAAGTGTCGTTGGCGGAGCAGCGCAGCCTGCCCGCTAATCGTGGCCGCTACGACCAGCGCCACCTGCGCAAGGTGTACGAAAAGGACGGCGACATTTACCTACTGGACCTGAAAAGCCAGCAAGTGCGGCGCGTAACCAACACAGCCGAGCGCGAAACGGAGGCTGATTTTGCCCTGCAGGACAAGGCCGTGAGCTACGTGCGCGGCGGCAACCTCTACACCTGGGACCCCGCCACCGGCGAAACCGTGCAGCGCACCGACTTCCGGCGCGGCAGCAAGCCCGGCCCCGGCGAAATGGATAAGTCGGCGAAGTTCCTGCGGGCGCAGCAGTTGGCCTTGTTTCAGGTAATCCGGCAGCGCGACCAGGATGCAAAGGCGCGGGAGCGGGCCCAACGGGCCCTGAACCGGCTGCGCCCCAAGGGTATCTGGCTGGGCTCTAAAACGGTGGAAAACCTCCAGCTCAGCCCCGATGGTCGCTACGTAACCTATACCTTGGTGCAGGAGCCGGCCGCCGATAAGCTGGCTTTGGTGCCCAACTTCGTGACGCTGTCCGGCTTTACGGAGGATATTTCGACCCGCTCAAAAGTAGGAGCTCCGCAAACGGCCTACGAGCTGGGTATCTACGACATCGGCCGCGACACCACGTTTGTGCTGGGCTATAAGGACCTGAAAGGTCTCGACGAACTGCCCGCCTACCGCAAGGAGTACCAGCTTTCCGCCTCAGCTCCCACCGATACGGCCAAAACCAAAAAGGCCGCCAAGCCGGCTATGGAGGTTCGCCGGGTGGTGCCCTACGGCCCGTTCTGGTCCAATACGGGGCAGCGCGCTTTTCTGGTGGTGCGCTCCGCCGATAACAAGGACCGCTGGATTGTAGCCCTCGACCCCACCACGCAGAAAATCAGCCTGCTCGACCGACAGCGCGACGAAGCTTGGATAAACGGTCCAGGTATCGGCTATGAGGCCGGCAATGTGGGCTGGCTCCCTGACGGCCGGCGTATCTGGTTTCAGAGCGAGGAAACCGGCTACTCGCACTTGTACACCGTGGACGTAACCACGGGGCAGAAAAAGGCGCTGACCAGCGGCAAGTTTGAAGTACAGGATGCCCGGCTAAGCCTCGACAAAAAAAGCTGGCACCTCACGGCCAACAAAACCCACCCCGGCGAGCAGCACTTCTACCGCATGCCCGTGGAGGGTGGCCCGCTCACCCAGCTAACCACGCGCCCCGGCGCCAACGAAGTAACCCTTTCGCCCGATGAGAAAACGCTGGTGGTGCGTTACAGCTACGCCAACAAGCCCTGGGAGCTGTTTGTGATGCCCAACAAGCCCGGCGCTGCCATGCGCCAGCTCACGCACAGCACCACGCCGGAATTTGAAAGCTACCCCTGGCGCGACCCGGAAATCATTACCATCAAAGCCCGCGACGGGGCCGACGTATACGCCCGCCTCTACCGCCCGGCTACGGCCACTGCGCAAGGGCCGGCCGTCATTTTTGTGCACGGGGCCGGCTACCTCCAGAACGCGCACAAGTGGTGGAGCCAGTACTTCCGCGAGTATATGTTTCATAACCTGCTGGTGGATCAGGGCTATACCGTGCTGGACATTGACTACCGCGGCTCCAGCGGCTACGGCCGCGACGTGCGCACGGGCATCTACCGCTACATGGGCGGCAAGGACCTCAACGACCAGGTCGATGGGGCCAAGCTGCTGGTGGAGAAATATGGCGTGAGCCCCCAGCGCATCGGCATCTACGGCGGCTCCTACGGCGGCTTTATCACCCTCATGGCCATGTTCACCCAGCCCGACGTGTTCAAGGCCGGGGCCGCGCTCCGCTCCGTCACCGACTGGGCCCACTACAACCACGGCTACACCGATAACATCCTCAACGAGCCCTACAACGACTCCCTGGCTTACGCCCGCTCCTCACCCATCAACTACGCCGAGGGGCTGAAAGGCGCCCTGCTCATGTGCCACGGCATGGTCGATACCAACGTGCACTTCCAGGACATCGTGCGCCTGTCGCAGCGGCTCATTGAGCTGAAAAAGGAAAACTGGGAGCTGGCCGTATACCCTGTGGAAGACCACGGCTTTGTGGAGCCCAGTTCCTGGACCGACGAGTACAAGCGCATCCTCAAGCTGTTTGATACCAACCTGAAGCCGGCTGTTCCCGTCAGTCGTTAGTTATCCTAGCCCTATTCCTGGTCGGTGTCGGGGCTGAGGCGGTAGCCTACCGTGAGCTGCAGCTGGCTAAGCCGGTACACGTAGGCGTAGTTGCTGCTGCTGATTACCTGGTTGGTGTTTTTATTGAAAATCACGGAACTGATGGTAGATACATCGGTAACGGAGGTGGTACTCGTTTGCCGCCGCCACGCCAGGCTGCCCTGCAGGCGTCCGCGCCGGTAGCCGGCCTCCAAGTAAAATCCATCTAGCCCGGCCGGCATCGTAAAATCCCGGCGGTCGGGCAACCCCGTGCCTTTGTACGTGCGCTGAATGCCCTGGGGGTAGGTGACGGCGGCATCCTGGAAACCGGTGCGCGTGAGGAGCACGCCGCCGCCCGCCAGCAGGCTGCCTTTGCCCGCTGCTCCAAATACCCGCAGTCCCGCCAGCAAACTAAGCTGCGTGCCTTGCTTGAAGGCGTAGGTCTTGGTAGGGAAGGAGGCAAATCCTGTGTTTACCGTGTGGCTGGAAGAGTTGCCGAGCGCCAGTTGGGCTTCGCCGTGCACCGCCAGAGTGCGGCCTGGCATCAGCACATCCAGGTACAGGCCAGCGGCAGGAGTCAGTTGCCGCCGCTTTACGGCCGCTAAATGAGCTTGCTCCAGCGTAGCCTGCTGGAAGTCCCCGGTGACGAGGCCCACAAGGCCCGTGGACTGGGCATTGGCAAAGGAGCCCGTGCCTGGGCCGCCCCCCAGTACCACACCTCCATCTAGGCGCAAGGTTGGCTGCCGCGCCGACTTCGCAGGCCGGACAACCAGTGCGCCCAGGCAGGCTTGGTTGTAGGTGGAGAGCAGGCGGGTGAGGGCTGCAGGCGTGTAAGCCAGGGAGCCCCAACCCGACGCTACGGCCGGGCAGTCCGGCTGCAGAAACAGGCGCAGCTGCTCCCGGTAGTTGTTGATGGTGACGAGCGTCTGGCTGCCATTGGCGGCGGTGCGGGAAATTACCCGGCTTACCAGCTCCAGGGGCGGAGCATTGTCTTTCAGCACAAAATAGTGCGGGGTGGTGTCCTCGAAAGCCGATAGCAAGGTGACGGGGCCCAGCACCAGCACCTCCGTCACCAGCGTGTCGGTTTGGAGCCGCGTCATGGCGTTGCCGGGTACTACGTTGGCCTCCCGCCCTTCGGCGGCCGCGTCGTACTGCAGCGGCAGCACCCGCCACTGCCGCCCTCTCAGGAGTCCGAACCCCCGCAGCCGACGGGATGGTACGTCGAGGATGGGGGCTGTGGCCGTGGTGCGGTAGCGCAGCCGGTCGGGTCCGGCCTTCCAGAACCGGTTTTCCAATTCCACGCGCAGGGTGTCGCCGGTTGGGGAAATCACGTAGCCCGGCTCAAAACGCTGAGCATGCACAGTCTGGCTTAGTGCCCCTAGCAGTAGTAAAAGCAGAAAAAAGCCTAAGCGGAGAAAGTAAACTGGGATCATGAAAGCCAGAGTAGGTAGAAAGCAGATAAAACGTCTTAAAGATAGAGTCGTCAACAGGCCAACACAAAGCAATGCTTGCGCGGCCCGAGGAGCAGGTAAATCAAGAAAAATTAAAGCAGCTAAAAGCTAATTAAATAGGGGAAGGGTTAAAAAAATAAGTAGGTTGGACCGTTTTTAACCACCTATCCATTTTATGTCTGCACCTGCTTACTATCAACCTTCCGGCCGCTTCACCGTGAGCGGCGTCTTATTACTGGTCATTCTGGGGACCGCAGCGGCGGTGCCGTTGGCCTTTGTGTATGTGTATGCCATCTGGTACATTCCTTTCATCTACATCAACTTATTTGTTACGCTGGGCTTCGGGTTGCTGCTGGGCTATGCGCTGAAAACCCTCACCAAATCCGGTAAGCTGCGGAGCCCGGCGCTGGTGGGCTGGCTGAGCTTTGCCCTGGCTTTGTGGGCGTGGTACCTGCAGTGGTGCGTGTACCTGACGCTGCTTTTTGGCGCCGGCGAAACCGAAAGCCTGGGCAGCCGGGCATCCTTCACGCATACCACCTTCGAAGCCGACGTGTTCCTGGGCACGCTGCTTAACCCGCCCCTGGTATTGGGCATGCTGCCCCGCCTGGCTGATGAAGGCACCTGGAGCATTTTCGGGGTAACCATCAGCGGCATTTTCCTCTACCTGGTCTGGCTGGCTGAACTGCTGATTCTAGTCTTGCTGACGTGGAATATGCCCCGCAGCCAAGCCGAGGTGCCTTTCTCGGAACTGGCCGACGAATGGGCAGAAAAAATTACGCTGCCTCAGCCCGCCACGCCATTTGCCGATGCCGCCGCGACCAAGCTCGCGCTGGAAACTGCCGACTGGAACCACCTGCAACCGCACACGGAGCCGGATGGAACAGCCCATTTTGGGCGTCTGCACTTCTTCCGCGCCCCGTCCGACCCCGACTGCTGCTTTCTGTCGCTGGAAAACGTAGCCATCGAAACCGATAACAAAGGCAAGGCATCGGAAAAAACCACCGACGTGCTGGAGTACCTGCGCGTGCCGCCCCGCGTTTGCCAAGAACTGTCCACCCGTTTTGGTGCCGTACCGGCTTAGCGCTTCCGGCCGCCCGTACCGTTGCCGCTGACAAGTTCGGACCCACTTTTCGCGCACCGCTTGCGCTTTGGCCTAAATTGCGCGGGCGCCGTGCGGAATTCGCGGGCGGCCCTCGTCTCCATGTAGAAAACTTGTAGCTTTGCGGCCTGCCTGATTCTCAAGAGGCAGGGTGGGGCTGCCGGCCCCTCGCGTACTTCTACCTTACAAGCTGATGCCGTACCTGTTCACCTCCGAATCTGTTTCGGAAGGTCACCCTGATAAAGTAGCCGACCAGATTTCCGACGCCATCCTCGATGAATATTTGCGTCAGGACCCCACGGCCAAAGTGGCCTGCGAAACGCTGGTAACCACCGATTTCGCCCTGGTAGCCGGCGAAATCAAATCCACGGCCCACGTAGATGCCGAGCCCATTATACGGGAGGTGATTCGCCGGATTGGCTACAACAAGCCCGAGTACCTGTTCAACGCCGACACGTGCGAGGTGATGAACCGCCTGCACGAGCAGTCGGCCGACATCAACCAGGGCGTGGAGCGTGCCGTGGCGGAAGAGCAGGGCGCCGGCGACCAGGGCATGATGTTCGGGTACGCTACCAAGGAAACCGAAAACTATATGCCCCTGGCCCTGGACCTCTCGCACCGTTTGCTGCGCGAGCTGTCGGCCATTCGCAAGGCTGGCCAGGAAATGACGTACCTACGCCCTGATGCCAAAAGTCAGGTGACCATCCGCTATGCCGACGACAACACGCCGGAAGCCATTGAAACCATTGTGGTGAGCACTCAGCACGATGATTTCGATGCCAGCGAGGAGGCCATGCTGGCCCGCATCAAGGAGGACATCATTAACATTCTGATTCCGCGGGTGAAAGCCCAGCTGAGCCCGGCCGTGCAGCAGCTGTTCACAGCCGATATTCAGCACCACATCAACCCCACCGGCAAGTTCGTCATCGGTGGTCCCCACGGCGACTCTGGCCTCACCGGCCGGAAAATTATTGTCGATACGTACGGCGGCAAAGGCGCCCACGGGGGCGGAGCCTTCTCAGGCAAAGATTCCTCGAAAGTTGACCGATCTGCCGCGTATGCAGCTCGGCACATTGCCAAAAACCTGGTAGCGGCCGGCGTGGCCGATCAAGTGCTGGTGCAGGTGGCCTACGCCATTGGCGTGGCTAAGCCAGTAGGCGTATTTGTGACCACCTACGGCACTACCCATGCCACGGGCGCCGATGGGCAGAAGCTCACCGACGGGCAGATTGCCAACAAAGTGCAGCAACTGTTCGACCTGCGCCCCTACGCCATTGTGCAGCGCCTCGGCCTGCAAAACCCAATTTTCGCGGAGTCGGCAGCCTATGGGCACATGGGCCGCCAGCCCGGTACCAAGCAGGTACAAGGCGCCGATGGCAGCACCCGCACGGTGGAAACCTTCACCTGGGAAAAGCTCGACTACGTAGATCAGATCAAGGCGGCTTTTGCCCTCTAATCCGAAGCGCTGTGCAACGCTTGGCTATGTACCTACAAGCCTTTCTGCCCGCTGCCCGGCCCGTTCGGTTGGCCTTAGGGGCACTGGCTGCTTATAGCATTTTCCAGGCGGGTAAGTGCGTGGGCGAGCTGCTGTATTACCTGCAAGCCTAAGTCCCGCGCTTCTGCCACAGAAAAGCCCCGCCTGATCTAGTCAGGCGGGGCTTTTCTGTGACTGCATAAATGGCCCGGGTCGGGCCGTTGCATCAGTGGCTGAGTAGCTTTTCCTTGTATTTGGTAATCTGGCGCTTGAGGCTGTCGGCGGCGGCGTCGGTGGCGGCTTCAAACGTGCCGGCGTCTTCCTGCGCAAACAGCATGGTGCCGGGCACCAGTACTTTTATTTCTACCGTTTTGTTGGCTATGCCATCCTTGTTATTGAGGCGCATAATTACTTCTCCTTCCGTGACACGGTCGTAGAAGGTTTCCAGCTTATCTAGGCGCTTCTGGATGAAGTCGAGCAGTTTCTGGTCGGCGTCGAAATGCACCGATTGCATCTGTACTTTCATCGGTAGTGGGGTTAGGGAGTAGGAAAAAAGAGAAACAACTAGGCCTTGGGATGGGCCTTTTCAAAAACCGCCTTGAGCTTATCAATCGATAAGTGAGTGTACACCTGCGTGGCGGCCAAGTTGGCGTGGCCCAGCAGCTCTTTAATAGCATTCAAATCAGCGCCTTTGCTGAGCAGGTGCGTAGCAAAAGAGTGGCGCAGCACGTGCGGGTGCTGCTGGGAGGCAGCCGTCGTAATCTGGCTTAAATAGTGCTTCACGGTGCGATACACAAACTTTTCGTAGAGCGGTTCCTGCTTGTTTGTAACGAGCAGGGCTCCCGCGGCGTTGCCCACGGCGGGGAATTCCCGCTGCTTCTGCGCTATATAGCGTTCCAGCACTAAAACCAGGGAAGGGTTGAGGGGCACGATGCGCTGCTTGTTGCCTTTGCCCGTCACGCGTACGGTACGGCCCGGCAAACTCAGGTCGTCGTGGCGGATTCCAATCAGCTCGGAAAGCCGGATGCCGGTGCCGTAGAGCAGTTCCAGCACCAGCTGGTCGCGCGTGCCCTCAAAGGTCTCCGGAAATTCAAAGGAGTTCAGCAGCCCATTCAGCGAGTCTTCCGGCACAAAGTCGGGGAGCTTCTTGGCCATCTTCGGGGCCGTAATGCGCAGCATGGGGTTTTTGGCGATGATGCCGGTGCGCAGCAGAAACTTGTAGTAGGAGCGCAGGCAGGCAATTTTGCGGTTCACCGTCCGTGGGTCCAGGTTTTGCTGCATCAATTCCACAATCCAGGAGCGGATGAGGGTATGATCGGCCTGGGCGGGCTCACCCAACTCGTACGTGGCAGCCAGGTACTCTCCAAACTGCCGCAGGTCGGTCTGGTAGGAGAGGAGCGTGTGCGGGCTATAGCGCCGCTCCGACCGCAGATACGAAAAAAATAACTCCATACGCCAGGTGCCGACTGTTCAGGTCGGGATACCCAATGTATGGAATATATTCGGAAAGTACGAACGCGAAAAAACCGTCTGAAAAGCTGGAATAGCCCTTCAGACGGTTTAAACCGTGACCACGTGTCGCGTCAGTTAGTTGGCGTCGTTGCCGTACGTTACCTGCTTGTAGATAGCCTTTTGCTTCTGCTTGCGGTTCGTGATAGACGGCTTCTGGAAGAACGTGCGGCGACGCAGTTCTTTCAATACGCCGGTGCGCTCAAACTTCTTCTTGAAACGCTTGAGGGCGCGGTCAACCGACTCGTTTTCTTTGATTTGGACGATGATCATATGGTCAATGAGGTTGAAATTCTTCTGGGAAGGGCCGCAAAGATAATCACAGATTTCACAGATTAAAAACGAATTACGCAGATTTTCTGCTGAGAGCTAGGGCCCTTATCCGTTTCATTCATTTTATATTCGTTCAATCCGCGGTCCTACTTGAGAATGGTGCGGGCAATAACGAGCTTCTGAATTTCGCTGGTGCCCTCGCCAATGGTGCACAGCTTGGCGTCGCGGTAGTACTTCTCGGCGGGGTAATCCTTGGTGTAGCCGTAGCCCCCAAAAATCTGCACCCCTTCGTTGGCCGTGCGCACCGCTACTTCCGAAGCATACAGCTTGGCCATAGCCGACTCCCGGTTTACGTTCAGGCCGCGGTCTTTCATATCGGCTGCCCGGTAGGTGAGCAAGGACGCCGCTTCAATTTCGGTGGCCATATCCGCCAGCTTAAAGCTGATGCCCTGGAAGTTGCTGATGGGCTGGTTGAACTGGTAGCGCTCCTTGGAGTACTGCAGGGCGGCCTCGTAGGCGCCTTGCGCAATGCCCAAGCTGAGGGCCGCAATGCTGATGCGGCCGCCGTCCAGCACTTTCAGGGCCTGCACGAAGCCGTCCCCTACCTTGCCAATTACGTTTTCCTTGGGTACGCGGCAATCCGTGAAAATAAGCTCGGTGGTTTCGGAGGCGCGCATACCTAGCTTGTCTTCCTTGCGTCCGGCCTCAAAGCCCGGTGTCCCGCGCTCCACAATAAAGGCCGTCATGGCGTGGGAGTCGCCCACTTCGCCGGTGCGGGCAATGACTACGGCCACGTTGCCGGTTTTGCCGTGCGTAATAAAGTTCTTGGCCCCGTTCAGCACGAAAAAGTCACCGTCTTCCACGGCTACCGTGCGCATGTTGCCGGCGTCGGAGCCCGTGTTGGGCTCGGTCAGGCCCCAGGCACCTATCCACTCGCCGGAGGCCAGCTTGGGCAGGTACTTGTGCTTTTGCTCCTCGGAGGCGTGCTGCAGGATGTGGCCGGTACACAGGGAGTTGTGCGCCGCCATGCTCAAACCAATGCTACCGTCAATTTTTGCCAACTCCGCAATGGCCGTTACGTACTCGGTATACCCGAAGCCGGATCCTCCATATTCCTGGGGTACTAATACGCCCATTAATCCTAATTCGCCAAGCTTGTGAAAGACCTCGGCCGGGAATTCCTGGGTTTCGTCCCAGCGCATCATGTGCGGTTTGATGTGGGTGGCGCCAAAATCGCGCACCATCTGCGCAATCATTGTCTGGTTTTCGGTTTCTACCAGTTCCATGTACGTAAAAGTTTGGGTGGGAAGTATGTAAGAGCGTAACCGGCAAAGGCCGGGTTTGGGTTTGCGAAGCTACCAGTTTTGCCGCAACCAATGAGGCCGGGCCGAAGTCCGCAGAACCCGCTAATTTTGAATCCGCAACCGTATTCGGTTACTTTGAAGGTTTTTAAGAAAAAATTTACTGTCGTCCGGCTTCCTCAGAGGTCGGATTTGTTTTCCTCCTTGGCTTTCTCAGCCTACATGCGCACTTCACTTCCCCGACTGCTCTGCTGGCTTTGGCTGGCTCCGCTGGCCTTGCTGGCTTCCTCCTGCGCCACGTCCAAGACGTACACGCAGAACATCATGCTCCGGACTGAAAACTCCACTTCCGTCGATACAGTTCGTCTGCGGAAGGCCCTGAGCCAAATTACCAGCAACTATGTTATCCGGCCCAACGATTACATCCAGGTGCGGGTGTACACCAACAAAGGTGAGCGGCTGGTAGACCCCAACGGGGAGCTGCGCTTCGGGGTACCGGGCAACCAGAGCGTGGCCACGGGCTCCAGCCAGAGTGGGGGTGGGGGAGCTGCGGCTACCCTGCGCGGGGGCGACTTGGGCAGCCGCCCCGCCGGCGACTCGGAGTTTCTGGTGCAGAGCGACGGACAGGCCAAGCTGCCCTTGGTGGGTACTGTGCGCCTGAGCGGCTACACCCTGCTGCAGGCCGACAGCCTTTTGCAACTGCAGTACAACACCTATTATAAGGATGCTTTTGTAGCTACGCGGGTAACGAACAGCCGGATATTCGTGTTAGGCTCGCCGGGTGGCCGGGTTGTACCGCTTTACAACGACAACATGAACCTGCTGGAAGTTTTGGCCTCCGTGGGCGGTATCGATGGTACTGGTGGTGGGGGCGGCGGAGTTCGCTACGGCAAAGCCTACAACATCCGACTGATTCGGGGAGATTTGAAGAACCCGATGGTACAGGTGATAGACCTCTCCACGATTGATGGAATGCGGCGCGCCGATTTGCGCATGCAGCCCAACGATGTTGTATACATCGAGCCCGTACGCCGCCCGTTCCGTGAGGCTCTAGCTGATGTTGCCCCCATTCTACAGGTGGTAACTACAGTAGTAACCACTGTGTTGCTGATTATTAAACTCTAACATAGAAACGTCGGACCAGAAACCTTGAAGGTTCCTGTAGTAGGCTGATCATACCGCTAAAGCTGGAATGGCAATAAACGAAAACGCTGAGTTAGAAGATCTAATCCGCAATTCTGGCGGAACACCCCCCGTGGAGGTACAGGCGGAAGAGGAAAACACCGGTATTGACACCACCACCCTGCTCATGGTGGCTCGGCGGAGTCTGCCCTGGATGATGCTACTGATTTTGCTGGGGCTGGCAGCGGCCTGGACTTTCTTACGCTATACTAAACCTCTGTACAAATCCTCGTCCACCCTCAAAATTGACGAAAAAGAGGATGCTGGTGCTTTAGGATTGGGTCTTGGTGCTGGTGCCGAAGCTCGGCAAAACATGAACAATTTGTCGGGAGAAATAGAGCTCATAAAATCTAATCTTATTTACCGTCAGCTTAAAGACTCCCTGGACCTAGATGTGAACTATTACTCTCAGGGTACAGTGCTAGAGAGTGAACTATACGGCATTTCACCTTTCCAGGTCAATTACACTATAACTGATCCATCGTTATACAATACACGATTTAACGTACTCTTTACCAGCTCTACTAAATTTCAGCTTTCTCATGAAGGGCATGAAGCAACCTCTGAATACGCTATTGATGTACCTATTGAGCTACCTGGTATTACGCTGTACCTGTCCAAAAACAAAAACTTCACGGAAGATGCGTTAAACCGTAGCTTTCAATTTGTCATTCGAGACGACGCATCCATCAATCGGTATTTCGACGAGAACCTCACCGTTGAGATTGTGAATCCTGAAGCCAGTACTATTAGTATTTCCTTTAAGGACCATAATCCGCGCAAGGCCCGCGACATCGTCAACCGCATCGATACGGTGTACCTGGTAGCCAAGCTCACGAAGAATACCCAGAGCCAGCAGCAGATTATGCAGTACCTTGACAAGCAACTGGAGCTTACCCGCGACAGTTTGCAGCGCGCCGAAATTGCTCTGCAGTCCTTTGCCAAGCGGGCCAAGATGTACGACGTGCGCAGTGGCGTGCAGACAATTACCGACCAACTCGACGAGCAGGAAAAGGAGCAGCAGGCGCTGCAGCGCCGCCTAGAGCTGCTCACCAGCGTGGCCCGACTTACGTCTCGCGACCGGATAGCCCGCGATGAGAATGCCAGCATCGACCAGAGTGTACCGGGCTTGTCCCAGTTGGAAGACCCCGTGCTTACCCAGCAGATAACGGAGCTGAACGCCGCCCAGCAGGACCTGCGCCGGGTGCTGCGCTCCAACACCGAAGCCACCGAAGCCGTACAGCTGCGCCGCGCCAATGTGGCGTATGCCAAGCGCAACGTGCAGGAGTCTTTACAGCAAAGCCTGCAGATGGTGCGCGAGCAGCTGGCTACCCTCAATCAGCAACGCGACAAGCTGAACAGCGAACTGCAGGTGCTGCCCCAGCGCGAAACCGAGCGGGCCCGCCTGCAGCGCCCCTTCGACCTGTACGAGAAATCCTACCTGATGCTGATGGACAAACGGGTGGAGTACAGTATTGCCAAAGCCGGTACCACCCCCGATTTCCAGATTCTCTCGCCCGCTTCCATGCCCATGGCGCCCATCTCGCCGGTGCGGCTGATGATTTATGCCATTGGTTTGGCCGGGGGCATTTTTATGGGGCTGGCGCTGGTGGCCGTGCGCTACTTTATGCACAACAGCGTTACCAACATCCGGGAGCTGGAGCGCAATACCGTGGCCCCCGTACTTGGGGTTATCCCGACCTACGACAAGGAAAAGCTGCTGGTCTCGAAGCTGATTGTAGATAAGAATCCGAAATCGGCCATATCCGAGTCCATCCGCTCCATCCGGACGAACCTGGAGTTTATGGCTTCCTCGAAAAAGAAGCGCCTTATCTCCATCACGTCGACCATCAGCGGGGAAGGCAAAACCTTCGTGGCGGTAAACCTCGGAGGCATTATTGCTTCCTCCGAGCAGCGCGTCGTGATTCTGGATCTGGATATGCGCAAGCCCAAGGTGAACCTAGCCTTTGGGGCGGAAAACGTGAAGGGCATCAGCACCATTCTCATCGAGCGCCATACTTGGCAGGAGTGCGTACAGCACACGTCGATTCCCACGCTGGACTTCATTTCGGCCGGCCCAACCCCGCCCAACCCTTCGGAGCTGATTCTGAGCCCAAAGTTTGATGAGGTTCTGGCGGAGTTACACCAACACTACGACGTTATCATGATTGATACGCCGCCGGTAGGCCTCGTAACGGACGGCATTCTGATTATGCGGAAAGCGGATATCCCAATCTACATCGTTCGGGCAGACTACTCCAAGAAGATCTTCCTCAAGAACATCAACAAGCTGATTCGGACCAATGGCTTTACCCGTTTGGCGACCATCCTCAACGATGCCCGCTCGAGTGGCATGTATGGGTATGGGTATGGCTACGGCTACGGGTATGGCTATGGCTATGGCTATGGCTACGGGTATGGCCAGGGTTACTACGAAGACACCCAGGAGAAGCTTTCCTGGTGGAAGCGGTTCCGCAAACTCTTTGCGTAACCCGCTATGGCATCCTGGCTCCGCAAACTACTGGGTGCACAGCCTGCGGCAGCGGCAGCTTCTTTCGCTGCGCTGGGCACGGATATGCATTCCCACCTTCTCCCGGGTCTTGATGATGGGGCTGAAACGGTAGAGCATTCGGTAGAGCTGCTGCGGCGGTTACGGGCGCTGGGCTACCGCAAGCTTATCATGACGCCGCACGTGATGGGCGACTTCTACCGCAACACGCCGGAGGGCATCCGGGGGGCGCTGAGCCAGCTGCAGCAAGCCGCCCAGGCCGCGGGTGTCACGGATGTGCAGCTGGAGTGCGGCGCCGAGTACTACCTGGACGAGTGGTTTCTGCGCCGCCTCGAAAACGGTGACGAACTGCTCAGCTTTGGCGGGGCCCGGAAATACCTGCTCATCGAAACATCTTACCTGAACGAGCCTTTCAACCTGGCGCAGGTAATATTTGAGCTGAAGTCGGCTGGCTACCAGCCGGTGCTGGCTCATCCCGAGCGGTATACGTACCTCTACAGCAA
Source organism: Hymenobacter lutimineralis (assembly GCF_008271285.1). Taxonomy (NCBI): domain Bacteria; kingdom Pseudomonadati; phylum Bacteroidota; class Cytophagia; order Cytophagales; family Hymenobacteraceae; genus Hymenobacter; species Hymenobacter lutimineralis. The sequence continues at coordinate 131,158 of NZ_VTHL01000002.1, read as the reverse complement.
GTTCGAGGAACTGCCCCGGCTGCGGGAATCGGGGGTGCTACTGCAGGTAAACCTGAACTCCCTGAGCGGGTATTATTCCGCCGGAGCCAAGCGCGTGGCCGAAAAGCTGATAGATGCCGGCCTGGTAGACATGCTCGGTACCGACGCCCATCACCTCAAGCACCTTGATACGCTGCAGCACAAAGTGCTGCCTACGGACTACTTAGCCAAAGCCCTGGCGTTGCCTTTGCTCAACAGCAGCCTGTAAGGCAAATTGCTTCCCCATTCTGCTTAAGTGGAGCCAGACATTGTCGCTTCACTGCCGGGCAAGCCCAGGACCCTCGTACCTTTACACCTATGATATTTGTTACCGGGGGCAGCGGCTTAATTGGCTCTTTCCTGATTCCGGCCCTGGTGGCGCGGGGCGAAAAGGTACGCGCACTTTACCGGCAGCACATTCCTCAGACACTGGCTGCGCTGGGAGTAGACTGGGTGCAGGGCGACCTGCTGGACCCCTTGCTGATGCGTCAGACGCTAGCGGGCGTGACGCACGTGTTTCACTGCGCGGGCCTGGTATCCTACGCCCCCCAGGACGAGGATGCCCTACTCCAGATAAACGTGGAGGGCACCGCTAATGTGGTAGATGCCTGCCTGGAGCAAGGCGGTATTCGGTTGTGCCACGTGTCGTCGGTAGCGGCCCTGGGTGGGGCGGCCACCCCCGAAGGCGGCTCCCTGGTGGGGCCTCAGGTGCTGGACGAGGCGGCAAAGTGGGACCTGGGCGCAGCCCATTCGGCGTATGCTACCTCCAAGTACCTGGGCGAGCTGGAAGTCTGGCGCGGCATTTCCGAGGGGCTTGCCGCAGTTATCGTCAACCCATCCGTGGTGCTGGGCCCGGCCGACTGGACCCGCAGCAGCACCCGGCTGTTGCGCTACGCCCACCAGGAGCACCGCTTTTACACGCCCGGCACCATCAACGTGGTGGATGTGCGCGACGTGGTAGACCACATGCTGCGGCTCACGCTGGATTTGCCGGTGCAGAACGAGCGGTATGTGCTTAGTGCGGCTGCCCTACCTTTGCAGGAGGTACTAAGCCAAGCCGCGCGCTGCTTTGGCAAAAAGCCACCCACTACGGCCGTGCCCGACTGGGCCGCCGAAGTTATCTGGCGCGCTGAACACGTGCGCGGAATGCTCACGGGCAGCCGGCCCCTCATCACCAAAGACACGGCCCGTGCTGGCCGCCAGCAGCTCGTCTACAACGCCGCAAAAGTGCAGCGCGCAACCGGGTTGCCTTTCCGCTCCGTAGCCGATACCATTGCGTGGTGCTGCCAGGAATTGCAGCGGAACGTAGCAACCTCCGGTGCGGTTGTTGTATCTTAGGCTGCTAGCCTATCTGTAGACAGGAGCAGGTATATTTTCCAGGAGAAACTGCCTTTTTGGCGGTTTGCTCTGCCGATTGCAGGAACATGAGAATGAACGAGAATTTTGAGGACCGGGACGAAGTGCTGGACATCGTGCGCCGTTTTGAGCAGATGCTGTCCAGCAACGAGCCGGTGTTTTTTGATTTGGCCGACTTTGAGAATATTATCGACCATTACACTTCCAATACCCAGTACGATAAGGCCCTGCAGGCGTGTGAGGCCGCTATAGCCTTGTACCCATTCAGCACCGAGCTGCTTATCGACCGTTCCCAGGTGCTGGCCATGAAAGGGGAGTACACCGCCGCCGCCGACCAGATTGAGAACGTGGCGCTGCTGGACCCCGACAACCCCGATGTGGCCGTTACGCGCGGGATTATTGCCACTCAGAAAGGGCTTTTCTCGGAAGCCGTAGCGTATTTTCTCAGCGCCGTGGAGCGGTTTCCGGAGCGCGACGACATTCACTTCAACCTGGGGCTGGCCTACCAGAGCTGGCAGAAGTACAAGAGTGCCGCCAAGCACTACAAGCAAAGCCTGCGCCTGAACTCCGACAACGACGTGGCGGTGCAAGAGCTGCTCTACTGCCTGGAAGTGAGCGACCGGCTGGAAAAAAATCTGGAGTTCTTCCGCCGCTTCACCGACGACGACCCCTATTCGGCCATTGCGTGGTACAACCTGGGGCAGGCCTACTTCCGGGCCGGCAAGTTCGACGATGCCATTAGCGCCTTCGACTACGCCCTGCTCATCGACGCCAAGTTTTACGAGGCCCACGGCTACCTGGCCAGCACCTACGTGAGCCTGGAGCGCTACCGCAAAGCCATTGAGGAGTTTGAGCTGAGCTACGAGCCCGGCAACCCCACGCCCGAGGCTTTGTGCAACATTGGCGAGTGCCACGAAAAGCTGGCCGAGTGGGACAAAGCCCGCCGCTTCTACCAGAAGGCCATTGACTTGGACGCAACCATGGACGAAGCCTGGTTTGGTATCGGCATTGTGCTCATTGCCCAGAACCGCGCGTTTGAGGCCATTCACTTCTTTCGCAAAGCCGTGGCGCTCTACGATGAAGGCTTGGAGTACTGGATGGCCTTGGCCGCCGCCGAGTATCAGGTCGGCAACATTGTGTCAGCTATTGAGGCTTATGACAAGGCCACGCAGGTAGCGCCCGATAACAAGGATGGCTGGCTGAACTGGAGCATCATTCTCTACGAGCAAGGCAACTTCGACGGCGCCATCGACCTGATGCGCAATGCCGTGGAAATCCAGCCCGCCGAGGCCGAACTGCACTACCGGCTGTGCGCCTACCTGCTGGCTGCGGGCCGCTACCGTGAAGCCTACGAGACGCTGGAAAATGCCTTGGTCCTGGACTTCGACAAGCACCGCCTGCTGTTTGACTACTTCCCCGAGCTGGAGTCACAGAAGGCCTTGGCGCGGCTGATCGAGCAGTACCGCAAGTAGAAAGCCAGGAGCTTGGCTGATGGCTACCGCAGCAGCAAGTTGTTGCTGGTGAGTACATCAGCCAAGCCCTTGAGCTACCAAGCCCCCAAGACCCGAATTTCAGGTGTACTTTTGCCCGCGTTGTTGTTCCGGGCGCGCAAGGCTTGGTTTCAACTCAAGCCTTTAAGACCCAAGACCCCAAGACCCTAGTACATGAATTACGAACTGACCCAACTTCCTGAGCGCACCCAAAAACCCCGTGAGCAGGGCTTTACCATGGTAATGGACAAAGGCTCCAGCGTGCGGGAAGTAGAAGACTTCCTGGAAGTAGGGGCGGCGTACACGGATATTGTGAAGCTGGGCTGGGCCACTTCCTACGTGGCCCCCAACTTGGAGCGCAAGCTGGCCGTGTACCGCGAAGCCGGCATTCCCGTGTATTTCGGTGGTACACTGTTCGAGGCCTTCATCATTCGCAATCAGTTTGACGACTACCGCCGCCTGCTTGACAAGATGGGCATGGAGTATGCCGAAGTATCGGACGGGTCCCTGGACCTGAACCACGACAAAAAGCTGGACTTTATTCGTCAGCTTTCCGGTCAGGTGAAGGTCCTGTCGGAAGTAGGCTCCAAGGATGCGGAGAAGATCATTCCGCCCTACAAGTGGATTTCGCAGATGAAAACGGAGCTAGAAGCCGGGGCCGTGAAGGTCATCGGCGAAGCCCGGGAAGCCGGTAACGTAGGCCTGTTCCGTAGCACCGGCGAAGTGCGCTCCGGTCTGGTAGAAGAAATTCTCACCCAGATTCCTTTCGAGAAGATTATCTGGGAAGCCCCCCAGAAAGCCCAGCAGGTGTGGTTTATCAAGCTGCTGGGAGCCAACGTGAACCTGGGCAACATTGCCCCCAACGAAATCATCAGCCTCGAAACCATCCGGCTGGGCCTGCGCGGCGACACGTTCCTGGATTTCCTGGACCTGGAAAACGTAGACGAAATGTTCAAACCCGAGCCTAAAGTGCAGGGTAAGCCGGGTACCTCCATGCCGCGCGGATAATTCTGCCGACCTTTCAGTTGACCACTAACACCTACGGTAGTAGTATTCCTCACGAAAGCTGCTTGTCCGAAGGGTATTCTGACTGGTATCCACTAACCAAGGGTAAGTAAGTCGTCAACTTCTGGCCGAGAAAACAAGTACAAGAAAAAGCCGGGCTATCCAGTAGCCCGGCTTTTTCTTGTACTTGTTTTCTCGGCTTTCTCACATGAACCAACTGATATCGGGCTTTTCGCTGGCTGCGCTGGCGGTACTAGCGGCGTGTGGCTCCCAGCCCAGCCAGCAGGAAAAAGCCAAGGCCCAAGCAGAAACGCCGGCCGCTACCGTGTCTACGGCAACGGCGTCTGTCGAGCTGCCCGCGCCCTACGCTACCAAATCCACTACAAAGCGCAGTAAGGTGATTGGCTGGCCGGCGGGTAAGGTGCCCACGGTGCCGGCGGGTTTCCAAGTGACAGAGTACGCCGGCAACCTCGAAAGCCCCCGCAATACCTACGTGCTGCCTAACGGCGACGTACTGGTGGCCGAGGCCAACACGGTGCCCTCAGACGCCAAGGAGAAAGCCGCTGCGGCCCTCAAGCTGGATTCATCTAAATCCCTGCGTCTGACGAGTGCCAACCGGATTACGCTGCTGCGCGATGCTAACAAGGACGGCCGCCCTGAGGTACGGGCTGTGTTTCTGCAAAACCAGGAGCAGCCGTTTGGCATGTTGCTGCTACATGGCTTTTTCTACGTGGCGAATACCAATGGCGTCTGGCGTTATCCTTACACGCCCAACCAAACGGCCATTAGCGGCAAAGGCGAGAAAATCATGGAGCTACCCAAAGGTGGCTACAACAACCACTGGACGCGCAACCTGGTGGCCTCGGCCGATGGACGTAAAATCTACGTGAGCGTGGGCTCCGCCTCCAATGTAGCGGAGCATGGTATGAAGGAAGAGCAGCGCCGTGCCAATGTACTGGAAATAAACCCCGATGGCTCCGGTGAGCGGATATACGCCAGCGGCCTACGCAACCCTGTAGGCATGGACTGGGCTCCGGGTACTACCACCCTCTGGACGGCCGTGAATGAGCGCGACGAGCTGGGTGATGAGCTAGTTCCTGATTACCTGACGAGTGTGCGCGAAGGGGGATTTTACGGCTGGCCCTACGCATACTTTGGCGCGCACGAAGACCCGCGCCGCAAAGGCGAGCGGCCCGACCTCGTAGCCAAAACCCTGGTGCCTGAGGTTTCCCTGGGCCCGCATACGGCTTCGTTGGGCCTGGCTTTCTATGATCAGAAAAGCTTTCCGGCCAAATACCAGAATGGTGCCTTTATCGGGCAGCATGGCTCTTGGAACCGGGCTACGTTCTCGGGCTACAAAGTGGTGTTCGTGCCGTTCCAGAACGGCAAGCCCAGCGGCCCAATGGAAGATTTTGTAACCGGGTTCGTAGCCGACGAAGCCAAAAAAGAAGTGTATGGACGCCCCGTGGGTATTACCGTCCTGCCCGATGGCGCCCTGCTCGTGGCCGACGATGCGGCCGGCAAGCTCTGGCGCGTAGCAGCGGAAGGGTAGAGGTTAGGGCGTTCATGCTGAAAGGCGTCAAAGTTTGACGGTTTACTGCCGTATTTTCGCGCAAATCTGCGGCCTATGAAAAAGCTCTTGAGCTACCTGTTTCCGTTTACGCGCCGCGTGCCTTCGGCTGTGAGTGGGGAGCTGGAAGTAACCCTTTACCAAGGCCGCAAGGTGCTCGACTCCCGCACCGCCAACTACTCGTACGGGGCTCTGCAGCGGGTATTGCGCTTTGGGTTGCAGCAGATTCCGCTTGAAGGCATACACCACGTGCTGCTGCTGGGACTCGGCGGCGGCTCCGTTATTCAAACGCTGCGGGAGGAGCTGCACTACAAACGGGCCATTACCGCCGTGGAGCTCGACCCGGTCGTTATTCAGGTGGCAGCCGAGGAGTTTGGCATTGTATCCAGCCCCACGCTACAGATCATCCAAGCCGATGCCTTTGCCTGGGTAGAGCAGGCCCGCGGAGCCTTCGGGCTGATTATCGTAGATATTTCCATCGACAGTAAAATACCCGAGGAAGTATTCAGTTTTGCGTTCTGGCAGGCACTGCACAGGCTGCTTAGCCCCGGAGGCTATATATTGCTCAATGCCATTGAAGCCGCTTCCCACGCCACCCTTATCGGAGCCCTGCGGCCACAGGCTGCCCAGTTAGGCCTGGACTTGCACGTGCACCAGGCGGTCGAAAAAATTAACCAGCTGCTGGTGGCCCGCAAAGCCTGAGCGCGGGCCCGCATGATATATGCAGCCGGCCTGCTTTCTTTGTAGCGCGGTTGTTCGCGCCTTTCTCTACGTTGATGGACTTTCTCAAACAGATTCTTGATTTCATTCTGCACCTCGATAAGCACCTGGCCGAGATAATCCAGCAATACGGGGCGTGGACCTACGCTATTCTGTTCCTGATTATTTTCGTGGAAACCGGGGTAGTCATCCTGCCTTTTCTGCCCGGCGACTCGCTGCTGTTTGCCGCCGGCTCCCTGGCCGCCCTGCCCGATACCCCACTGAATGTGTGGGTGATGATCGGCCTGCTGATTCTGGCCGCCGTGCTGGGCGACACGCTCAACTATCACATCGGCGACTATTTGGGGCCGCGCGTGTTCCGTGAAAATTCCCGGTTTCTGAAGCGGGAGCATCTGGAGCGCACCCAGGCGTTCTACGAAAAACATGGGGCCAAAACCATCATTATTGCGCGGTTTATTCCCATCATCCGCACGTTTGCGCCATTTATTGCGGGCGTGGGCACCATGAGCTACGGGAAGTTTCTGAGCTACAATGTAGCAGGCGCCGTGCTGTGGGTGACGCTGCTGACCGGTGCGGGCTACTTCCTGGGCAGCCTGCCCTGGATTCAGCAGAACTTTGGCTTGTTCACCATTGGCATCATCGTGGTATCGGTGCTGCCAGCTGTGTGGGAGTTCGTGAAAGGGCGTATTTCGCCCCGGCCGCAGTAAGGAGTTCCTTCGATTTTCCGGCAGAAAAACCACTGTAGCGTTTGGGGCTGGAGTGGTTTTTTTGTTGATTACAGCCCGCTTTTCCGGTAGCTATGCCCACATACGGATTGTTAGGTCGTACCCTGACGCACTCATTTTCCCAGACCTTCTTCACCCAGAAGTTCCACAACCTGGAGCTGACGGACCATGCCTATGAGCTGTTTGAGTTGGCATTTATTGAAGAGCTGCCGGCTCTGCTACAACGTCATCCGGAGCTGCGGGGCCTGAACGTCACCATTCCCTACAAGGAGCAGGTGTGGCCTTACCTACACGATACGGCTGCTTCCGCCGCCCGCGTGGGCGCGGTCAACGTCATCGAGTTCCGCGCCGATGGTCAACTGATTGGGCACAATACGGACATGATTGGCTTCCGGGAGTCGTTGCGCGACTTTCTGCCCCGGGGCTTTGCGGGGCGTGCTCTGGTGCTGGGCAACGGTGGCGCATCGAAAGCCGTGGAAGTAGCCCTGCGCGACCTGGAAATCGGGTATTGGGTGGTTTCCCGGCACCCACTTGGTGCGGGCCTCACCTACGAGGAGCTTACGCCCGACTTGGTACAAGGCCATACGTTGATTATCAATACTACGCCTCTCGGCACGTACCCTTTTGTAGAGGAATGCCCCAAGCTACCGTATGAGGCCCTAACCGACCAGCACTACCTCTACGACTTGGTATACAACCCGCGCGAAACCGAGTTTATGCGGCGCGGTCAGGCCCGGGGGGCCAGCATCAAAAACGGGTTTGAAATGCTCTGCCTGCAAGCCGAAGCCGCCTGGGACATCTGGAAAAGGTAATGAGGTGGCAGGCAACAAGGACTGCGCTATCGTTGCGAGGCCGGGCCGGAGCCACTTGTCCTGAAGACTAGTTGGGCCTAAAACCCAGAAAGCCCCTGACTTCTGCGAAGATGTCAGGGGCTTTCTGGGTTTTAGCGTTAAAACAGGTGGACGTTTTCTACAGTGCGGCTTATTGTGTCTGCTGGCAAGTAAATGCTGCCTTCATAAGCTACTGCCCGCCTTTGCTGCCACCTTGCTTGGAGTCGTCGTTCTGGATGGTGCGGCGCTGGCGCTGGGAGCCGCTATCCAGCTTACCAAAACGGTAGTTGAAGGACAGGCGCACGCCCCGGTTGTACTGAAACCAGGTGCCCGTGCTGCGGAACTGGTCGGTTTCGGTGGTGTTGCGGAAAGCCCGCCCATTCTGCAGAAAGTTGCTGGCGTTTAAGGTGAGGTCAGCCTTTTCCTTGAGCAGGGTACGCTTGACGCCCACGCCGTACCAAATGCCACCAGCGTAGCGCGACTGCAGCTGCACGCCGCCGGTCCAGCCGCCGCCGAAGCCCTGCAGGGAGTACACTTTGCCCAGCTTCAGCGACGTATTCAGGTTCATGGAGCCATTCAGGCGGCTGCTCGTGCGGCTGAGGGCGGCGCTGTAGATGCGGGTGTAGTCAGTGTTGAGGTTGCTGCTGATATCCCAGCCCTGCACGGGCTTCCAGGAGCCGTACAGGCCCAGGCCAAAGGTGGTGTTGGTGGCGAGGTTGCCGAAGGTGGTTTCGGTGCGGGCCAGCTCTTCGTTATAGCGGTTGAACTCCTCAATGGAGTTGCCGGTGCGCCGCGTGTAAGTCGATACGTTCAAGGACATTTTCTCCCCAAATGTGCCGTAGCTCAGCTCGTAGGAGTCCGTGATTTCGGGCGAGAGGTTGGGGTTGCCGTAGCTGATGCTGCTGGGCGTACTCTGATTCACGTACGGGTTCAGGTAGTAAATCTGCGGGCGCTGAATGCGGCGGGAGTAGCTGAAACGCAGTGTCTGGCCCGGCTTCCCCAGAGCACGTGACACGCTCAGGTTGGGCAGCACGTTGAGGTAGTCATTCGAGAACCGGCCGTTTTCTCCCTGAAACTCCCCCCGAATGTCGGTGCGCTCCAGGCGGGCACCCAGGCTGAAGTTGTACACCGAGTCGAGCGTGAAGCCGTAGGTAGCGTAGGCCGCCAGCACGTTTTGGTTGTAATCAAACGCATTGGAACGGCGCACACTGCGTACGAAGTCGGGCTGCACGCGCGTGAGCAGCGTATCCAAACTATAGTCGCTGCTAACGGTGCGGCGGATGGTCTTGGCCCCGGCCTCCAGGGTGCTGGTCGGGCTGAACGGGTGCGTGTAGTCGGTTTGGAGGGTGGTTTCGGTGTTGCGGGCCAAGTTGTGGCTGCGCTCCTGGTATTCCAACGGCCCCTTCTGCACATCGGCGGCGTGGTACTGATCGAGGCTGTATTCCTGGGTGTTACGGTTTTGGGTGTGCTGGGCCAGCACGCTCCACTCGCGGCGGGGCTGGGCTTCGCCAAAGGTGCGCGTGTAGCCCGCGTTCAAATCGTAGTTGCGGAACTGGAATTGCTGCACAATGTCGCGGGAGTACAGCGTATCGAGCGAGAACTGCCCGGGTGCCGACGGCGTGGTTTGCCGGTACTGGTTGAACAGTTCCTGGGGCGAGCTGCTCTGGTACTGGTTGCCGTTGCCGCTCAGCGTGAAGCTGTGCAGGGGCGAAGGGTCGTAGGTGAACTCCACCTGCCCGTAGCCGCCCTTGCCAATATTCTCTGATACGCTGCGCTGCTCCAGCTGCCCCAGCACCTGCCGCTCCCCGTCCGGGCTAGGCACAAAGTCGGTGCGGGTGGTGCTGGAGCGGTAGGGGTAGAGGTTCCGGAAGCCGGTAAGCTTGGTGTTCACGCCAAACTTACCGCGCTTGGCGTTGAGAGAGCCATTCAGGCTTTGGTTGCGGTTGCCGGCGGTAGCACCCACGCTGCCGTTGGTGCCTTGCAGGGAGTTCTTCTTCAGCACAATGTTAATGACGCCGCCCGACCCTTCGGCATCGTACTTGGCCGAGGGCGACGTGACGACTTCAATGGCCTTGATCTGGTCGGCCGGAATCTGCTTCAGGGCTTCCGCCAGGTTGCCTGAGAGCATGGCCGAGGGCTTGTTGTTGATGAGAATGCGCACATTGGACGTGCCGCGCAGCTGCACGTTGCCGTCCCCATCCACGTTTACCATGGGCGTTTTACGGAGAATGTCCGAAGCCGTGCCGCCGGCGTTGGTAGCATCCTGGTCGGCGTTGTACACGAGGCGGTCGGGCTTGCTTTCGATGACGGGCCGCTCCCCGGTCACGGTCACCTCGCCCAGTTTCTGGGTGCTGGCCGTAAGGGTAAAGGGGCTCAAGGCCGTGGCTTGGCTGGTTACCGTCACGTTCTCGATGCGCGTGGCGTACCCCACAAAGCTGAGCTGCAGACGAAAGGAGCCGGCTGGTAGGTTTTTCAGCTCGAAGCGGCCCTGCTCGTCCCCGGTGGAGGAGGCCAGAGGGGCCGTGCCCGCGGCCGGCAGCAGCACGATGGTAGCGTATTCCACCGGTTTCTGGGTGGCCGCGTCCAATACCTGACCGGTGAGGCGGCCCGTGCCCTTAGTAGCGGCTGGGGTGGTAGGCTGCGCGGCAGTTTGTGCCAGGGCGGTAGGGGCAACCAATACGGCCAAAAGGGCCAGCGTGGCAAAATGCTTCATGCAGGAAACGGATAGGGAAAGAATAGCGCGACAAAATGAATAAGCTGTGGTAGCTGGGCGGCATGGGCCACGGCCGCCAGCCCTCCGGTAGTTTAAACCTGACAGGAGATGCGGGAAGCACCCGCAACGTTGCACGCCGCAAACGAAAAAACTGCCCAACGCATTGCGCCGGGCAGTTTTCAGCTTTAGTAAATCGTTAACTCGGGGCGCGGGTGTTACGGCTGACCCTGGCCGCCGCTTTCCCCGGCTTTCTGGTCGTCGTTGCGGATGCTGCGCTTGGGGCGCTGGGGCTTGTTCTCGAGCTTGCCGAAGCGGTAGCTGAAGGCCGCCCGCACGCCGCGGTTGTAGATGAAGGTGGTATTGCGCGAGTCAGAAAAGCCGTTGTTGAAGTCATTGACCAGCTTCACGTAGCGCGTGAAGGGGTTGTCGGCGTTGAGTGTGAAGTCGCCTTTACCTTTCAGGATTTCCTTGCGCAGGCCAATGGAGTACATCTGCCAAGCCGAGCTTTTGCCCTGGAGCTGAATGCGGGGCGAGTTGAGCATGCCGAAGAACTGCAAGCTCAGGCCTTTGTCGAACTTATAGCCCGAGTTGATGTTGGCCGAGTACACTACGCCGGAATTTTTGCCGCGCTGGCCCAGATCCGTCAGCGCCTGGCTGAACAGATACACGTAGTAGGTGCTCACGTTGCCGCTGATATCCCATTTGGGCAGGGGCTTGAAGGACCCAAACAGGTTGAGGCCGTAGGTCTGGTTGCGGGCCACATTGCCGTAGGTGGCTACTACCCGACCATCGTCCTCGGTCTTGTTGATGCGCTCAATGGCGTTGTTGGTTTGCCGGGTGTAGAGGGTCACGTTCAGCACGGAGCTCTTCACGAAGGTATTCCAGTTCAGCTCCAGGTTATCGGTAAACTCGGCCCGCAGCTCCTGGTTTCCCACGGAGATGTTGCGCGGGTCGGATTCGTTGCGGTAGGGGTTCAGGTAAAAAATGCTGGGCCGCTGAATCCGGCGCGAGTAGCTGAGGCGCACCGTAGAGCCGGGCTGCTTGAGGTTGCGCGTGAGGGCCACGTTGGGCAGCAGGTTGGTAAATTCAAGACCGAACGGCTTGTCCTGGTTCTGGAAGTTCCCCTGCAATTCCGTGCGCTCCACGCGGGCGCCCAGCCGCACATTGTAGCTTTTGCCCAGGGGCGTGGCGTAGGTGGCGTAGCCGGCCTGCACGTCCTGGTTGTAGTTGTAGACGTTGGTCAGCGTACTTTCTTCCGCGAAGATGCCATCTGCCTCCGCCCGGCTCACGCGGTAGTCACTTTCCACCGTGCGCTTAATCAGCTTGCCGCCAAACTCCAGGGTCTGCTTTTCCTTGATGGGCAACACGTAATCGGTCTGGATGGTGGTTTCCAGGTTGCGGGCCGTGTTGGGGCTAAACTCCTGAAAGTCCGGCGTGCCGTCGGCGTTGGCATCTACTAGGGAGAACTGATCCACGTCGTAGAAGCGGTAGTTGCGGTTGCGGGAGTGCTGGGCCAGCACCGTCCACTCGCGGCGGTTTCCCTGCCCAAAGGTGCGGGTGTACGTGCCCGTCAGGTCGTAGCTCTGGGTGCGAAACTTCTGCATTGTTTCGCGCTCGTAGTTGCCCAGCCGGGCGGTGCCCGCCACTTGGTCCCCCTCCGCCAGGCGGTAGGTATTGTCGATATCGACGTCGAAGCGGTTACGGAACAAGCTGCCGTTCAGGGCCAGGCTGAGGGCGTGGTTCGGGGCCGGCTCATAGTCCAGCCCAATGCGGCCGTTGCCGCCCCCGCCCATGCCAAACCCGTCGTTGCGCTGGCGCAGGAAGCCAGTCGTCAGCATGCCGCTCTTATTGCGCACATTGAGGTCGGTGCGGTCCACTTCCTGGTCGCCGGGCGCGTAAAACGACCAGCCATTCAGCGCCGATGAGAGGCTGAGCTTGCCCTTGCGGGCGTTCAAACCCAGGTTGCCGTTGGAGTTGCGCGTGCCCACGGCCAGGCCCACGTTGCCGTTGATGCCCTGCAGGTTGTTTTCCTTGAGCACGATGTTCACGATGCCGCCTGAGCCTTCGCCGTCGTACTTGGCCGAGGGCGAGGTAATCACCTCCACGTTCTTGATCTGGTCGGCGGGCAGCTGCTTGAGGGCCTGGGCCAGGTCGCCGGACACCACGGCCGAGGGCTTGCCGTTGATGAGCACCCGCACGTTGGCCGAGCCGTTCAGCTGCAGGTTGCCGTCGGGGTCCACACTCAGCATGGGCGCCTTGCGGAGCACATCGGCGGCGGTACCCCCGCGGTTGGTAGCATCCTGGGCCGCGTTGTACACCAGTCGGTCGGGCTTGCTTTCCACCACGGGCCGCTCCCCGGTCACGGTTACCTCGCCCAGCTTCTGGGTGCTGGAGGCCAGGGCTACGGCCGGAACCGTGGTTGAACCATCCGTGACCGTTACGGCTACCGTTTGGGCCGCGTAGCCAATGAAGGTAATCTGCAGGCGGTAGGAGCCAGGGGCCAGCCCCTTTAGCTGGAAGCGGCCCCGGTCATCGGCTACCGTCCCATCGACGGGCGTTTCGCCGGTAGCGGGCAGCAAAGCCACGGTGGCATACTCTACGGGCTTCTTGGTGGTGGCGTCGAGCACGGTGCCTTCCAGGCGGCCAGTGCCTTTGGGCGCCACGGGTACGAGGCTAGGTGGGGTGGAGCGGGTGGCACCGGGGGCGCCAGCGGGCACACCGGTTGGCGCCTGCGCCAGGGCGGGGGTTGCCAGCAGGGATGTCAGCAACAGGGGAAGATACGTGTGTTTCATAGCTGTCAGAAAAGAAGTGCGCAAACAGGGCGGAAGAGAAACAGGTGCGGCAGCAATGCGCGCAACAGGTTAACGTGGGGTGTAAGCTGGAAGAATTGCTATAAGTAGATATCCAGGTAGATCCAAGGACCGCAAAAGTACCGGAGGGGTTGCCAGAGCGTATGGGTAATCCAACCAACCGGCCGGAAGGCAGCGTGAACGGGCCCGCAGACCGAACGTATGCGCCGGAGCTAGGCCGTGATGGGGCGGCGCAGCAGCAGGATGTAGCCCAGCACCAGCGCCCCGGCAAACCAGGCCAGGCTATACCACTCGTGGGGGGCCAGCTCGTGAGCCACCACAATGCCCTTTACTTTATCGAGGCGTAGGGCCACCGCCGTGCCTAGTGGGGCTGCGTACGGAATCTTGTCAGCATGCTCCCACTGCAGCAAGGCAATAGTGGATACCACAGCGCCCATGCCAATGCCCACCGGCACCACAAAAGAGCGCCAGAACAGGCTCACGATGTACTGCACGGCCAGCAGCCCCAGCGTAGCCACGTACGTGCGCATCAGCATCCAGCCAATGGTTTCCAGCGGAATAGCGTGGCTCTGGAATCCTAGCTTGGGCCGTACCAGCATCAGGAGCGCGCCAGCCCCCAGCAGCAAGCCGGCAAAGAGCAGCAGCGCCACTGCGTTCAGCGCCAGCAGTACCAGCAGCTTGGAAACAAATACCGCCCCGCGGCCTACTGGCTGGGCATACAGGTGTTTCCAGGCCGTGGCTTTGGTTTCGACGTGCACGAGTAGGCTGGTGAGTAGCACCACAAACAGGGGCAAGAGCAGGGTGCCGGCCGTTTGCCAGGAGCGCATCAAAAAGCTCGGCCATGGGTCGGTGCCCGGCTTGATGATGGCGTGCCCCTTGAAAAAGTAGATAGAAAACACCAGCAGTACGGGCAGCGCCCCACTGAACAAGGTGAGCCGCAGGGCCGCCGTGCGCCGCAGCTTCAGCACGTCGGCCTGCAGGCTGCGGCGCAGCTGGGTGAGGGGCGAAGGGGCCGTGGGCAATGCCAGCAAAGAGACGGGAGCAGAGAGCGTAGCCATTAGGAAAGAGCGGTTTCGGTGAGGTGTAGGAAGGTTTCTTCGAGAGAGGGCTGCTCCAGGCGCAGCCCGTAAAGCGGCTGCCCGGCGCCTACCACGGCGGCGGCTACCTCGGCCGTTTGGGCGGGAGTGAGCATGGGCAGCCACAGCGTACCCTGGCCTACTATCTGGGCCGCGCCCAGCAAGCGGGGCAGCAGGTTGCGGCAAGTGTCGGCGCTGTCAGTTTCGAGCACCAGGCGGGCTCGGCCGGTTTGGAGGCGCTGCAGGTCGGGCAGGCTGCCCTGAAATACCATGCGCCCCTGTTGAATCACGCCCACGTGGGTAGCTACTTTCTCTATCTCACTGATGAGGTGGCTCGATACAATAATGGTTTTGCCGTGGTCGTCGCGCAGGCGCCGCAGCAGCTCCCGCATGTCGATGATGCCGTTGGGGTCGAGGCCGTTGGTGGGCTCATCCAGCAGCAGCAGGGCAGGGTCGGAGAGCAGGGCAGTGGCCAGACCCAGGCGCTGGCGCATGCCCAGGGAATACTCGCGGGCCGGGCGGCGGGCCGCATCCGTCAGGCCTACGATTTCCAGCACCTCGGCCGTGCGGTGGGCCGGCACCCCGCGCAGGCGGCGGGTGGCTTCCACGTTTTCGAAGCCCGTGAGGTGGTCATAGAGCGAAGGGTTTTCGATGAGGGCCCCCACGCGGCTGAGCAGGGCCACCCGGTTCCGGCGGAGCTCATACCCAAACAGGTAAACCGAGCCGGCGGTGGGTTGCAGTAGCCCCAGCAGCAGCCGCATGGTGGTGCTTTTGCCGGCCCCGTTGGGCCCCAGAAAGCCGTAGATGCTGCCGGCCGGCACCTGCAGCGGCAGGTTGTGCAGAATAGGACGCTTGCCGAAGTGGAAAGTCAGGTCGCGGGTTTCGACCAGGAGCGGAGCAGTTGAGTTCATAGCGCAGAAAAGCAGAGTAGACGGCAGCAAACGTAGCAGCTGCGGGCGGCCCTGCTCCGGGTATTCAACCAAGCCCCCTACCTTTCCCGGCAATGGCGTTTTTTGTGGCCTGAACCTGGAAAACGGCCCGCCAAGTGACCTTTACAGCTGGCCAGGCAGGTTGAGGGCGGAAAGTGCGCCGTTGGTTGAGGCCGGGCGGGGCGTTGGTTGAAGATGGTCCCGGCAAAACCAGGCGCCTGCCTATCTTCCGGAGTGCAAACCGTTGCTTCTTCTCTTCTGGGGGCGCCCTCGGCCCCCGCTTCGCCAAGCCGCCGCGCCCGGCTGCGCGCCTTTTCCCGCCTGGAGTGGTGGCCCCGCTCCGAGGAAGCCGCCGTGCCCAAATGGGTGCACTTCCTGTTTTGGGGTGCCCTGTTGCTACTCGATGGACTGGCTATCTACAACAACCTCAACGCTGCGGCCAAGTACCGCATGCCCCAAAACCAGCTGGTGCTGCGGGCCCTGCTCACCAATGTGCTATCGGCGAGTATATTTTACTTCAACTGGATGGTGCTGGTGCCGGGTACCGTGGGGCGGGGCCGACTCTGGCCTTATCTGGGTGGGGTGCTTTTGCTGCTGGCCGCCTACGTGCCCCTGCGCTTTGGCGCTTCCAGCCTGGTGGGTGGCGGCGCCCAGGACGCCCAAACCAGCGCGCAAAAGCTGACGATGATTATTCCGTATACCCTTATGGGGCTGAGCACCATCTTCTTCAGCTCCGGCCTGCGGATTACGGGCGACTACCTCAGCGGGCTGCGCAACCGCCGGGAGCTGGAGCGCCAGCAGCTGCTCACGGAGCTGGCCATGCTCAAAACCCAGATCAACCCGCACTTTCTTTTCAATACCCTCAACAACATCTATTCCCTCACCAGCCGGAAGTCCGACAAAGCCCCCGAGGCCGTGCTGCGCCTGGCCGAAATCATGCGTTACCTGCTCTACGAAAGCAGTACCGATACCGTGCCCCTGAGCCGGGAGCTGGCTCACCTGCACAGCTTTCTGGACTTGCAGCGCCTGCGCCTGCCAGCGTCGGCGCCCGAGGCTATCCGCTTCGAGGTGGAAGGTGCCGGACCCGACTGCGCCCATCCCATTGCCCCGCTGCTGCTGTTGCCCCTGGTCGAAAACGCCTTCAAGCACGGCGACCTGGCCGCCCGCCCCGTAGCCGTGCACATCACCCTGCACCTGGCCTCCGATGGGCTGCTGCGCTTTTCAGTGCTCAACCACGTAGCCCCTGCCGATGCCGAAAGAGAGTTGCCGCGGCAGCCCGGGGGCGTGGGACTGGTAAACCTGCGCCGGCGCTTGGAGCTGCTGTATCCCAGCCGCTACGCCCTGGATGTGCAAACCACGCCCGGCCAGCACCTCGTCACCATGGTGCTGCTGCCTTAAGGCTTCGCCGGGTAGCAGCCAAAGCCCGTGCAGCGGGTGCGTCTGCCTGCTAACGAATACAAGCCTGGCTCCCGACTGGTGGCTGCCCCAGCGGCTATGTAGGCCCGCGTCACCAAAGCAAATAGCTTGTTTTCGCGTTATTGTCCGCCATATTGCCGCTGGCCAAGCCCTGGCACGTTTCACCTGTCACCTCATTACTTACTCCCATGACCTGCGCTATTCTGGACGATGAACCTCTGGCCCTGGAGCTGCTGGCTGACTACTGCGCGCAGGTGCCGGGCCTGGAGCTGAAAGGGCAGTTTGATGATGCCCTGGGGGGTCTGGCGTTTTTGCAGGACAACCCCGTGGATGTGGTTTTTCTGGACATACACATGCCTCGCCTCACGGGGCTGCAGCTGGCCCAGTTGCTGCCTCAGCCCGGACCCCGCATCGTGTTTACTACCGCTTACGACCAATACGCGGTGCGCAGCTACGACCTGAACGCGGCCGATTACCTGCTCAAGCCCATTGCCTTTGAGCGGTTTGTGCAGGCCGTGCAGAAGGTGCGCCAGCAGCTGGCTACCTCGGTGCCGGCCGCTCCCGCTCCGGCCGAGGCGGCTGCGGCTGCCCCCGATGCCATGTTCGTGAAAAACGACCACCGCCTGCAGCGCGTGGCCTTCGACGACATCCTCTACATCGAGGGCATGAAGGAGTACCTGATGATTTACACCACCACGGGCAAGGTCCTGACGCTGCAGTCGTTTCGGCGGGTGGAGGAGGTGCTGCCGCCCGAGCGGTTTGCCCGCATTCACAAGTCGTTTCTGGTGGCCCTGAACCGGATTGAGCACATCGAGCGGGGTAAGGTGCAGATTGCCGGCCGCCTGCTGCCCATCGGCGACACCTACCGCGACACCGTGACGGCCATGCTGCGCGCCAGTAATATGCTTTAAGCTAGAATTCGACCACTGGCTGCTGCTAACCAGCTTTATTGCAATTAGTAAATAGGATGGGTTTATAAATTATTGTTAATTAAGTAAATAAGTGGTTGTTTGACGGCGGTAAGCGTCCGGATGCAACCTCCGTCGATGCTTCTGCCTCTACCTTATATGCCGGCCGCCAGCCGGGCAAATAGGGTTCTTCGAAGCCAGCAGCGTTTATGCCTCATCTATCTACTTTCGCGGAGCAGCCAACCAGGGTTTCCGCCGTAACTTTGGGAGCCGATCGGGGTGGTCGGGGTGCCGTATGAGTGCTCTGTCAGCCAACTTCGGAGCGGCGGGCCTGCGCGGTCTGCTTGCTGATTCTAGTTATTCCCGTGAAACGGTTACCCGTACCGCTCCCGTGCGCCCTATTGCTACTCCTGCTACGTTAGACGAATCGGCCCTGCTCGATGCCTGCCTGGCGGGCAGCCGGCTGGCGCAGAAACAATTGTACGAGCGTTTCTCTGGCCGGATGATGGCCGTGTGCATGCGCTATGCCCAAACCACTTTCGAGGCCGAAGACGTATTACAGGAAGGATTCGTAACGGTGTTCCGAAACTTGCCCAGTTTTCGGCGCGAATGTCCACTGGAATTCTGGATTCGCCGTATTATGGTGAATGCCGCCCTGCGGCAACACCGGCGCAATGCCCCGCTGGTAGCCGTGAGCGAAGGAGAATA
Organism: Hymenobacter lutimineralis; assembly: GCF_008271285.1. NCBI lineage: Bacteria > Pseudomonadati > Bacteroidota > Cytophagia > Cytophagales > Hymenobacteraceae > Hymenobacter > Hymenobacter lutimineralis. Next base: position 112,884 of record NZ_VTHL01000002.1, on the reverse strand, counting down.
CCCTGAGAATCTGGCGGATGAGGAATTCACCCTCGCTAACTACGGTTACGAAGAACTCCTCACCATGATTCAGGACCTAGCGCCCCGCTACCGGATGGTATTCAACTTGTTTGCCATCGAGGGTTACAGCCACAAAGAAATTGGGGAGCTGATGCAGATATCCGAAGGAACCAGCAAATCACAATATGCCCGTGCCCGGGTGATTCTCAAAAACAAACTGGAACGCCTCGACGCCCATCGTCACAATGGAACCTTCAGCCGATAAGCCACAGAATACTCAGACCGGCAACCTGGAGCAGTTGTTTCGACAGAAGTTCGAGGAAGCCGAAATAGCGCCCCGGGCCAGCCTGTGGGAGCAGATTGACCACGACCTGCTGGTTCAGCAAAACGAAACCTACCGCCAGCGCCTGCAACTGCACCGTTGGGCAGCGGCGGCCTGCCTGCTGTTTGCCCTGGCCATGGGTGCTTGGTTTACCATTCATCTTACCGGCACCCACGAGGCTGACGTAGCCGCTGCCACGGCTGGCGCTTCCGGCAGCTCACCGCGCCTGACAAGCAAAGCAACTTCGGAAGCGCCGGCTGTTGCACCTGCTGCGGTAAGCCCAGGCGCCGACGTGGCGACCAGTATTGCTCAACCTACTCGTGGCGGGCAAAAGGCCGCGCGTGCCGCAACGGTAAGCAAGCCGGCACTCAATGCCGCATTTACGGCTCCCACCCCCGTTTCGGGCGCCGCGACGGTAGCCAGCAAAGGCGAAGCATCCAACCGAAATCAAGCTTTCCGCGGTGCTATAGCTGAGCCTGTTGGCTCACCCGTGCCAGTAGGCCTAGGCGCTAGTACCCTACCTGTGGCTGCCACTACTCCAGAACGCGAAACCACGCTGGCTACTGGCCGGGCCTTGACCGGCGACCAGATCAGCACTACGCAAAGCGCCCAACTCCCGACTGCTACCCTAGCGTCGGCAGTCGTGGCAAGTCAGGGCCAGACGGTAGCCTCTGCCGAAATAGGTGCTACTGCTGCCGGACAGGTTGAGGTGACCAAGGCAATGCAGGCCGTTGCCCCGGGCAGCCAGCAGGCTACTGCTGCTGCCGAGCAGTTTGCTACCATTGTCGCGTTAGCTCCCCGGGAAACCACGCTGTCCACTACGCAAGCAGCTTTGCCAGCTTCGCTGCAACCTATGTACCTGGCTAACTCGTTGGCTTGGGCTGATGCATTGGCCCAGGAAGACGAGAAAAAGCAGGTGGCAACCAGAGGCTGGATGTTTGGCGGCGGCCACGCGGTATCGGCCTTCAATCCGAACATGAACTTCTCCCGTGGCAGCCTGCCCACCGGTACCGTTCGGATTGCTTCTACCGCCATGGTAAATGCCCAGATGTACGAAGCCGGCGCGCGGGAATACCGCGAAAACCTGCAGGCTGGCCTGGGGCAGCGCATTATGCTGCTCGCCCGGCGCCGTATCTCCAACCGCTTCAGTATCTCGGCCGGGGCCGAAGCGGCGGAGTACCGGGCAAGCTCCCAGACGTCCTACGCCGCACTGGAACCTTCCGTGCCTACGACTTTCACCGGGGGCTTTGCTTCTACTGACCGCGTACGTACTCAAATGGCGACGGACCTGACGGTACTGAATGAGCCGCAGAAAACGCGCTACCGCTACCGCAGCGCTGGCATACCCGTGCTGGTACAGTACGGCAATAATGTTAAAAACGGCTGGTCGTTCTATGCGCGAATGGGAGCTGCCGTCAACGTGCTCTTCGGTACGCGCTTCTCCGCCGATGACAATATGCTGGTGGCGCAGAAGGCCTACAGCCTGCAGTCAGGTGACTCGCCCTACCGCAAAGTGCTAACGTCTTTGCGCAGCGGCGCGGGGCTGAACTACCGCCCGGCGGGAGCTTCCTGGGCCGTGGCTTTTGGCCCCGCGGCTGAAGCTGGGCTGAACACGCTGAACGTCGATCCTGCCCAATCGTATTGGCAGCAGTCGCGGCCCTACTCCCTGGGCCTGGAAGCCAGCGTGGAATTCGGCAGCAAGTCGGCCCCGGTGCTGGCAGCGCACTAAACCAAGTTTCCCTGTAGTATTCTCTCCCGGCTCTACAAGTCCCGTGAGACCTCGCCCTGGCTGCGCAAGTGGCCAGGGTTTTTTATTTCCGAAGGAAACCTCTATTTAGCTAACGTAGTTATCAAAGGCTGGCTCACCTGCCTTGAAGAATACAACGATGGCTAAACCCAGTTTGGCAAGCTTCTCCCTCATTCTATGCAATACCAACTGACTTCGGAATTCAAGCCCACCGGCGACCAGCCCCGCGCCATTGCCCAACTTGTGGAGGGCGTGAACAACGGCGAGCCGGCGCAGGTGTTGCTGGGGGCCACGGGCACGGGAAAGACGTTCACCATGGCCAACGTCATTGCCCAAACCGGCAAGCCGGCCCTGGTGCTCTGCCACAACAAAACCCTGGCGGCCCAGCTCTACGGCGAGTTCAAGCAGTTCTTCCCCAACAACGCCGTCGAGTACTACATCAGCTACTACGACTACTACCAGCCCGAGGCCTACATTGCCAGCACTGATGTCTTCATCGAGAAGGATCTGGCCATCAACCAGGAAATCGAGAAGCTGCGGCTGCACACCACGTCCACGCTGCTGAGCGGCCGCCGCGACGTGATTGTGGTGGCCTCGGTGTCGTGCATCTACGGCATCGGCAACCCCGAGGAGTTCGGCAAAAACGTGATTTACCTGGCGCCTGGCCTGCGCTACTCGCGCAACAACCTGCTTTATTCCTTCGTGCAGATTCTGTACTCGCGCACCGAAGTGGAGTTTACGCGCGGCACCTTCCGGGTGAAGGGCGACACGGTGGACGTGTTCCCCGCCTATGCCGACCACGCCTACCGCATTTTCTTCTACGGCGACGAAATTGAGGCTATCCATAAGATTGACCCCACCAGCGGCAAGAAGCTCAGCGACGAGAAGTCGATGACTTTGTACCCGGCCCAGTTGTTCGTAACGGGCAAGGACAGCCTCAACCAGGCCATCAAGGAAATTCAGTTCGACATGGTGCAGCAGCACGCCTACTTCGAAAAGGAGGGCCGCGACCAGGAAGCCAAGCGCATCATGGAGCGCACCGAGTTCGACCTGGAAATGATTCGGGAGTTGGGCTACTGCTCGGGCATCGAGAACTACTCGCGCTACTTCGACGGCCGCCAGCCCGGCAGCCGCCCCTTCTGCCTGCTCGACTACTTTCCCGATGACTACTTGCTGGTGGTAGACGAAAGCCACGCCACCATGCCCCAGATTCGGGCCATGTGGGGCGGCGACCGGAGCCGCAAAACGGCCCTGGTGGAGTACGGCTTCCGCCTGCCCAGCGCCATGGACAACCGCCCGCTCACCTTCAACGAGTTTGAGGGCATGGTGCGCCAGGCCGTGTATGTGTCGGCCACGCCCGCCGATTATGAGCTTACCCAGGCCAATGGGGTGGTAGTGGAGCAAATCATCCGGCCCACCGGCCTGCTCGACCCCGAAATTGACCTGCGTCCCAGCGGCAACCAGATTGATGATTTGCTGGACGAGGTGGACAACCGCGTGAAAATGGGCGACCGGGTGCTGGTGACCACGCTCACCAAGCGCATGGCCGAGGAGCTGCAGAAGTACATGGAGCGCCTGGGCATCAAGAGCAGCTACGTGCACTCCGACGTGAAAACCCTGGACCGAGTAGAAATCCTGCGCCAGCTGCGGCTGGGCGAAATAGACGTGCTCATCGGAGTGAACCTGCTGCGTGAAGGCCTGGACTTGCCGGAAGTAAGCCTTGTAGCCATTCTGGATGCAGACAAAGAAGGCTTCCTGCGTGACCAGCGCAGCCTGATTCAGACCATGGGCCGCGCCGCCCGCAACGACCGGGGCAAGGTGATTATGTACGCCGACCGCATTACGGGCTCCATGCAGCGCGCCATTGATGAAACCAACCGTCGTCGCGCCACTCAGCTGGCTTACAACGAGGAGCACGGCATCACGCCGCGCACGGTGCGCAAGTCGCGCGAAGCTATTATGGAGCAAACGTCTCTGTCGGATTACCGCATTGTGGAAGCCCAAGGCTACGCCGGACCCGACGCCGATGTGGCTCTGGCCATAGCCGCCGAGCCGGTGATATCCGTAATGGCGCGCCCCGATCTGGAAAAGCTTATCAAGCAAACTGAAAAGCAGATGGAAGCCGCCGCAAAGGACCTCGACTTCCTCACTGCCGCCAAGCTCCGCGATGAGCTGGCTGCCCTGAAGCAGGTGCTCAAAACCAAGCGCGACTAAGCAGTTTGTTTTCACCGAAAGGGCGTAGCCGCCTGGCTTCCGTAGCACACGGAAGCCAGGCGGTTTTTTGCTGTTGGGCTTTGCGTTACTTTGCCAAAAACTCCTGATAAGGTAAAAGCAGACCCCTATGACGATGACTACGCTTGCCGCTGATGTTACCGAGTTACTGACGCTGTTAACCACCGGTACGCTGGCCCCGGAAGAACTGGTGGCAGCAACGGAAACCGTAGTGCTGGCGGCTCAGGACCCCGATGCCTACTTCGAACAATACCTGAACGAGGAAGAGCATAGCTGGCTGCTCGACTGTGGCGCGTCGATGACGGAAGTAGCCCTGTCAGAAGTGCTCGAGCAGGAGCTGTGCCGCTCCGACAAGGCCGATGAGCTGTATGAGCAGATAAGTGAGCAATTCCGGGAGCCCCTGCCCGCAGCACCCCCACATTACCGGTACCTGCGTGAGTACCTGCAGCTGCTGGATGCTGAGCTGCAGCAACGCGGCCCGCAGCCCGGGGGCTACGAGCTGCTGGAATTTGGAGATTCGTACAGCGACGAGCTGCAGGTGCTACTGGTATTTCGTAAGGATACGCCCCGCTTACTGGAGCTAGGGCAGCAGCTTGGCATTCACATTGCCCGCCCGCAGTTCAGCTGAGGCCCGAGACTGAGCGGGGGCAATATCTCCTTGGTCTCTTCCCACCTTCAGTGCCGAGCATCCTGGGCGCGGATAGAGTAGCTTACCTGGGGCCGTAATGTTTTGTAAAAGCGGGTGGCTGCGCATTGGCTCTTCCTCGGGAAGCTACGGATAGCCTTTCCTCAAAGCGCTGTATTTTGCGGGCTACTATCCTATTGTTTAGCAAAACCGTTTAGTATATGCCGCACAACTCCATCGTGGTCATGCTGCGCGTGGCCTGTCTTCTGCTGTTAACGGGTTGTGTCACGGTGCCCTTCACGGGGCGTACTCAGTGGAACCTGGTAAACCGCGTAGCCCTCAACCAGTCCGTCGAGGAAGCATACCAAGCCATCAAAGACTCCCTGGCCCAGCCCACTGATACCAGCCAGGCGGGGCGGGTGCAACGGGTGGGGCGGCGGCTGGCAGTTGCCACCGAGGGCTACCTGCGGCAGAAGGGCCAAAGCAACAGTCTGCAGGGAGTTAACTGGGTGTTTCTGGTAGTAGAAGACTCCTCCATCAACGCCAGTGCTTTTCCGGGCGGGAAAATCTTTGTCACCACGGGCATGCTCAGGGTGTGCCCCACCGATACCCTGCTGGCTTCGGTGCTAGGGCACGAAATGGGCCACGTACTGGCCGGCCATACGGCGGAAAGTTACAGCAAGCTGATGGTGAATATGGTAGGAATGGTGGCCGTGGCGGCTGTGGATGTGGCCCAGAGCAGCACCCGTGCCCCCGGCGACACCACCCGCCTGCTGGATAGCTACAACGGCTTGCAGCAGCTGGGCTCGTTTGCCCACAGCCGCAAGCAGGAGGGAGAAGCCGACCGTATTGGTATGATTCTGATGGCGCTGGCGGCTTACCCGCCCGCGGCGCAGGCCGAACTGTGGGAGCGGATCGGGCGGCTGGAGCCGGGCTATTCTTTCGCCCTCGAAAACTCGCACCCAACCCACGGCCGCCGCGTCCGGCAGGCCCGGCAGCGCCTGCCCGAAGCGTTGCGCTACTGGCAGGGGCCGCCCTTAAGTCAGGCCCAGCGGCCTTAGCGCAACTCCTGTAGCCACGTGGGCACCTCCGCCAGCGAGGCCACCTCGTGAAACGATACCCCGGCCAGCTCGGCCTCCGTTACGCGCTCCATCACCCAAGTGGTATGGTAGGGGACATACACGGCGCGGGCACCCAGGCGCGCCACCGGCAGCACGTCCGACTTCAGAGAGTTGCCAATCATGACAAACGCCTCGGGTGGCACTTGGTAGCGCCGCATGATGCGCTGGTAGGTAGCTTCGTTTTTCTCGCTCACAATTTCTACGTGGTCGAACAGGTCGCCGAGGCCTGAGCGGGCCAGCTTGCTTTCCTGGTCGAACAGGTCGCCTTTGGTGAGTAGCAGCAGCGGCAACCCCTGCTGCTTTACGGCCAGCAGCGTTTCCATCACGTCCGGCAGCAGCTCAATGGGAAAATCGAGGAGGCGCTTGCCGTAGTCCAGCACCTGCTGGATTTCGGTGCCAGTCACGGCGCCATTGGTCAGCTGAATAACCGTCTCGATCATGGACAGCATAAACGACTTGGCCCCGTAGCCAAACAGCTCCATGTTCTGGCGCTGCACTTCAAAGAAGCGGCTGCTAAGCTCGTCGGGGCCGCCGTAGTGGGTGAGCAGGGCATACAGGCGGGCCTCCACGTAATCGAAGTGCGGCTGGTTGGGCCACAGGGTATCGTCGGCATCAAAGGCAATGAGCTGGGGTCTGGCCATCGGAGAAGCAGAAAGAGAGCGGGCAAAGTTACCGAACTTGCCGCCGCATGAAACAGCTAGTAGACCTCACTACGTGGAACCGCCGGGAGCATTTCGCGTTTTTCTCGGCCTTCGAAGAACCGTTTTTTGGCTTAGTGGCCGATGTGAACGTAGCCCACGCCTTTGCCCGGGCCAAGGAGTTAGGGGTTCCCTTCTTCCAGGTGTATCTGCACGCCGCGCTGCAGGCCGTAAACTCCGTAGAAGCCCTTCGCTACCGCATCGAGGACGGGCAGGTGTATTGCTACGACCAGATCCACGCCTCCCCGACGCTGGCCCGCCCCGACCATACCTTTAGCTTTGCCTTCGTGCCGTTTGCGCAGTCCCTCACCGAGTTCGGGCTGAGCTTACAGGCAGAAATAGACTCCGTGGAGCAAAGTACCGGCCTGCGGCTGAACGCCAATGCCAGCCGCCTCGATGTCATTCATTTTTCGGCCATTCCCTGGCTGCGCTTCACCGGCCTTACCCACGCCCGCGCCTTTGCCCACCCCGACAGCGTACCCAAGATATCAGTGGGCCGCTACCGCCGCGAGGGCGAGGCCCTGCTCATGCCCGTGGCCGTGAACGTACACCACGGCCTGGCCGATGGCTACCACGTAGGTTTATTTTTCTCGGCTTTCCAGCAGGCACTGGATGCGGTATAGGTCTGGTCTGGCTTTGCAGCCCAAGGCTATGGTGAGTGCCCGGGATAAAGCCGCTTTTTGACGAGCCAGTATGGCCAGGAGGCAATACCTGGCAGGGCGCGGCCGCCGCTATGCAGGACTAATACAGGACCAGCCTTTGCTGGTAGTCGCCTGCTGCAGTATGTACGCGCACCACGTACAGCCCGGCAGGTAGCCCCCGGGTGGGCAACTCGGTGGGGGCATTGGCCCGCACCGAGCGGCTCGGTACGACGGCTTGGCCAAGCAGGTTAAAGATTCCCAGCTCCGCCACGGCGCTGCCGGTAGGCAGCGTAAGCAGGGGGGGCAGATCAGCGGAAGCCGGATTGGGGAAAAGGGTGAACTGCGGTAAGCTTGCCGGTTGGGTTGCCGTTATGCCGCTGCCAATGAGCAGCGTGTACTCCTCGGTTTCTCCGTACACACCCGTGGCGCAGGCATCGGCTAATGCCGGATAAAAATTGCTCTGTGAGCGGACGCGTAGGCGCGTCCAGCCCAGGTGGGCTGAGGCCGGCACAGTGAAGCTGGCCGTGGCCTGGTTGTACTGGGCTGCTCCCTGATACAGCTGCTCCCCGGCGTCCGCAAAGCTGCCGTTATGGTTGTAGTCAACCCAGGCATACACGAGCTGGGGGTAGATGGAGCCGTTGGGCAAAGTAGGCAGGCGCGTTTTGAGCGTGTATGTGGCACCTGGCTGCACTTGGCCCGTCTGAGAAATAAAGGAGGAGTAGGTACCGCAGCCGGAAGATAGGTTGCTGAGTATGGGGCTGCTGCCCTTGAGCACCTGCACATCGTTCAGGTAAATCGGGAGGCCATCGGGTGGGCAGTTATACACCGTAAAGTTCGCGGCACAATAAGTAATATCAGCCAGAATGCTCACCTCATTGCTAAAGGCGCCGGCGGCGTTGATGGGCTTTACCCGGTAGCGGATGGTCGTGGCGGCCGGTGGGGAGGCATCAGTGTAGCTGGTGGTGTTGGCCGTAACGGCCCCAACGGTGGTAAAAGCGGCTCCCGTCCCAACGGCGCGCTCAATAAAATAGCCTAGCTCGTCGGAGGCTTTATCGGTCCAGCGCAGCGAAATACCGCCCCCATAGGGCACTAGGCTGGCCGCCAGCTGGGTAGGCGCGGCGGGGGCCGGCAAGCTGCAGTTTCGGCCTGCGTGGCTTAGTTGCCGAACGGCCTGGATGCGGGCATACTGGCCGGGCGTAAAAGCATCACCGCAGCTCCAGTAGCTCATGGTATTCACTAGTAAGGGCGTAAACGGGTCATTGTTGGCATCGGTGATGGCGCCCGTGTACAGGCAGTCCTGCTTGGTAGCACCCTCCCGGCCGAAAGGGTCGGCGGGCGTATCGCAGATCTGGTCGCCCTTCGTAGTGCAGTTGGTACGACGCACCAGCTCCCGGTCTGCCAGCACGTCGCTCGTGCTGTTCTGGTGCGGGTGCGGCAAGCCAAAAGAGTGGCCCAGCTCGTGCGCCAACACGTGCGCATTGTTGCAGCCCATCAGTACCCGGTTGCCCGACAGATACGCATAGCCGCAAACGGGGCTGCCACCCGAGCTGACGGAGCCTGCGTAGTACACGTTGATGGCCTTGGGCTCGTCGTTGAGCAGGCACAGCTCACTTTCTACGGCGTAGGAGTTTACGGCATACAGGGCCGAGTTGTCGACGTACTGAATGCTGCCGCAGACAAAAAACTGAATGTTGGCACCGGCAAACAGCTGGTTGGCGCCAGCAATGGAAGCGTAAATGGCGGCTTCACTGGCGCCCCCGGTACCATCCGTTTTTCGCACAATGTGGATGCTGAGCGGAACGTAGCTTACCGCATCGGCCTGCGGACTGCGGGCGGCCAGCTTTTGCTCCAAGGGAATGACTTCCTGCAGCAGCCAGGCGCGTTGGGCTGGCGTAGGGTCTGGGGTTCCGCACTCGCCCGTTGAAGCTGCGGTTGGCCTCTGTCCGTAGGCTCCTAGGGAGAGTATATAGAGTGCAATAAAAGCGTAGAATTTCCTCATAAAAACCTCAATAACAGCGAAAAATAGGTTTGGTAAGTAAGATAGAAAGCAGCGGGGTATAATCGGAGGTATTGGCTAAAAACAAATCCGCCACCCAGACTTGCGTCTAAGTAGCGGATTTCCAAATGAGCGGGAAACGAGGCTCGAACTCGCGACCCTCAGCTTGGGAAGCTGATGCTCTACCAACTGAGCTACTCCCGCGGGTCGGACAAAAATACAGAGGGCAAATCAATTTGCAACGGCTGCGCGTATTCTTGGCCGAGTATATTTGGCGTGAATAGGCCGGCGGGCTTTTCATGCAGGTTTTTCCTAATCCTTTAGCTATGGCTAGTCCGGCAGGGCGTCGAGTTTTTGGTCTTGTGCTGCTGATCAGTGGGTGGATAGGCATCGGGCTTATGCTGATGCGCGCGGCCCTGCTGCTGTATATTAGCGGCTATATCCCGGGGGCAGGTCTGCTGCCCGATCAACAACCCGCAGCGCTGCCCACCACGAAGCTGGTAACTACAGTAGCGTTGTTGGCCGCCTTTGTCTTGATTACCCGATTTGGCCGCCGGATGCGCCAGGATGCCCGAATTTCCGACGAGCCCGGCGACCATTCTATTTCCTGAAGCACTTCGCATGTCCTCACCCCTCCGAATTCAGGTGGCCAAACGCACTATGGCTACCGCAACGCACTTGGCTGCGCTGGGCCAGCAAACCTTTATAGAGGCTTTTGCCGCCGACAACAAGGCGGAAGACATGGCGCAGTACGTAGCGGAAAACTTTAGCCCTGAAATTCAGTGGGCCGAGCTACAACAGCCAGAAACCATCTTTCTGCTGGCTTACTTTCAGGAAACCCCGGTAGGCTACGCCAAGCTCAAGCTCAATGCTACCCTGGGGTTGCAATCCGAAAAAACTACCCATAGCCAGCTGGAAATCGAGCGTCTTTATGTGCAGGAAGACTGGATAGGCACCGGGTTAGGGGCTTCGCTGATGCGCCGCGCCATTGAGGAAGCGAAGCTCAACGGCTGCCGGGCGGTGGTGCTGGGCGTATGGGAAAAGAACCTGCGGGCTCTGGAGTTTTACCGTCGTTTCGGGTTTAAGACCATTGGGCAACATGCCTTTGTGTTGGGCACCGACGTGCAGCAGGACCTGATACTGCGCAAAGGTCTATGAGCGTGCCCGCCCGCGCAGCGCTACCTTTGCCCTTGATGTCGAAGTTATTTTCTGCCGCCGGTTTGTTTTCCTCTAACTCTGGAAGCCAACTCAAGCAAACCCTGTTACTAGGGATGCTGGGGGCGCTGACGGCCTGTGGCTCTGCCGGACAGTCGGCTGAGGAAAAGACGTTGCCTCCGCCCACTGGCCATTACGAAGGCGCGGTAGGTCTACCCGGTACCGGGGTGCGTGTGGGCCTGGAGCTGCGCCGAACAAGGGCGGGTGAGCTCCAGGCGGAACTTACGGTGCCCGGCACGCCCGTCACGACAATACCTATGGGCACGGTGCGCTACCAAGCCCCACAGCTGCAACTCAGCCAGATCGGAGGTTTTCCGGGTACGCTATCCATCAGTGCCCTCCGGGAAGGCGACTTTCTGCGCGGGGTGTTGCAGCTGGACAGCATCCGGGGCGAATTTGTGTGGGTGCGGCGGGGCGAAGCAGCCCCGCGGCCGTTTCGGGAGCAAGCGGTGCGCCTCCCCGGGCTGGGTGTGGCCACGCTGTATCTGCCCGTCGATACATTAGCCACTCATCCGGTAGTGGTAAGCTGGGCCCCGACTACCTCGCCCAACCTCGACCGGGTAATGCGCTTAGGCAAGACTGGGTGGGCTACGCTTTTGCTGGCGCCTGCAGCAGCAGGCACGGATTCGGTGGTAGCGCGCCAGACGGTGGCGGCCTTGCGCTGGCTCCGGGGCCGGCCCGAAGCGGATACCACTCGCCTGGGCGTATGGACCGTGGGCAGTACCGCGGCCGAAGCAGCCGTGGGAGCCAGCCAGGGGGAGGCGGCCTTTCTGGTAGTAGAACAAGCCGCCCTTACCGAGGAAACAATGCTGGCCCCCTTCCGGCAGCTTGCTCGGCTACGCATTCCGGTATTCGGCTTATACGCCGGGCGGGATACGGCGCTGAACGTGCGTGAAAGCAGCCAGCGGCTTCGGCGGGCCCTTGGCGGCCGTCGGGGCATGCAGGTGCGCGTATTTGCCCAGGCCAAACCCAATTTCCTGGTGCCCGGGAACACTGCCGCCGATGGGCAGTGGCAGTGGCCGCGCCCTACTCCCGGTTTTTGGGAGGGCTTGGAGCGGTGGCTGAAACAGCTAAACTAGCTACAGCACCAGCAGCCCTTTGCTGCGCAGCAGCTGCCACCCCGCCGACTGCAGGAACTGTTCCCAGGGCTGAATGCCGGTGGGGTAGGTAAGGGCCGCATCCTTCAGCAGTACCTTGGTATCGTAGTCGGTGGTCAGGCCGCGCAGTAGCCCGTGCAGCCAGCTGCCCACAGCAGCGGGTACAGCTACTTCAAAGTCTTCGGCCTGCTCGTAGAAGGTGAGGACGGCCTGCTCGCCTTTCTTCCCTTTGCGCAGCGCTAGCTCCGGGCAGTTGCCCAGCCAGAACAGGCGGCCATTGGGGCGCGCAGCATCGGGCTTGGCGGGTTCCTGAATGGCCTGCTGAATAAGCTGACGCGGAACCGTGGTGCGAGGGACTTTAAAGTCAAACCAGAAGCTGAGCGGCTCCTGCAGGGCTACCCCGTGCAGGTAGTTGTATAAGGCTTTGGCCAGGCCAGGGCCAAACTGCTCGTGGTTGGCGCCGGTGGGGTCATCATGCCACAGGTCGTTCCAGGCAAAGGTGCCGGGCTCCGGACCAACGGGGACTACTTTATACTTGTCAGGTTGTTTGCCCACGGGGGAGTGGGCCGTCATGGCAAACCGGTGCCAATACCCACTTTGCACGATACCAGCGGCAAAAAGCTGACGTACGACTTCCAGTGAGTCAACCGTTTCCTGAGCTGTTTGGGTAGGGAAGCCATACATCAGGTAGGCGTGCACCATAATGCCGGCTTGGGTGAAGCCTTCCGTTACGCGGGCTACCTGGGCTATGGTCACGCCTTTCTCCATCAGCGCCAATAGCCGGTCGGAGGCTACTTCCAGGCCCCCGCTCACGGCTATGCAGCCCGAGGCGGCCAGCAGGCGGCACAAGTCCGGGGTAAAGGTCTTTTCAAAGCGGATGTTTCCCCACCAGGTAATAGCCGTGCGGCGCTTCAGCAGCTCAATAGCCAGATCACGCAAAGCCAGGGGGGGAGCTGCTTCATCTACAAAATGGAAGCCCGTCTGGCCGGTTTGGGTTACAATCTGCTCAATCCGGTCGGCCAGCAAGGCACTGGGGGCTGTTTCGTAGCGGGAGATATAGTCGAGGGTAACGTCGCAGAACGAGCAACGCTTCCAGTAGCAGCCGTGCGCCACAGTAAGCTTATTCCAGCGTCCGTCGCTCCAGAGGCGGTGCATAGGGTTCAGCACCTCAATCACGGATAGGTATTCGCTTAGCGGCAGGTCGGAATAATCGGGAGTGCCTACCTCGGTATGCGGAATAGCGGCGTGCGGAAAGTCGATGTACTGCACCGCGCCAGCAGTATTGCGCAGCAGGGTACGCTGGAACGCCAGAGGTCCGACAACCTCATCTGTCTTTTCGCGGCTGATATATTCCAGCAGGCGCAGCCAGGGACCTTCCCCGTCATCCAAGGTCAGAAAATCGATGTAATCGAAAAAGCGGGGTTCCCGCATGGTGCGCAGCTCCGTGTTGGGGTAGCCGCCGCCCATAGAGGTGTAGGTCTGCGGGCTAATTTCTTTTATCCGGCCGGCCAAGCGCAGCGCCCCGTACAGGTTGCCGGGGAAAGGCACCGTGAAACCCACGATATCCGGCCGAAAATCGGCTACCAGCTCATCCACCAGTTCCAGCAGCATCTGGTCCAGCAGGTTGGGCGCGGCTTGCAGGGCCTCGTGCAGGGCATCGAAGGAGGTGGCCGACATGCCCAGCTTTTCGGCGTAGCGGGAGAAGCCAAACTGCGGCCCTACCGTTTCCTTGAGCAGGTCGCCCAAATCCTCCAGGTAAAGCGTAGCCAGGTGCCGGGCCTGGTCGGTGAGGCCCATGGTACCAAAGGCGGTTTCCAGGTCAGCCACGTTATCAAACCGGCTGGCTTCGGGCAAGAACCGCGAATGGCAGATGCGGGGTGCGAGGGTGTTGTCCTTGTTTTGCAGAAACCGGATGACCGGCTCAATCGTGCTCAGGTAGCTTTGCTTGAGGCGCAGCATCCGGCGGGCATTGTCGCTGAGGGCAAACGGGCCCTGCTCTATAGCCGAGAAAACCCGGCGCAGCCCCGCCGCCGAAAAAACCTTCAGCACCAGCTCTAGGCCCAGGTCGGCCTGCCGCACGTGGTAGCCGTGCCCGCCCAGAAACCCTTTTAGGTAGGCCGTGGCCGGGTAGGGGGTGTTCAGCTGCGTGAGCGGCGGCGTGATGAGCAGAATGCGGGGCGAGGAAACAGACACGGGAGCAACAACCACGGACAAGTGGTAAAGGTGCCGCAAAGGTACAACCCAGCCGGTTGGCTATTCTTCCATTTGCTTAGGAAGAAGCTGCTATGGAAACAGGGGTCCGTGTGGAGTCTGATAAGGACTAGCAAATAGAAAAGCGGCGGAGCCGGTAGGGTACCTACCAACTCCGCCGCTTTTGGGCAGACTAGTTTGAACGTGCCTATACCAGCTGGTCCATCGACAGGCGCTTGGGCATCAGGTCGCGGCGGAACTCACTCACGGAGCGCCCGGTTACCTGGCGGAACTGGTTGCTCAGGTGCTGGCCGCTGCTATAGCGCATCAGGTCGGCAATTTCACTGAGCGTCATTTCGCCGTAGCTGAGCAGCTCTTTCACGCGCTCAATCTTCATACGAATCAGGTACTTCTCAATGGTAAGGTTGGCCGTGCGCGAAAACACCTTGCTCAGGTGCGAGTAGGTAGCCGCAAACCGCTCCGAGAGAAAGGCCGAGGTAGTAAGCGGCATCCGGGCCGTGCGCAGGTGGTCGAGGTATTCGCCCAAGGCACCTTTGATTTGTTCGGTGAGCTGTTCAGCCCGGTCCATGAGCACATCAAAACCGGCTTCCCGGAGCAGAGAGGCAACTTCCTTTGGATCGGCAGGCGTTTCTTTGGCCAGCACGGCTTCCCCCAGCGTTACCTGGGCGGGCCGGTAGCCGGCTTGTTCGAGCAGACTGCGGACTGCCGACACACAACGTGGGCAAACCATATTCTTGATGTGCAAGCGGGTTGTTTTCACGATGGTTACTGAAATGAGAGGTTAAGGATTGGACCGCACGCGTTGTCGCAATGGTTTCCCGGAAGGAGCAGGAGAGGCCTTTTTCCGGGGCGGGGTGGTGTTCAGAACGGAATCCTCCCAGCCGGGACCAAACCAGTGCGTAGCAGCCCAGCTAACAAAGGGCACTACGCCGAGAAAGGTGACGGCTAGCAGGCAGAAAAGTACGAAAAAAGCGCCAAATAATCTGGCCAAGAACTCATTAGAAAATCCGTATAGATAACCAATCAGCAAAAAAGCCAAGCCCAGGCTGATGCCGGCCACTAGGCCAGTGCGGCGTAGGAAGGGAGAAAAACGGGCAGAAGCAGAACGTCGGGCAGCCATGCGGGCAAATATACCGGATTCGACTGCCTTGGATACGGACGCGCGGGCGCGAAGGTTGACGCAGGACCTGGCCCAACCTCAGCGGCGCCTGCACGTAGGAACTGCTGACTCCTAGGATCCTTCCTTATTCTTTCACTCAACGCCCTGCTTTCCCCATGACGGCTGCTCACTTTCTTCGCACTGGTTTATTGGCTCTGACCTTCACGGCTGCCCTGGCGGGCTGCAATACCGGCAATGGCTCCGGCGAAACCAACGTGGAGCGCGGAGCTGACAAAAACACTGACCCCGCCGCTCTAAACCCGCAGGCCTCCGACTCGGCCGCGGCCGGGCTGCAGAGTGATACCACGCATAACCCCACCGGCCGCCAGGTTTACGAGCAGGCCGGCGACTCCAAAGACCGCAACAACGATGGCATAGCCGATTAGCATCCGGTGCTGGTTTCAACCACAAAGAAGGGCCGCCCACAGTGTGAGCGGCCCTTCTTTGTGGCCGATTAAAATCGGGCCGGCTTAATAAAAAGCAAAGCCGCTCGGCAGAATGCCCACCTCGGCCGAGTCGAGTGGGGCGCCGCCTTTCTGGTAGGTCACCATGCGGCCCGGGCCGTTGAACGACAGTGCCACCCCGGTGTAGAGAATGTCGCTGTCGGGGTCCACCTCCAGGCTGTAGAAGTCGCGGTTGATAAAGGGCGTGGTGGGCAGCGCCGCATCAGTGGGAGCCAAGCGGAACACGCCGTTTCCCGTTTTCAGGTAGAGTGCCGTACCGTTGGCATTGCGCCGGATGCGGCTGCCGTACCCCGGCGTGAAACCGAGTTCCCGCTTACGTACCGTGTAGGGCGCAGTAGGTGCAAAGTCACTTACGCTGCCCTTCACCGAAAGTGCAGGATCGGTATAGTCCGTCTGCCCATTGGCGAGTACCCACACGTGGCCATCGGCGCCCAGCACCAGGCTGGCCGGGTTTACGCCTACTGATATGGTGGTTTCCACTTCATCGGTCGCCGTATTGATAACCGTCAGGGTGTTGCCCTCCGAATTGGCCACGAAGAGGCGGCCGTTTGCCAAGAGCATTTCCTCAGGAAGCTTGCCCACAGGTATGGTTTTCGTGACCTTATTGGTTTTCAAATCTACCACGGCCACCCGGCCAAGAACTGCCGCCGGGAAGGGCGAGGCCACCCACTCCGTCACGTAGGCCTTGTCGGCAGAAGCGGCCAGCAGGTAGCGTGGTTGCTGCAGGGGTTCGGCAATGGTACCTACGCTCTTAAAATCGGGCAGCGACACCACTTCAATCTTGCTGTTGTTGTTGGCCACGATGTAGCCCCGCTCCCCCACAATGGTCATCGACGTAGCTACATCTGCCAGCAGCTCCCGGCCGTTGGCGGCTTTAAACACATCCAGGGCCTTGATTTCGCCGCTGATCTTATCGTACAGGCTCACGCTGCCATTGGGCGTATTGAAATTGCCTTCATTGACGATGTACACATTGGTGTTCCGGCCATCCGGCACCGGATCCTGCTTGGAGTCGGGGTCGCAGGCCGAGAAAAGCAGGGCTGAGCCGAAAGCCAGGGCTACGATACGTCGCCGAAAAAGCTGGTTGAGCAGAGAAGAAAACATAGAGTAAGAAAAAAGTGAAAGATGAAAGACTAGGAAGATATTGCCTTTAGCGCCACGTCAGGCGCAGGCTGATTTGCACTGCACGCGGGGGCTGGGCGCGGTACAGGTAGCTTTGGTAGGATTGGTTGGTGAGGTTGCGAACCTGAGCCAGCAGGGTGAGGGCCGCGGGCTGCCCCGCCAGTTGGGGCCAGGTATAGCCTAGGTTGGCGTCGAGTAGAGTGTAGGAAGGCAGGAAGCTGGGACCCGTGTCCTCGGTGTAGCGGTAGCCGGTGAACGTAGCTGTACCGCCGGCCTGCCAGCGGTGCCATCGGCCATCAGCACTCAGGGCAGCCGTGTGCAAGGGCACGTAGAGCAGCTGGCGTTCCGTTATCGTGGCGCCGCTCACGTCGTCCTGGGATTTATAGGCGCGGGTGTAGGCATACGCTGCGCGGGCTTGCCAGAAGGTAGCGGCGGCGCGCCACTGCAGCGAGGACGATGCCTCCAGGCCCTGGGTTTTTACTTGCCGCAGGTTGCGGGGACTCACAAACGATTCTCCCGGCTTGGGCCACCACATCACCCAGTTGTCCACGCGCTGGCGGTAGGCAGTCAGCTCGGTGTGCCAGGTTAGCTTTGGTTGGGTAGGGGCCTGCCAGCTATGGTGCAGGCCCAGCTCGTAGCCCTGGCTGGTTTCGGGGCGGAGGTTTGGGTCGCCGCCGGGCTGGTAGTAGCGTTCATTGAGGGTAGGGGCGCGGTACCCGCGGGCCGCGCTTACTTTCACGAGCAGCTGTTGGGTGCTGGTGCGCAAGGTTTGCCACTCCAGTCCCAGTACCGGCGTGAGTGGCACCTGGCGCCCGGGTAGCACGGCCTGCCGCACCGTAGCCGACAGCCGAAGTCGGGCCGTGGGGTCGTAGCGCAGCAAGCCAAATCCGGCAAAACGGTTTTCGCTCACAAATCCTCCGTAGTCCGTCATGCGCACCGCAAAGTGCTGGGCTTCGGCCCCCAGGCGCAGGCTTGCCGATGTGCCCAGACGCACCGTGTGGCTGGCTTGAGCCTGCGTGGTATGCACGCGGGAATCACTGCGGTAAGCATCCGTAGCGTAGTTCAGAATGTCCTCAAACCAAGCCACCCGCACGCTGGACTGCTGGCGCGTACCCATGTGTTCGTACCCCAGGAGCAGGCGGGTGCTCTGGTCGAGTTGACGGGCGTGGTCGTTTTGGGTTCCAATAGCCGGCTGGATCTGGCGGTCGGCTTTGGTGAGCCACGCCGCTGCCTGCACCTGGCCGTTTTGGCCTACGCGCCAGGCAATATCCTGGGCAAGGCTGCCCTGCCAGAAAGCGGCATTGGTTTGGCGCGGCCGGCCTCCGCCGGGGAAATCATACGGAAAGTTGTTTTGGGCGGCGCGGTAGGAGGCGCTGATGCGCAGGGCCAGCCGTTGATTGCTGAACCCGGCCTGCAAGCTGCCGGCACCCAGGCCAAAGCTGCCGACTTCTATCTGCGCTGCCCCGCGAAAACCCTGCCGCCAGCTCACCGGCGACGAGAGCAGCACGGTGCCGCCAATAGCTCCGGAGCCATACAGACCACTGGCTGGGCCGGGCTGCACTTCTACCTGCTGTACCCCACTGAGGGGCAGCAGGGTAAAATCGTTCTGCCCCAGCGTGGGCAGCATCACATTAAAGCCGTTCCAAAGGATAGCCGTATGCTGGGCCGAGGTGCCCCGCATGGTGCTGGAGCTCAGCTGCCCGGGGCCGTAGCTTTTCAGGTAAAGCGGTGTTCGGGCGGCCAAGACATCGGCCAGGCTGCCCGAACGATACAGCGCCAATGTGGTCGAATCGAGGGTGAGTACGCGGGTGCCGACGGCGTACTGGCGTGGGCGCTCTACTTCTACCCGCACCATGGGCAGCACCTGCACCGAGTCGGGGGACAGGGGCTGTTGCGCCAACGCCGCCGGCAGCGCGAAAAGCCCGCTGCCCAGGGCCAGGCCAACCCGGTAGAGCCGCCACCGGGGATTTGTAGCACATGACATTCGAACCAAAATTTCCGGATTAGGAAAAGTCAGTTCAAAACTTTGGGCGGGCCGGAAGCACATGCTTCACTGCTACCCAAAGCCGAGGCCGAAAACAGAAAACAGCTGCCAAAGCAGCCACTGCAATCATTCTCCGCCCTTCCTCCGAGGGCGCTGAACAAGGAAAATGTAATGGCAGGTCTCCTGGCTTGCTTCTGGGGGCACCGCCTTCCCATTCCTTTGGCTGCCGCCTGAAAAGCAGTCAGCCTGAGAACAGTGGCCTAGTGGCGCACCCAACTCGTGAAGCGTACAGTTGCGGGGACAGCTCCGGAATTGAACCGGATTCCCTTTTCAGCCTTGCTCCTTGTACAAAGAGGTTCGGCCACCGTTACGGGGCAAAGATACGCGCCTATTCTGAATAGCCGCAGCCAACCCGCTTTGGTCTCGTATAGGCAGGCATGATCTTACCCCTGTCTTACTACCAGCAGCCCGACGTCGTAGCCTTGGCCCGTGACCTGATCGGCAAGTACGTTTTCACTTGTTTCGACCGGCAGCTGACGGGCGGCCGCATTGTAGAGACGGAGGCCTATGCTCACGTAAATGACCAAGCCTGTCATTCGCATCTGGGGCGCTTCACTTCCCGCACGCGCATCATGTATGAGGCTGGCGGCGTCGCCTACGTGTACCTGATTTACGGCCGCTACGTCTTGTTTAACCTCGTAACCAACGTAGCCGGCAAGGCCGATGCCGTGCTGATTCGGGGAATTGAGCCCACGGAGGGGTTGCCGGAAATGCTGCTACGGCGGGGGCTGGCCGCTGTACAGCGCAACCTGACCGGCGGGCCGGGCCTGCTCACCCAGGCACTGGGCATCAGCACCAAGCACTACGGCCTGCCGCTCACCGGCCCCAACATCTGGCTGGAAGACCGGGCCGAGTTAGTGGCCGACGAGGAGGTAGTGGCTTCCCCCCGGGTAGGTATCGACTATGCCGGCGAGGATGCTGCGCTGCCCTGGCGGTTTCGCCTGCGCGGCAGCGCCTGGACTAGCCCGGCGAAGTAAGCTGGGCGAAAAATAGGGCGTGCAGCCCGGTTCACAGCTTTTCGCACACGAGTACCATGAGCCGCCCTTCCAGGTTGGTGGTAGCAAACAGGTACAAATCACCACCCTCCCGGATGCCCGTGCGCTGCCGGAAATCCGCCACGGAGTCGGGGAAGTTGCGGGTAGTCACGTGGGCGCGGCCATCAGAGCCCAGATGGGCTTTCAGGGCTGCTGCCTCATACTTTTCTACGGCCCGAATCCGGAAGATGCGGCCGGGGAAGTCGGCGCGCAACACGTCGGAGGTATACAGGTGGCTATGCTGCTGCAGCTTGAGCAGCTCGAAGGCGGTGCCCACGCTCCGGAAGCCGCCAGCCTTCAGCACGGCGCTGTTTGGCTCGTACAGGTACTGCTGAGGCTCGGCGTAACGCGGTATGGCCCGGGCCTCGCGGGCCCGATTCAGGCGAAACTCCTGCTGGGTTCCGTCGCGCTTCAGGTTGATGGTCAGCCGCTCCGGGTCAACTGCTGCCTCCTGGCCCAGTTCGTAGAGCACTTCCTTACATTCGTTGTCGACGGCCAGTACCCACAGCCGCCGCACGTGCTTGAGCTCCTGCACGGCCTGCTCAATATCAAGCATGGGGGAGGTTTTCAGGAGCACCCGTTGGCTTTTGTGCAAAAGCAGGGGCAGAATTCGCACTACGTCGGGCTCACAGTCCTGCAGCCGGTAGATTTTGCGGGCCGCATTGTCGCGGCGGGCAGGGTCCAGGTACAGCCAGTCAAACGTCAGGTCCGTATTTTTCAGGAAGCTGACGGCATCCGTGGCATGTATCCGAACGTTGTCAATGCCTAAGTGCCGCAGGTTGTACTCAACCACCCCTGCCAGCTGGGCACTACGCTCCACGTAATGCACCTCGGCTATCTGCCGGGCAAAGAAGCTCGTGTCCACGCCGAAGCCGCCCGTAAGATCGGCCAGCCTTTCACCGCTGACCAGGGAGGCCTTGAAAGCCGCTGTACGGTCGGAGGAGGCCTGCTCTACCGATAGGGTGGGCGGAAAGATCAGGTCAATATCGTCGGCCCAGGCTGGAAGCTTGGTGCGGGCCTTTTGCCGGGCCTGGATCTGGCGGACCAGTTCCGGGACGGGCAGGCTGGGGTGACGACGGGCCTGCAGAGCCAGCTGAGCCGGGTCGTCGTGCAGGTGCCGGGCTATATAGGTGCGGGCTGCATCCGACAACCCCGCAAAATCGGGTGTAATATTCACAGGCAAAAAAATAGCCCACCCGGCTGGGGTGGGCACCAGACCAAGGTTTCTGCCTGATTCGCAGAAAACTCGGCGGCTAAGTTACGTTACTGCAGCGACCAGCGCAGCACCAGCTGCGGTCGGCCACCTAGTGCCGCTACTCCTACGTTTGTGGGCAATACCTGTTGCCAGGACTGCGCATGCGCCGAGGGCAGGTTAGCATTGTGCGCCTCCAGGGCCCGCCGAAAGTGCCAGTTGGTGTTGCGGTTGATCAGGATATTGGCCAGCAGGCTGACGGCAGCTACGCCGATAGCGCCTTTCTGCGTGTCATTGAAGTACTGCTGCTCATCCTTGGCCAGTACTTGCTGACCATATACCCCAATAGCTCCCAAAAGCACTGCCCGCTCACCTAGGTACAGCCACTTTTGCCGGCGGTAGTTGTTCAGGTGCTCTTCGGCCTGGGCGTTGCCAGCCAGGTAAGGACGCAGCCGCTGGCCGAAGAAACCGGCATCCCGGTACTCCTTTTCGCCTTCTACCTGAAAGAAAAAGTTTTTCTGGGGACCATTGTACTCCCGGTCCTGGTCTTCAGGGCTGAGCTGCAGGGGAGTGCCCGACTGTGCCCACACGCCGGAAACCGACAAGGCAAGCAACAGAAACAAAGCCGTGAGGAAGCGCGAGGTGTGTGTGGTTGTGGAGAGCATGGTACAAATTTAAGAATAAGCACAAGACTATGTATACTGTGCCGCCGTTAAATATTTGTTTCGACGCCAACAGCTGCTCATTCACTTGCGTTCAATGCGTGAAAAATATTTTAGAAAAATGTAATAAAATTTATTTACGCTATTATTATACTTTTCGGTGAACGGTAAGCATAGCCATCAGCATACGCTCCATAATAAGGCGGCTGATTGCCGACGTGCTAACGGCTACGCGCCGGAAAAAGTGTAGGCAGCCCGAAAGTTGACCAAAATACCGCTTCGACTACTCGCTGTTGGTTCTGGTTTCGCCGCGCAACTCCCTAACAATTTGGTTACCTTTGCGGTTGATTCGCAAACTTTCTCTGCATCATGGTGGATACCAAAACCACGGCTTTCGTTCCGTACAAAGTAAAAGACATGTCGCTGGCCGAATGGGGCCGCAAGGAAATCCGTTTGGCCGAAGCTGAAATGCCCGGTCTGATGGCCTTGCGCGCCGAGTATGGCGCCAGCAAGCCGCTGGCCGGAGCGCGCATTGCCGGCTGTCTGCACATGACCATTCAAACGGCCGTCCTCATCGAGACGCTCAAAGAGCTCGGCGCCGATGTTACGTGGTCGTCGTGCAATATTTTCTCCACCCAGGACCATGCCGCCGCCGCCATTGCCGCCGCCGGTATCCCCGTGTATGCCTGGAAAGGCATGAACGAGGAAGAGTTCAACTGGTGTATTGAGCAAACCCTGTGGTTTGGTCCGGAGCGTCAACCCCTGAACATGATTCTGGACGATGGCGGAGACCTCACTAACATGGTGCTGAACCAGTACCCCGAGCTGGCTCCCGGCATCAAAGGCATTTCTGAGGAAACCACCACGGGCGTGCTGCGCCTGCTGGACCGTGTGAAAGCCGGCACGTTGCCCATGCCTGCCTTCAACATCAACGACTCCGTGACTAAGTCGAAGTTCGACAACAAGTACGGCTGCAAAGAGTCGGCAGTAGATGCTATCCGCCGCGCTACCGACGTAATGATGGCCGGTAAAATTGCCGTGGTAGCTGGTTACGGCGACGTAGGAAAAGGCACGGCTGCTTCCCTGCGTGGGGCCGGTGCCCGCGTTATCGTTACGGAAATTGACCCCATCTGCGCTCTGCAGGCCGCCATGGATGGCTATGCTGTGAAGAAGATGGAAAATGCTATCAAAGAAGCCGACATCGTGGTAACGGCCACCGGCAACTGCGACATCATCACGGAGGAGCACTTCCGTGCTCTGAAGGACAAAGCCATTGTCTGCAACATCGGCCACTTCGACGATGAAATTGACATGGCTTGGCTCAACAAGAACTACGGCCATACCAAGGATACTGTGAAGCCCCAGGTAGACCTCTACACCATTGAGGGCAAAGAGGTGATTATCCTGGCGGAGGGTCGCCTCGTGAACCTGGGCTGCGCCACCGGCCACCCCTCGTTTGTGATGTCGAACTCCTTCACCAACCAGACGCTGGCCCAGCTGGAGCTGTGGCAGAACGCCGATAAGTACGAAAACCAGGTGTACACCCTGCCCAAGCACCTCGACGAGAAGGTAGCCCGCCTGCACCTCGCCAAAATTGGGGTGGAGCTGGATGAGCTGAAGCCCAAGCAAGCCAGCTACATCGGGGTAGACGCGCAGGGACCTTTCAAATCGGACCTGTACCGCTACTAAGCGACTACGCCATCTGACCTAACGTGAAAACCCGCCCGGCACTGCGCCGGGCGGGTTTTTTATTATTCAACCGAAAACCAAGGAATACTCAGGCGGCCAGGGAAAAACTACGTGTGTACGCTACGTAAGACAATAAGTCAAGCCGCAAAAAATGGCTGCCCTACCATCCGTTCCGACTCCTGCCAGAGCCGTTGCACATTTGCTGGGGTATTGAAAGCCGACTTTACGGGCGCCGGCCGCTTTTTTACAAAATAACCCCCACTGGTGCCCGCCACTTCCGGCGCCGTGGCCAGGTAGATGCTGGTTTGAGCTCCGTCCTCAGAAGTTGTCATGAACGGGGCCGCCACCTGGTAGAATGCCCGCGTAAGCCAGGTAGAGTTGCTGCCGAAGTTGCTGGCCACTACGCCCGGGTGCAGGCTGTTGGTGCTCACGTTGGTGATGCCGCGCTGCCGCAGCTGCCGGGCCAGCTCCTGGGTAAACAGGATGTTAAACAGCTTAGAGTTGGCGTAAGCCCGCATGGGTGAGTACTGCCGGGTGGCATTCAGGTCGTCCAGGTTGGGGCGGGCAAACTGATGCGCCACCGAGGCCACGTTGACGATGCGCGCCGCCGGGCTCTGACGTAGCTTATCGAGAAGCAGACTGGTGAGCAAAAACGGCCCCAGTTGGTTGGTAGCCAGCGTCATTTCATACCCATCGGCGGAGGTTTCGCGCTCTGCGCCGAACACCAGCCCGGCGTTGTTTACCAGCACATCCAGGCGGGCGTATCGCTGGTTGAACTCTGCAGCCGCCCGCCGCACCTGTGCCAGGTCCGATAGGTCGCAAAGCAGTACGTCGGCGCGGCTACCGGGGGGCGCGAGTTCTTGTAGCTGCTGCTGGGTGCGGGCAGCTTTGGTGGCGTTGCGGGCCAGCAGCACTACGTGGTAGCCCTGCCGGATCAGCGCCCGGGCAGTTACTTCGCCGATACCTGAGGTAGCACCGGTAACAAGGGCAATGGGAGGAGAAACTTCGCTCATGCGTAATTCAGAAGTAAGAGCTGACAGACGAACCGCTATACGAAGGCGGCAGGGCAGCGTTAAAAATAGCCTCGGTCAGTGGCTTACTTGCAGGCGCAGGGTAGCGGATGCTTTACCGGCCTGTTTTACGCGCACCAGGTAAAGACCATTAGGTAAATCATCCACCGGCAGGGCCAGGGACGCAGTGGAAACAAGGTAGGAGCGAAGAAGTTGGCCTTGTTTCGTGTAGAGGCTTACCTCTCGGGCGCCGCTTTCAGCCAGAGTAAGTGTAGCGGTGGTGCTGGCTGGGTTGGGGTACAGGCTGGGCGCAGCGGCTTGAGCTTCTATGAGGTCGGAGCGAAGAGAAGCAGTCGATTCGTCCACCACCGCATAGGGCGCGAAGCCCTCAACCTGCGCGGTATAGAACGCTCGGAGCCGCTGCCGGTCGTAGCGCAGGCGCATACTGTCGCCAGCGGGCGAAAGCAGCTGCGGGAAGCGGCCCTGCCATACTGCCTCGCTTAGGGCGCGCATCTGCCGGTAGCCGGTGCCCAGGCCCTGCACCTGGCCCCGCCCGATGCGCACGGCGTGGATCCGGTAGCCGTCCTCGGGCTGGTTTTCCACCAGGTAGTATAAGCCCCGGTATCGGAAAGCCCGGGCCGCAAACCAGCTTTGGTCGGAGGAGTCGGTTTGCACCCAAAAGGTAGTGACCCCGGTAGCCGGTGCGTAGCGCAGCCGTAGCGCCAGGGTATCTTGGCCCAGCAGCAGTGGGGCTGGCCCCAGTACGCGGGCCATGTTCACCGGGCGGGGTAGCTCAAAGGCTTCAAACACGGCCACGGGCTCTTCACAGCCCGTCAGAACCGCCGCCAGCGGAAGCAACAGCAGAACACGCATACGCAACGGTTAAATAAAGCAGCAGATACTGCTAATACCTGTGTCCCGCGTAAGGTAACCTGACGGCGGAGCCGGGCCAGCCAAGGCGGGGCAAGTCTATGCGCTACCTCCCCGGCAAAACCCCGATATTTGCTTGCCTATGCCTGCTGTACCGCTGTCCGTCGTCATCATCACCTTCAACGAAGAAGACAATATTGCCCGCTGCCTGGAAGCCGTGCGCGCGGTGGCGGATGAGGTGGTGGTGGTCGACAGCTTTTCTACCGATGCCACCGTGGAAATTAGCCGGCAGTGGGGCGCGCGCGTGGTGCAGCACGCTTTCGAGGGCTACGTGCAGCAGAAGAACTTTGCTACCGCCCAGGCCCGCTACGATCATGTGCTACAACTCGACGCTGATGAAGTGCTGACGGAGGAGCTGCGCCAAAGCATCCGTCAGGCCAAGCAGCACTGGCACGGAGCCGGCTACACCGTGGCGCGTCTCACCAACTACTGCGGCACCTGGGTGCGCCACGGCGGCTGGTACCCCGACCGCAAACTACGCCTCTACGACCGGCGCCTGGGGCAATGGGAGGGCCTGCTGCTGCACGAGCGGTATGAGCTGGCTATTGGTCAGCCCGCGCCTGTTCCTCTGGTCGGCGACGTGCTGCACTACTCTTATAACTCGGTGGAGCAGCACGTGCAGCAGCTTAACCGCTTTACCAGCATTGCGGCTGATGAACTGTGGCTGCGTGGTCGGCGCCGGGTATCGGTGTTTCATTTGCTGCTCAAACCCTGGTGGAAGTTCGTGCACGGGTACTTTTTGCGGCGCGGCTTCCTCGATGGGTTTGCGGGTCTGAGCATTGCCATGATTTCAGCCTGGGGCGTGTTCCTCAAATTTGCCAAGCTCAAAACCAAAGCTTCCGCATGAGCCGCACTTTCCTGATCAGTCGCACTGATGCCATTGGGGACGTGGTGTTGACCCTGCCCGTGGCCGGCCGCCTGAAGCAGTTGTTTCCGGGGTGCCGGGTGCTGCTGCTGGGCCGCACCTATACCCAGGCCGTAGCCGAGGCATGCCCCTGGATAGATGTCTTCGTGAACTTCGACGCGCTGCAGCAGCTCACCCCGGTCGCCCAGGTAGCGGCCCTGCGAAATACTCAGGCCGATACGGTACTGCACGTCTTTCCCAACCAGCAACTTGCCTGGCTGGCTCGCAAAGCGGGCATTCGGAACCGCATCGGCACCCGGAACCGGTGGTTTCACTGGCTTACCTGTACTAGCCTGGTGGCGCTCAGCCGCCGCCACTCACCCCTGCACGAAGCCCAGCTGAACCTACAGCTGCTGCGCCCCCTCGACCCAACGCGCGTAGTGCCACTGCCCGAAGTTGCTTCCCTCGTCCGGCTAACGCCAACTGTTCCGCTCCGGCCTGAACTGCAGCAACTGTTGGAAGCGCGCCAGCCCGGGCAGCTCAACCTTATTCTGCATCCCCGCAGCCGAGGCAGCGCCCGGGAGTGGGGCTTGCCCCATTTTGGCGTACTGGCGCGGTTGCTGCACCAGGCTGGCCACCGGGTATTTATTACCGGTACCGCCGCCGAGGGTGAGGAGCTGCAGGCCTGGCTCCAGACACATGCGGCTTACCTGGCCGCCGACCTGACGGGGCAGCTTGGCCTACCGGAGTTCCTGGCCTTCATTGCCGCCGCCGATGGGCTGGTGGCGGGTAGTACCGGCCCGCTCCACTTGGCCGCCGCGCTGTGCCGGCACGCGCTGGGGCTATACCCGCCCATCCGGCCCATGCACCCCGGCCGCTGGGCGCCGCTGGGCCCATACGCCCACTATTTGGTGCACGATAAACCGAATTGCCAGGACTGCCGGACGCAGCCCGCCAGCTGCGTCTGCATCAAGGCGGTGGAGCCATCAGCCGTATTGACCCAAGTAGTGCGCTGGGTTACATCTGAGGCCGCCGGCTCCCCCAGCTCTAACGTCTGCTGATGGTTACTACCCGATTCGCTGCTGCGGCCAAGCTATACCGGCAGGGACGCCTGTCGCAGTATCTGCTGCTGCTCGCCTGCCTGGCGGGCGTCACCGGGCTGCTGGCTTCGCGGGCTCTGATAGCCCTTAGTCCGCTGGTGGGCGTGGCAGCGGCACTGACTAATCCCGATCTGCGCCGGCAGTGGGCCCGTTACAAAAAGCTTCGTACCGTTTGGTTTCCGGCGCTGCTCTACGGGTTCTGGTGGGTAAGTGCTGTGTACACCTCCGATTGGACCGTGTGGCGCCACGAGGTTTACCGGCAGTTGCCCTTGTTGGGGGTGCCGCTGGCTTTTGGCCTGAGCGTACCCTTGTCCGCGCGGCAGCGGCAATGGGTAGCCGGGGGCTTTCTGGGGGGGACAGCGCTTGTTGCACTAGGCACTATAGCGCGGTACGCGCAGCAGCACACATTCACGAATGACACCTTTGGGCTGGGCCCGAGCCTGCCGTCCATCACGGGCATTTTTCACATTCACTTCAGCCTGATGCTGGCCCTGGCTGCCTTGGTGGGCGGGGTGTTCCTGTATACCCGTAAGTCGGCACCCGACTTCCAGCGCCTGCTGGCGGCCGGTGCCGTGCTAATCTGTGTTGGAGCTTTGCACATCCTCGCGTACCGTACGGGCCTGCTGGTTTTCTACGCCATCCTGTGCATCGATACATTGGTAGTACTGCTGTTCCGGCGGCGGTGGGTATTGGGCTTAGGGTTACTGCTGCTGCTATTGCTGGGGCCGCCAGCAGCCTATCATACGCTGCCTGCCGTGCGCAACCGGGTAGCGGCTACGCTCTTCGATATCGAGCAGTTTACGCTCCACCACGATATCAACAACTATTCCTTGTCGAAGCGGCTGGCCGCCTGGCACACGGCTCTGGCCCTGGTACGGCAGCAGCCGTGGGTGGGCGTGGCCCCGGCCGATGTGCGCTCAGCCATGATGGCGCAGTATGCCCAACACAGCTTTGGCCTGTTGCCCGCCAACCGGGTGATGATTCATAACCAATACCTGCATCAGCTGGTTGGGGGAGGAGTGCTGGGCCTGAGTTTGTGGCTCCTGGTGCTCTTTGGTCCGCTGTTGCAACCCGGGCGGTGGCAAAACGCGTACGTGTATCATTTCCTGCTGCTGCACGCGGTAGCCATCTTGGCCGATTCGTTGCTGGAGCTTCAGATTAGTTTTAACCTTTTTGTTTTTTGCTATGGATTTCTGTTGGTGGCTGCCGAAAGACGGTGGCTGACAGATTCTCTTGCCGAGTCCTACATGCTGGAATCGTCATAATCCGTACATTTAGCTGCTACCCGTGTCGGTGCCACCATCCACCGGCTACTGTAACTTCTTAGCACCCCATGAGCGATTCTCCCGAACGCGTTTCCAAATTATCGAAAGAAGAGAAAGACCGCCGGTTCCAGGCTGAACTGATGCCGGTAATAGACTCTTTGTACAACTTTGCGTACCGGCTCACGCTCGATGAGGACGACGCAAATGACTTGGTACAAGAGACGTATCTGAAGGCTTACCGCTTCTTCGAATACTTTGAGCCGGGAACCAACGCCAAAGCCTGGCTGTTTCGCATCCTGAAAAACTCATTCATCAACGACTTCCGTAAAAAAAGTAAACAGCCCGCCAAAGTCGACTACAGCGAAATTGAAGGCTACTATAATACGGAAGACGTGGAGGCTGAGGGCGACGTGGGAAGCACGTCGTCGGACATGCGGCAGCAGTCTGTACGTGACCTCATCGGCGACGAAGTGGCCAGCGCCCTGAACTCGCTGCCGGTGGATTTCCGCACCGTCATTATCCTGTGTGATCTGGAAGGATTCACGTACGAGGAAATGGCTAAGGTGCTGGATATTCCCATCGGTACGGTTCGTTCGCGCCTACACCGAGCTCGTAACTTTTTGAAAGACAAACTAGAGAAATACGCGCAATCTATCGGCTACGGCAATAGTGCTGAAGCTGAGGAAGATGCTGAAGACCACGATTAACCCTCTCCCGCCTACCGACTATGGACCTAACCTCTACAAAAAAAGACCAACCGGCCGCTGACGCTAACGGCGCCGACTGTGAACGTGTGAATACCATACTGGACCAACTAGTTGAAGGCCGTGCTCCCAGCGTGGAGGACGAGGAATACTTCATAAACCATGCCGAGGATTGCTCTCCTTGCTTCGATACCATCGAAAAGCAGCAGGTGTTTATTCACTTCTTGGGGCAGCATGTGGGCCGCAAAGAGGCTCCTTCAGCCCTTTCGCATCACATCTTGGCGCGTTTGAATGTAGAAATGGCCTAATTTTGCCCCATGCAGGGGAAAATTATAGCCTTTTCCGCGCCCTCTGGCGCCGGTAAAACCACCATTGTGCACCGAATGCTGGAACGCATTCCGGAGCTAAGCTTTTCTATTTCAGCGTGTACGCGTGACCGGCGCGGCCGCAGTGAGACCAATGGAAAAGATTATCACTTCATCTCCGTACAAGAGTTTCAGGACAAAATCCGTCACGACGAATTCGTGGAATGGGAGGAAGTGTACGAGGGAGCCTTTTATGGTACGCTTAAGTCGGAGATAGAGCGCATCTGGGAAAGCGGTAAACACGCTGTGCTGGACGTAGATGTGAAAGGCGGGCTCAGCATTAAGGAGTTCTACAAAGACCGGGCGCTAGCCGTATTTGTGAAGCCTCCTTCGCTGGAAATACTCGAACAGCGCCTGCGAGCCCGGGCTACCGACTCGGCCGCTAGCATATCGTCTCGGCTTTATAAGGCCAATTTCGAGCTGGCATTTGAAGACCGGTTTGATGAAGTTATTGTGAACGACGATTTAGATACGGCTACGGCACAGGCCGAAAAGCTCGTACGGGACTTCATCCAAGCTGACGCGGAGATTCTGTGAGTCGACAGAAAATTGGCTTGCTTTTCGGTTCTTTCAACCCGATTCATACCGGCCACCTCATCTTGGCTGAGCACATGGCCACCCGTACCGATCTGGACGCGGTTTGGCTTGTGGTGTCGCCGCAGAGCCCCTTTAAGGTAGGCGAAGACCTCTTACCGGAAGCGGACCGCTATGCACTGGTGGAAGCCGCCATTGCCGGGAATGACCGGCTGCGGGTGCTGGATGTTGAGTTTGGGCTGCCCAAGCCCAATTTTACCATTCATACCCTAGATGTGCTGGCTAAGCAATATCCATCGTATGAGTTTGTGGTGCTAATGGGCGGAGACAACCTCCCGGGGCTGCCGCGCTGGAAAGACGCAAACCGGATTCTGACCGAGTATGCTCTTTACGTTTATCCCCGCCCGGGGAGCCCAGCGCCGGCAGATGTGCCTACCGCTGTCACGATTGTAGAAGCGCCACTGCTGGACATTTCAGCCACTTTCATTCGCGCTTCCGTGCGTTCGGGCAAGTCTATCCGGTACTTGGTGCCCGCTGCCGTTGAAGAAATCATACGCAACAACCGTTACTGGCAGCAAAGCCAGTAACCCGTACCAAACAAATGTCCCCACCAAGCGCGCTTGGTGGGGACATTTGTTTGGTACACGGAGCACCATCAGATGGTCATAATTTCAGCTTCTTTCTTGCTGACCAGATCATCTACTTTCACAATGTAGCTGTCGGTTGCTTTCTGTACCTTGGCTTCGGCGTCCTTGATAGCATCTTCCGAAGCGCCGTCTTTCAGCAACTTGCGGAGCGCATCGTTGACATCCTTCCGAATGCCGCGAATCCGCACCCTCCCGCTTTCCGATTCGGACTTCACTTGCTTTACCAGGTCGCGGCGGCGCTCTTCCGTCATGGGCGGAATGTTGAGGCGCACCCCTTCGGCATCCGACTGCGGGTTCAGGCCCAGGTCACTGTTTTTAATGGCCTTCACAATCTCCCCCAGCATATTCTTTTCCCACGGCTTGATGAACAGCGTGCGGGCATCGGGGGTGGCAATGTTGGCTACCTGGCTTACGGGAGTGGGCGTGCCATAGTAATCTACGCGCAGGCCTTCAAGCATGGCCGGTGAGGCCTTGCCCGCGCGGATACGGCTTAGTTCCAGGCTTGTGTGCTGGAGGGCTTTGCCCATGGACTCCTCTGCTTCGTCCAGGTAGAATTTAATTTCTTCGTCCATTTGATCTGTTAGCTGAATGGTTAAATGGCTAAGTGAGAAAGTTGGTTGAATTTCCGGAAGGAAAGCTACATGGCAACCATTTAACCATTCAGCCATGTAGCTGGTAGCAGCTTAGGCCTCGGTGGTAGGTTGCAACGTGCTGGGTTGAGCGTCAAATTTAGGGGCTGGGGCCGTACCCATCTTCACCAGCGTGCCCACCGTTTCACCCGCAATCAGGCGCTGCAGGTTACCTCCCTTGTTCATATCAAATACGATAATGGGCAGGTTATTCTCCTTGCAAAGCGTGAAGGCCGTCATGTCCATCACGTTCAGGTTCTTCTCCATTACCTCCTCGAAGGTAATTTCGGGGTAGCGCACGGCCGTGGGGTCTTTCTCCGGGTCGGCGGTATAAATACCATCCACGCGGGTGCCTTTCAGGACGACGTCGGCTTCAATCTCAATAGCTCGCAGCGAGGCTGCCGAGTCGGTAGTGAAGTAAGGGGAACCGATGCCGGCCCCAAAAATCACAACGCGGCCCTTTTCCAGGTGGCGGAGGGCCCGGCGACGAATGTACGGCTCGCAAACCCGCTGAATGGTAACCCCGGATAGCAAACGGGTGTTTACGTTGAGTTTCTCCAGGGCGCTCTGCAGGGCCATAGAGTTGATGACGGTAGCCAGCATGCCCATGTAGTCGCCCTGCACCCGGTCAAGGCCAAAGGCTTCGGCCTGTACTCCCCGAAAAATATTGCCGCCGCCAATCACCACGGCCACCTGCGTGCCCGTGGCGGCCGCGGCCTTAATTTCCTCAGCGTACTGCATCAACCGCTCGGCATCAATACCATACTGCTGATTGCCCATCAGCGCCTCGCCACTGAGCTTGAGAAGGATTCGGGTATACTTCAAAACGGAAGAAATTTGCGTGAGAAAAAGACAGCCGCAAAACCAGATGGTTGGTGCGCTAGCTGAATTGGATAAGAATCTGACCTTTGGTGACGTTGTCGCGCAGCTGCACTTTCACATCCGTTACTACCCCATCAGCCGGCGACTTCAGAATGTTCTCCATCTTCATGGCTTCCAGTACCAGCAGTGCGTCTCCCTTCTGTACGGCTTGGCCGGGCTGCACCCGGATGTCTACGATGAGACCCGGCATGGGCGCCTTCAGTTGGTTTATTTTCTGCGCTGCCGCCGCACCCAAGCCCAGCTTGTCCAGCAAAAGCTGAAACCGGTCTTTGGCTTGCAGTTGCATCGGCTGACCGTTGATCTTCAGCTCAACTAGCTTGTTTGTGTAGTCGATATGTACAACCTCCGCCGAAAAAGAACGTCCTTCGTGCAGGAGATGATACTGCCCGTTGCCCAGCGTAGTAATATCCCAGGTAAACGGCTGATCTTGAACAGTAATGGCGTCGGGGCGGAAATCAACCTCCCATACCTGGCCAGAATTGGCAGTAATTTGAAGCATCTTGGGCGGGGTGAGACGGGCGGAAAGGGGCCTAAAGATAGGCCAAATCTCAAACTAATTTCTGAAATTGAGCCACATTACCCTATTGCCACCCGCATGAAATACCCGGTTCTCGGCACCCTTACTTTACTACTCGCACTGCAGGTGGGGGCACTGGCCCAGAACGTCAGGCCAAGCCAAGGGACGGTACCAAAAGCCAGTACGCGCAAAAAAGCCCCGGCTAGCTCGGAGTCCGTTACAGCTACCGAAACCTCGACCGTAGTTATTCCGTCGTGGCTCCCGTCCTCGGGTCCCCAGCAGCCGGCTGCCACCCTGCTGCACGACTTGCAGCATACTGTACTTGATTTGCGGTTTGACTGGGCCAAGCAGCAAGTAATTGGCACTGCTACGCTAACGGTACGTCCGCACTTCCAGTCGCAAAGTCAGCTGGTACTCGATGCCAAAGGCTTCGATATCCGCAACATTCGCCTGCTGCTGGGCAATGGCAAAGAAAAGGCCCTCACCTACGGTTACGACAAACGGCAGCTCGTCGTAAACCTAGACCGGAGCTACGCCCGCACCGAAACCTATCAGGTGCGCATTGCTTACGTAGCCAAGCCCAATGAGCTGCCCGCGGGTGGATCAGCGGCCATAACCAGCGACAAGGGTTTGTTTTTTATCAACCCGCTAGGTACGGAGAAAGGTAAGCCCCGCCAGATCTGGACCCAGGGCGAGACGGAAAACAACTCCGCTTGGTTTCCTACCATTGATAAGCC
The DNA here is from genome assembly GCF_008271285.1 of Hymenobacter lutimineralis. Lineage (NCBI taxonomy): Bacteria > Pseudomonadati > Bacteroidota > Cytophagia > Cytophagales > Hymenobacteraceae > Hymenobacter > Hymenobacter lutimineralis. Next base: position 79,449 of record NZ_VTHL01000002.1, on the reverse strand, counting down.
CAACCAGCGCATGACGCAGGAAATACGGCTGACGGTGGATGGGCAGTACAAGACCCTCTCAAACGGGTTGTTGGTAGCGTCGAAAAATAATGCCGATGGCACGCGCACCGACACGTGGAAGCAGGCCTTGCCGGCGGCTCCTTACCTGACTATGATTGCCGTGGGCGACTTTGCCGTGGTGAAAGACACGTGGCGGGGTAAAGCGGTGGACTACTACGTGGAGCCCAAGTTTGCTGGTACTGCGAAGGCGGTGTTTGGCAACACCCCACAGATGCTGGACTTCTTCTCCAAAAAATTCGGGGTGGAGTATCCCTGGGAAAAGTACGCGCAGATTGCCGTACGGGACTATGTTTCGGGTGCTATGGAGAATACCTCGGCCGTAGTACACGGTGAGGGAATACAGGCTACCCGCCGGGAACTGCTCGATCAGAACTTTGACTGGGTAATTGCGCATGAGGTAGTGCACCACTGGTTCGGCAACTACGTGACGTGCGAGTCCTGGGCCAATCTGCCGCTGAACGAGTCTTTTGCTGACTACGGGGAGTTTCTCTGGACGGAATATAAGTATGGGGCCGATGCGGCGGCTATGGTGCAGCAGACTTCCCTCAACCACTACCTCCAGGAGGCGGAAGATAAGCGCGTACCCCTGATTCGCTACACCTACCGGGACAAGGAGGATATGTTCGACCGCCACTCCTATCAGAAAGGGGGGCGCGTGTTGCATATGCTGCGGAAATACGTTGGTGACGAAGCTTTCTACTTAGCCCTGAATCAGTATCTAACCCGCAATAAGTACACGGCCGTGGAGGTAGACGAGTTGCGTATGGTATTTGAGGAAGTGACCGGCGAGGACCTGAAGTGGTTTTTCGACCAGTGGTTTCTGCAGCGTGGCCATCCGGAACTGCGCATCACGCACAGCTACAACAATGGCCAAGTGAGTTTGCGGGTGCAGCAGCAGCAGGACACTGTTTATACTCCTGTGTACCGGTTGCCGGTGGCGGTGGCTGTGTGGGGTAACAGTAATCAGCCAACGATTCATAACATTACCGTCACCAAAGCCGATCAGCAATTTGTGTTTTCTTCCTCGCAGCGACCAAACCTGGTTAAGTTCGATGATGAAGCACAACTATTGGCCAAAATTGATGAGGAACTCTCCCAGGAAGAGTTGCTTTACCAATTTCAACACGCCCGAAATTATTTGCAGAAATACCAGGCAATAGATGGCTTACGCACCAAAGTAGGGGACCTTACCGTTTCGGCCATGCTGCGTAACGCCCTCAACGATAAGTTCTGGGGGGTACGGGTAGCGGCCGTAGAAGCGCTGAAACGCTATAAAGGAGCAGAAGGCGGCGCTGTGAGAAAGGAAATTCAGCGCGTTGCCACCACCGATACCCGCAGCGAGGTCCGTGCCGCTGCCATCACAACCCTCAACTCATTCAGTAATGAGGATTTTGGCAGCGTGTACGAAGCCGCTCTAAATGACAGTTCGTACGTGGTGATTAGTGCTGCCCTGGGCGCGCTTACCCGCAACCCCACGGTCAACTCCCAAGCGAAAATTTCCTCACTCCAGGAAACGCCCAATACCCGGGTAATAACGGCCCTGGGGGGATACTACGCACTGAATGGGCACTTGGATCAATATGACTGGTTTCTGAGCCACGTGGAAACCTTGCAGGAAGCTGAACTCTATACCTTCCTGCCTAACTTCGGGCAGTTCATGCAGCGTATGCCGCCTATTGAGCGTGAGAAAGGGGTGAAGAAGCTGGAAATGCTGGCTCGAAACGCTCCTTCCTACTTGGTGCGTCTGGGCGCATACAAAGGCTTGAGTGCCCTGGCCGAGCGTAGCCAGGAGCTAAAAACAGTGTTACAGGATATTCGGGCCAAGGAAAAAGACGAAGGGCTGAAAGGCATGTACAACTTGCTGTAACATTTCGATAGGAAGAATTTCCTTCAAAATAACTGCTGTGCCTAAGCAATTGAGACGTAGCGGAATACCCCTAAACAGGAAGTCTGACGGGAAAAAATATTGCAGCAATTAGTCGGTATGGCTTGACTTGCATCTGAAAGCCATTAATTTTGCAACTCCTTTCCAAGGCCTACCACTTATAGCGGCTAAGCAGGGGAGGAGAAATAGTTTCTGCAGCCGGCAGAAACCACGCAAACTGGGGGCGTCGCATAGCGGCAATTGCGGGTGACTGTAACTCACCTCCTTCGGGTTCAAAGGTTCGAGTCCTTTCGCCCCCACAGTTTGAGACCAAGTTATCTGGCAACAGCCAAGGCTTTATAGCAGTTTGGCCTTTATTAGGAAACTTAGTCTTCATGCGGGAGTAGCTCAGTTGGTAGAGCGGCAGCCTTCCAAGCTGCAGGTCGCGGGTTCGAACCTCGTCTCCCGCTCAGTACAGCTAAAGAAAGCAGCACATAATCTGTCCGACTTTCGTTGTAACTTTGCATGCACCTAATAAGCCGTTTTAGCTCAGTGGTAGAGCACTTCCTTGGTAAGGAAGAGGTCATGGGTTCAAATCCCATAAATGGCTCACGTATTACCCGACGGCGCAGCGCGGCTGCACTGTTTGGACAGTCTGAAAAGAAAAGCGACGTGCAGTCCCCACTAAGCGGAGCTGCGTTTCGCTTTCTTTCAGTATAAGCAAGTCGCGTTTTCCTCCTCACCACAAAGTTCCTTTAATCTCCTTTACAATGGCCAAAGAAAATTTTGATCGTTCCAAGCCGCACGTGAACATCGGTACGATCGGGCACGTCGACCACGGCAAAACCACCCTGACCGCTGCTATCACCACGGTACTGGCGAACAAAGGTCTGGCCGCCAAGCGCGACTTCTCCTCGATCGACAATGCTCCTGAGGAAAAAGAGCGTGGTATCACTATCAACACCGCTCACGTAGAGTACGCTACCGAAAACCGTCACTACGCTCACGTTGACTGCCCTGGTCACGCTGACTATGTGAAGAACATGGTAACGGGTGCTGCTCAGATGGACGGCGCTATCCTCGTAGTAGCTGCTACCGACGGCCCAATGCCCCAGACGCGTGAGCACATCCTGCTCGCTCGCCAGGTAGGTGTTCCTCAGCTGGTGGTGTTCATGAACAAAGTAGACATGGTAGATGACCCCGAGCTCCTCGAGCTGGTGGAAATGGAAATCCGTGAGCTGCTGTCGTTCTATGACTTCGACGGTGACAACATCCCCGTAATCCAAGGCTCGGCACTGGGTGGCCTGAACGGCGACGCCAACTGGGTTCCCAAGATTGAGGAGCTGATGGCTGCTGTTGATAGCTACATTCCAATTCCTGCTCGTCTGACCGACCTGCCCTTCCTGATGCCCGTAGAGGACGTATTCTCTATCACGGGTCGTGGAACGGTTGCTACCGGTCGTATCGAGCGTGGTATCATCAACTCGGGTGAGCAGGTTGACATCCTCGGCATGGGTGCTGAAGGTCTGAAGTCGACCGTAACCGGTGTAGAGATGTTCCGCAAGATCCTCGACCGTGGCGAAGCTGGCGACAACGTAGGTCTGCTGCTCCGTGGTATTGAAAAAGAAGCCATCCGTCGCGGTATGGTTATCTGCAAGCCCGGCTCGGTAACGCCTCACAAAAAGTTCAAAGCTGAGGTGTACGTACTGTCGAAAGAAGAAGGTGGCCGTCACACGCCGTTCTTCAACAACTACCGTCCGCAGTTCTACCTGCGCACCACCGACGTAACGGGTATCATCACCCTGCCCGAAGGTGTTGAAATGGTAATGCCTGGCGACAACATCACCATCACGGTGGAGTTGATCAACAAAGTAGCTATGGAAAAAGGCCTGCGTTTCGCTATCCGCGAAGGTGGTCGTACCGTAGGTGCTGGTCAGGTTACTGAAATCCTCGACTAGTTTCCACTAGATCAATACAATCCGCCCTCGATTTTTTCGGGGGCGGATTTGTTTTGTCCAAGCAGTTCAGTACATTTGCAGTCCCAATCCGGCTACAGGCTGTTTTGAGACGCATCCACGGGCGTAGTTCAAGGGTAGAATAGAGGTCTCCAAAACCTTTGATGGGAGTTCGAATCTCTCCGCCCGTGCAAGTAAGCTGCTGCGGCAGCACCAAAAGTACCACCAGCCAAATCGGCGACATCATGAGCAAGCTGACGAACTATTTCCGCGAGACGACCGAGGAGATGCGCTACAAGGTAACGTGGCCGTCTTTCGAAGAGCTACAGAAGAGTGCTGGCCTAGTGCTCATCGGTTCGCTGGTATTTGCGGCTGTCGTTGGCATCATGGACATCATCTTCAAGACCGGGCTGGAAGCATTCTATAACTCTTTCCGCTAAGCGTTAATTACTGATGGGAGAGTTGAAATGGTACGTTGTCCGTTCGGTCAGCGGGCAGGAAAAAAAGGCTAAGACCTACCTCGAAACTGAGATTGGGCGTCACGGTCTTTCCGACTTGGTACCGCAGGTGCTGATTCCGGTAGAGAAGGTATTCGAAATGCGCAACGGCAAGAAGCGCGTGCGTGAGCGGAACCTGTATCCCGGTTACATCATCATCCACGCCGATTTGACCCACGGCGAAGTTGACCACATCATCACCAGTACCCCGGGTGTTATCGGCTTCCTGAGTGATAAGGAAGGCAAAGCGGCTAACCAGAACACTAAACCAGTTCCCCTGCACATTTCGGAAGTAAACCGCATCCTCGGCATCGTGGATGAAGCCGAAGAGCAGACCGCAACGCTGGAAACGCCTTTCGTGGCTGGCGAGCTGGTGAAAATTGTGGATGGTGGATTTGCCGGTATGTCGGGCACTGTTTCGGAGGTTTTCGAAGAGCGCAAGAAGCTAAACGTCATTGTCAAGATCTTCGGTCGTAGCACTCCCATGGAGCTCAGCTATACCCAGGTCGAGAAAGAGTCATAACAGAGCTTAGATCAGGAGAGCTTAGAACTTAGCAGCCCACGCCTCTAAGTTCTAAGCTCTGATTTCTAAGTTCTCTTTTCAATATCGTCGCAGGCCATTCGCTCCGGGCCAGCGGGGCTTCCACCAGGAGCAAATACATTCATCTGAGGAGGATACGAGTTACGTCGTGTTGTCCGCAGCCTTTCAATCCAAATGGCCAAGGAAATTAGAGGTTATCTGAAGCTTCAGATAAAGGGAGGCGCCGCGAACCCCGCGCCGCCGGTTGGACCTGCACTTGGTAGCAAAGGCCTTAACATCATGGAGTTCTGCAAGCAGTTCAATGCGCGCACCCAAGATAAGGCCGGCCAAGTTTGTCCTGTTCTCATCACCATGTACACCGATAAGTCGTTTGACTTCGTGGTGAAGACCCCCCCAGCGCCGGTAATGCTGAAGGAAGCCGCTAAAATTCAGAGCGGTTCCAAAGAGCCTAACCGGAACAAGGTAGGGTCGGTAACGTGGGACCAGATCCGCACTATTGCCGAAGTGAAAATGCCCGATTTGAACGCGTTCAAAATCGAGTCGGCCATGAAGCTGGTAGCTGGTACGGCCCGCAGCATGGGTATCACCATCAAGGGAGATTCTCCTTTCGCTGAATAATCTTAACGGAGAAGAATCAGATGGCACAAGTAAGCAAAAAGCGCAAGGAAGCCCTTGCTAAGCACGACCTGACCCAGGTGCGTAACCTCGTAGAGGCCGCTACTGTGGTAAAGGACATCACCTACACCAAGTTCGATGCCTCGGTTGATATCGACGTTCGTTTGGGCGTAGACCCCCGCAAAGCCGACCAAATGGTGCGTGGCGTAGCTACGCTGCCCCACGGTACCGGCAAAACGGTTCGTGTTCTGGCCCTCGTAACCCCCGACAAAGAAGCTGAGGCTACTGCTGCTGGCGCTGACTTTGTTGGTCTAGACGACTACATCTCGAAAATCGAGAAAGGCTGGACGGACATCGACGTTATCATCACGATGCCGGCTGTAATGGCTAAGGTAGGCCGCTTGGGCCGCGTATTGGGTCCCCGGGGCCTGATGCCAAACCCTAAGTCGGGCACCGTAACCACCGACGTAGCCAAGGCTGTGCAGGAAGTGAAAGCTGGTAAAATCGACTTTAAAGTTGACAAAACCGGTATCATCCACTGCTCGGTTGGTAAAGTGTCGTTCGACCCGCAGAAGCTGGCCGAAAACGCCATCGAAGTAATCCAGACGCTGAACCGTCTGAAGCCTTCGTCGGCAAAAGGCACCTACATCAAGAGCATCACGCTTTCGAGCACGATGTCGCCTGCTGTACCGGTTGACACGCAAGTAACTTCCGCCTAAGTTTTAATCAACACGACGATATGATCCGGGAAGAAAAACAAGCCCTCGTCGACGAGTTGAGCGAGAAGTTCCAATCGCACAACGCGTTCTACATCACCGATGCTTCGGGGATGTCAGTGGCGAAAATCAACGAATTCCGTCGCCTGTGCTTTAACCGCGGCCTGGAGTTCAAAGTCTACAAAAACACGTTCATTCGCAAAGCCCTCGATACCCTCGGTGGCGACACGGCGGAGATGGACGCGGCGCTGAAAGGCCAGTCGGGCGTGCTGTTCTCGCGCGAGTCGGGCAATGCTCCGGCCAAGCTCCTGAAAGACTTCTACAAGTCGCAGAACTATGCTCGTGGCGTAGAGCCCAAGCCTGTTCTGAAAGGTGCTTACATCGACGCCAGCATCTACCTGGGTTCTACCCAACTGGAGACGCTGAGCACGCTGAAAGGCAAGAACGAACTCATCGGTGATGTTATCGGTCTGCTTCAGTCGCCTGCCAAGAATGTTATTTCTGCTCTGTCGAGCGGTGGCAACAAGCTGGCTGGTATCCTCAAAACACTTTCCGAAAAAGAAGAGGTTGCAGGCTAACCGCTGCTCATCTTTTTCCCTTTCAATTTCCTTCAACAACCCCCCTTTTTAACAATCTACAGAAATGGCAGATTTGAAAGCATTCGCCGAGCAGCTCGTTAGCCTGACGGTAAAAGAAGTAAACGAACTGGCTGGTATCCTGAAAGACGAGTATGGCATCGAGCCTGCTGCTGCTGCTCCCGTAATGGTAGCTGGTGGCGGTGGCGCAGCTGCTGAAGCTCCTGAGGAGAAGACTTCGTTCGACGTAATCCTGAAGTCGGCTGGCGCTGCTAAACTGGCTGTGGTGAAACTGGTGAAAGACCTGACCGGTCTGGGCCTGAAAGAAGCCAAAGAACTTGTTGACGGTGCTCCTAAGCCTTTGAAAGAAGGTGTAACCAAAGACGAGGCTGAAGGCCTGAAGAAGCAACTGGAAGAAGCCGGCGCTGAAGTAGAAGTTAAGTAATTTCTGCTGCCTGCTCTGACACCAGCAAATATGGAGAGGCCTGGCAACTAAGCCAGGTCTTTTCCTGTTTGTAGGCAACAACCAGCAAGGAAGTTCGTTTGCACGCCGCTTTGCGGCTTTTTGTGCCTACGGCTGCCAGAAGCGCAAGGTTATGCTTTGCGCTTTCGTGCGCCCGGAAGGGTAGCCGCCTCAGCACACGCGAGGGTGGCCCGCAGCAGCTTCCTGATAGGCCCAAGGTAACGGTTTTACCGCTACGCTGGGTTGGATTCTCTCAGTGTCCATTTCCTAACCCCACATACATTGGCTACACCGAAAGCACAGACAGGCCTGCAAAAATTGCAAGCCGCTGACGAGCGGATCAACTTCGCCAAGATTAAAAAGGTTATTGAGTACCCGGATTTCCTGGACGTGCAGGTTCGCTCGTTCATGGACTTCTTCCAGTTGGAAACGGCTGCCGAGAACCGGACCGATGAGGGCCTTTTCAAAGTGTTTGCCGAGAACTTTCCGATTTCGGACTCGCGCGAAAACTTCGTGCTGACCTTCATGGATTACCACGTGGATCCGCCGAAGTACTCCGTAGACGAGTGCATCGACCGGGGCCTGACGTACTCCGTACCGCTGAAAGCTAAGTTGCGCCTGGTCTGCAACGACTCGGACAACGAGGATTTCGAAACGATTGAGCAGGAAGTGTTCCTGGGAAATATTCCCTACATGACCGAAAAAGGCTCGTTCGTTATCAACGGTGCTGAGCGCGTAATTGTGTCGCAGCTGCACCGCTCGCCGGGCGTGTTCTTTGCCCAGAGCAAGCACACCAACGGTACCAAGCTGTATTCGGCGCGTATCATTCCGTTCAAAGGCTCGTGGATTGAATTTGCCACGGACGTGAACAACGTGATGTACGCCTACATCGACCGGAAGAAGAAATTCCCGGTTACCACGCTGCTGCGTGCCATCGGCTACGGCACCGACAAAGACATTCTCGACCTGTTCGGGCTGTCGGAAGAGGTGAAAGCCGACAAGAAAATTCTGAAGAAAGCCGTAGGCCGCAAGCTGGCTGCCCGGGTGCTGCGCACCTGGACGGAAGACTTCGTGGACGAGGATACCGGCGAGGTAGTATCCATCGACCGGAACGAAGTGCTCTTGGAGCGCGACTCGACCATCGAGGAAGAAGATATTGACACCATCCTGAATGCCGGAGCCAAGTCGGTTATCCTGCACCGCGAAAACGTCAACATCGCCGACTTCGCCATCATTTACAACACGCTGCAGAAGGACAACTCCAACTCGGAGAAGGAAGCTGTCGAGCAGATCTACCGTCAGCTGCGGAATACCGAAGCGCCCGACGAAGAAACTGCCCGTGACATCATCCAGAAGCTGTTCTTCTCGGATAAGCGTTACGACCTCGGCGACGTAGGCCGTTACCGCATCAACAAGAAGCTCGGTATCGATACCGGTTGGGACGCCCGCGTACTCACGAACGAGGACATTGTGCTCATCGTGAAGTACCTGATCGGTCTGATCAACTCGAAGGCCATTGTCGATGACATTGACCACTTGAGCAACCGCCGCGTGCGCACGGTAGGGGAGCAGCTCTACGCCCAGTTCGGCGTGGGTCTGGCCCGGATGGCGCGTACCATCAAGGAGCGCATGAACGTGCGTGACAACGAGGACTTCAAGCCCGTTGATCTGATCAACGCCCGCACGCTCTCGTCGGTTATCAACTCGTTCTTCGGCACCAACCAGTTGTCGCAGTTCATGGACCAAACCAACCCGCTGGCCGAGGTGACGCACAAGCGTCGCGTATCGGCACTCGGGCCGGGCGGTCTGTCGCGCGAGCGGGCTGGTTTCGAAGTACGGGACGTTCACTACACGCACTACGGACGCCTCTGCACCATCGAAACGCCGGAAGGCCCGAACATCGGTCTGATTTCATCGCTGTGCGTGCACGCCCGGGTGAACTCGATGGGCTTCATTGAAACTCCCTACCGCACCGTGGAAAACGGCAAGGTAGATACCACGGAGAACGTGAAGTACCTGACGGCTGAGGAAGAGGATACCCACCACATTGCGCAGGCCAACGCCCGCATTGATGAGCAAGGTAACTTCATCAACGACCTGGTAAAAGGCCGTTTTGAAGGTGACTTCCCCGTGGTAGGCCCCGACGAGTACAGCTACATGGACGTGGCCCCGAACCAGATTGTGTCGGTGGCAGCTTCCTTGATTCCGTTCCTGGAGCACGACGATGCTAACCGCGCCCTGATGGGCTCGAACATGCAACGTCAGGCCGTACCGCTACTGAAAGCCGAAGCTCCTATCGTGGGCACCGGTCTGGAAGGCCGCGTGGCTATTGACTCGCGTACCCTGGTAGTAGCCGAAGGTGACGGCGTAATTGACTACGTAGATGCCAACCGCATCGTAGTGAAGTACGACCTGACGGAAGACGACATCCTGGTAAGCTTTGATGCCGAGAAGATTTCGTACGACCTGATCAAGTTCCGCCGCACCAACCAGGATACCTGCATCAACCTGACGCCCCTCGTGAAGAAGGGCGAGCGGGTAACCAAAGGACAGCCCCTCTGCGAAGGCTACGGCACGAACAAAGGTGAACTGGCCTTGGGCCGCAACATGCAGGTGGCCTTCATGCCGTGGCAGGGCTACAACTTCGAGGACGCCATCGTTATTTCGGAGAAAGTAGTCCGCGACGACATCTTCACCTCGATTCACATTGAGGAGTTTGAGCTGGAAGTGCGTGAGACCAAGCGCGGCGAAGAAGAGTTGACTTCGGAAATTCCGAACGTAAGCGAAGAAGCCGTGCGCAACCTCGACGACAACGGCATCATCCGCCTGGGCGCTGAAGTTCGCGAAGGCGACATCCTCATCGGTAAGATTACGCCCAAGGGCGAAACCGACCCGACCCCGGAGGAGAAGCTGCTCCGCGCCATCTTTGGTGACAAGGCCGGCGACGTGAAGGATGCCTCCCTTAAGGCGCCACCTTCCCTCAATGGAGTAGTTATAGGCACCAAGCTGTTCTCGCGTCCGAAGAAAGACAAAAACCTGCGGGCCAAGTCGAAGAAGGAAGTAGAAGAGCTGAAGGATTCGTACGCTCGGGAACTGCGCGGCATCAAAACCGTGATGGTAGACAAGCTGGTGCAGCTACTGGAAGGCAAAACCTCCCAGGGCGTGAAGCACAAGTTCGGCGACGAAATCATCTCGAAGGGCGTGAAATTCGGCAAGAAGAACATTGCTGAAAACCTATTCCCCGAGAAGAACCCTTACAAGGACGAGAGCAACTACGCGGTTCCCGAAGAGGTGAACATGTTCAAGGACCTCGTGCTGGAAGGCTGGACGGCCGATGCCCGTGTGAACAGCATGGTAACCGAGCTGGTGAAAAACTACGCCAAGAAGCGTAACACCATCACGGCCCGCTTCAAGCGTGACCGGTTCACGCTGGAAGTAGGCGACGAACTGCCCGCTGGTATCGTACAGCTGGCTAAAGTCTACATCGCCAAGAAGCGCAAGCTGAAGGTGGGTGATAAAATGGCCGGTCGTCACGGTAACAAAGGGGTTGTAGCCCGCATCGTGCGCGATGAGGACATGCCCTTCCTGCCCGACGGCACCCCAATGGACATCGTGCTCAACCCGCTGGGTGTACCGAGCCGGATGAACATCGGTCAGATTTATGAGACCGTACTGGGCTGGGCTGGCCTGAAGCTGGGCCGCACCTACGCTACCCCGATTTTCGACGGTGCTACCGAAGAGGAAGTATCCCGCGAACTGACGGAAGCCGGGCTGCCCCACTTCGGCCGTGCTTACCTGCACGACGGTCTAACGGGTCAGCGCTTCGACCAGCCGGTAACCGTGGGCGTAATTTACATGCTCAAACTCGGTCACTTGGTTGACGATAAGATGCACGCTCGTTCCATCGGGCCGTACTCGCTCATCACGCAGCAGCCGCTGGGTGGTAAGGCGCAGTTCGGTGGTCAGCGCTTCGGGGAGATGGAAGTGTGGGCGCTGGAAGCCTTTGGTGCTTCCAACGTGCTGCAGGAAATCCTCACCGTGAAGTCGGATGATGTGGTAGGCCGCGCCAAAGCGTACGAAGCCATTGTAAAAGGCGACGTACTGCCCAAGCCCAATATCCCCGAGTCATTCAACGTACTCATCCACGAGTTGCGCGGTCTGGCCCTGGAAATCACGCTTGACTAAGGTTTGAAAATGGTGGCTGCTGGTGCGCAAGTATCGGCAGCCACCTTTCAGACCTTCTGATATAATAGAGTACCCGCGGTTCGGGAAACCGATAACACTTGCTGCCGGCGTCGTTCCGAGATATGGTCAGAACGGCATCAACCTCCGGAAGCAATTGGCCGCAACCTGAATTGCCCGACCTGGCGAGAAACTACTGCGCGGCGTACCTATCCGACCCGCAGAGCACTTTTCGCAGAGTCAAACTGTTTTGTTCTTTCCGACCATTCTTAAGACTGGCGGAACCAACGGACAGAAAAAGCCACCAGCTAACAACAGCTACCCTACATGGCGTTTGCAAAAAACAAGAAACTGGTACAGGACTTCTCGAAAGTCACCATTTCGCTGGCCTCGCCCGAATCCATTCTGGAGCGGTCGAACGGTGAGGTTGTGAAGCCCGAGACGATCAACTACCGGACGTACAAGCCCGAGATGGGCGGCCTGTTTTGCGAGCGGATTTTCGGTCCCGTGAAGGACTGGGAATGCCACTGCGGCAAATACAAGCGGATTCGCTACAAAGGCATCATCTGCGACCGTTGCGGCGTGGAGGTGACCGAGAAGAAAGTACGCCGGGAGCGGATGGGCCACATCGAACTGGTGGTGCCCGTAGCGCACATCTGGTACTTCAAGTCCCTGCCCAATAAAATCGGCTACTTGCTGGGCCTGCCCACCAAGAAGCTCGATCAGATTATCTATTACGAGCGGTACGTAGTTGTACAGCCCGGCGTATTAGGCGAAGAAGGCGTGCAGCAGCTCGACTTCCTCACCGAAGACGAATACCTCGACATCATCGACAAGCTCCCCCGCGAGAACCAGATGCTGCCGAACGAGGACCCCAACAAGTTCATCGCCCGCATGGGTGCCGATGCCCTACAACTCCTATTGGAGCGCATCAACCTGGACGAGTTGTCGTACTCGCTGCGTGACTCTGCCGCCCACGAAACTTCGCAGCAGCGTAAGGCTGAGGCCTTGAAGCGTCTGCGCGTAGTAGAAGCGTTCCGTGATGCCGCTACCCGTGTGGAAAACAAGCCCGAGTGGATGGTAATCCGTATGGTGCCCGTTATTCCGCCGGAGTTGCGTCCCCTCGTTCCGCTGGATGGTGGCCGTTTCGCCACGTCCGACCTGAACGACCTGTACCGTCGCGTCATCATACGCAACAACCGCCTCAAGCGCCTGATCGAAATCAAAGCGCCTGAAGTAATTCTGCGGAACGAGAAGCGTATGCTGCAGGAAGCCGTGGATTCGCTGTTCGACAACTCACGTAAGGTGAATGCCGTGCGTGCTGAAGGCAACCGGGCGCTGAAGTCGCTGTCCGATATGCTGAAAGGCAAGCAGGGCCGCTTCCGTCAGAACCTGCTCGGTAAGCGCGTTGACTATTCCGGTCGTTCGGTAATCGTCGTTGGTCCTGAGCTGAAGCTGCACGAGTGCGGTCTGCCCAAGAATATGGCGGCCGAGCTGTTCAAGCCGTTCATCATCCGCAAGCTCATCGAGCGCGGCATCGTGAAAACGGTGAAGTCGGCCAAGAAGATTGTCGACCGCAAGGACGCCGTGGTATGGGACATCCTGGAGAACGTGCTGAAAGGCCACCCAGTGCTCCTGAACCGGGCTCCTACGCTTCACCGCTTGGGTATCCAGGCGTTCCAGCCCCGCCTCATCGAGGGCAAGGCTATCCAGCTGCACCCACTCGTTTGTACGGCCTTCAACGCTGACTTTGACGGTGACCAGATGGCTGTGCACGTTCCCCTGGGACCGGCCGCTATCCTGGAAGCCTCTATGCTCATGCTGGCTTCGCACAACATACTGAACCCCGCCAACGGCGCGCCCATCGCGGTACCGTCGCAGGACATGGTACTCGGGCTGTACTACGTGACCAAAGGCAAGCGCAGCACCGAAGACGAGAAAATCGACGGGGAGGGCATGATGTTCTACTCCGATGAGGAAGTAGTTATTGCCATCAACGAAGGCATTCTGTCGAAGCACGCTTACATTAAGGTGCGCACGCAGGTTCGGGACGAAGACGACAACCTCGTAACGAAGATTATTGAGACGGTTGCCGGCCGCGTGCTGTTCAACCAGCTGGTGCCCGCCGAAGTAGGTTTCGTAGATGAGCTGCTGACCAAGAAAAAGCTGCAGCAAATCATTTCGATGGTGTTTAAGCGGACCGGCATGGCCCGCACCGCGCAGTTCCTCGACGACATCAAGACGCTGGGCTTCCAGTCGGCTTACAAAGGTGGTCTGTCGATGGGTCTGGGTGACATCAACATCCCGAAAGAGAAAGACGCCCTTATTGCGCAGGCTCAAGCCGACGTAGCTGCCGTAACGCAGAACTACCAGATGGGTCTGATTACCGACAACGAACGGTACAACCAGGTTATCGACATCTGGACTCGCATCAACAACCAAATCACTGAAACCCTCATGGGTCGCCTCGAAAAGGAGAACCAGGGCTTCAACTCGATTTACATGATGATGCACTCCGGCGCCCGTGGTTCGCGCGAGCAGATTCGTCAGCTCGGCGGTATGCGGGGTCTGATGGCTAAGCCGCAGAAGTCGCTGCAGGGTTCGGTAGGCGAGATTATCGAAAACCCGATTCTGTCGAACTTCAAAGAAGGCCTCGACGTAATCGAGTACTTTATCTCGACCCACGGTGCTCGTAAAGGTCTGGCCGACACGGCTCTGAAGACGGCCGACGCCGGTTACCTGACCCGTCGTCTGGTAGACGTGTCGCAGGACGTTATCGTAAACGAAGTGGACTGCGGTACCCTGCGCGGCATCGAAACCTTCGCCCTGAAGGATAACGAGGACGTAGTAGAGCCGCTGGCCGAGCGTATCCTGGGCCGCGTAGCGGTACACGATATCATCGACCCCCTGACCGACGAAATCATCCTCACTGCGGGTGATGAAATCACGGAAGAGGTTACCCGCCGTATTGATGCTACCAGCATTGAATCGGTGGAAATCCGCTCGGTACTGACTTGCGAATCCAAGCGTGGTATTTGCGGCAAGTGCTACGGCCGTAACCTGTCGTCGGGCCGCATGGTGCAGAAAGGTGAGGCTGTAGGCGTAATTGCTGCCCAGTCCATCGGTGAACCCGGCACCCAGCTCACGCTGCGTACTTTCCACGTAGGTGGTACGGCCTCTAACATTGCCGTAGAAGCCAGCCTGAAGGCCAAGTTCGCCGGTGTGGTAGAGTTCGAAGACATCCGGACCGTAGAAACTGCCAACCCCGACGGGGAGCCAGTGAAAGTGGTAATGGGTCGCTCGGGCGAAATCCGCATCGTGGAGAAAGGCACCGGCAAGGTGTTCATCTCCAACCACGTTCCTTACGGCTCGTTCCTGCTGGTTGAAGAAGGCCAGGAGGTAGAGAAAGGCACCGAGCTGAACAACTGGGACCCGTACAACGCCGTTATCCTGGCCGAGTTCGATGGTACCGTTCAGTACGACGCCATCACCGAAGGCATCACCTACCGCGAGGAGTCAGACGAACAGACTGGTCACCGCGAGAAAGTGATTATCGAATCGAAGGCTAAGGACCAGAACCCGGCCATCATCATTCGTCCTGGCAAGAAAGGCGACATGGAAGGTCACAAGGCCTACTCTATCCCGGTTGGCTCGCACTTGAACGTGGAGAATGGAGAGAAAATCAAGGCTGGTCAGATCCTGGCTAAGATTCCGCGTGCCGTGGGCAAAACCCGCGACATCACCGGTGGTCTGCCCCGCGTTACGGAGCTCTTCGAAGCCCGTAACCCCTCGAACCCGGCCGTTGTGGCCGAAATCGACGGTGTAGTAACCTACGGTACGGTGAAGCGTGGTAACCGTGAAATCTTCGTGGAGTCGAAAGACGGCGTGAAGAAAAAATACATGGTACCGCTGTCCAAGCACATTCTGGTGCAGGACAACGACTTCATCCGCGCGGGTTCGCCGCTTTCCGATGGTGCCATCACCCCGTCCGACATCCTGAGCATTCAGGGTCCGGGCGCCGTGCAGGAATACCTCGTGAACGAGATTCAGGAAGTGTACCGCCTGCAGGGGGTAAAAATCAACGATAAGCACATCGAGGTGGTCGTTCGCCAGATGATGCAGAAAGTGGTTATCCTCGACGCCGGTGATACGACCTTCTTGGAGCACCAGGTAATCGACAAGATTATCTTCATGGAGGAAAACGATACCATCATCGACATGAAGGTGGTAACCAACGCGGGCGACTCCACGAACCTGAAGCCCGGCCAGATTGTAACGGCTCGTCGCCTGCGCGACGAGAATAGCAGCCTGCGCCGCCGCGACCTGCAACTGGTAGAAGTACGCGACGCTCAGCCGGCCGTATCTCGTCCCACGCTGCAGGGTATCACGCAGGCTTCGCTGGGTACGCAGTCCTTCATCTCGGCTGCATCTTTCCAGGAAACGACCAAGGTGCTGTCGGAAGCCGCCATCCGTGGCAAGGCCGACGAACTGCTGGGCCTGAAGGAGAACGTAATCGTAGGTCACCTCATCCCGGCTGGTACCGGTCTGCGCGAGTACACGCGTCAGATTGTGGGCTCGAAGGACGAGTTGGAAGCGCTGCAAGCGCCCAAAGCCGACGATGCCGTGGCTCCGGCCAAGCGCCCCGCCCGCGCCGCCCGTCGCGAGTCGGTGTAAGCGTTAAGGTGTAAGTACAGGAAAAGCCGGTCGAAGCAATTCGGCCGGCTTTTTCTTTACCTTGTTCTACGAAACAATTACGATTTGAAGCATGCAACCAACCGACCCCAATATACCCCAGGACCCGAACGCCATCAACATTGAGCTGTCGGAAGCTATAGCCGAGGGCGAGTACGCCAACCTGGCTATGATTGCGCATAGCAGCAGCGAGTTCGTCATCGACTTTATCCGGCTGATGCCGGGGTTGCCGAAGGCCAAGGTAAAGTCCCGCATCATCCTGACGCCGGAGCACGCCAAGCGGCTGCTTTCAGCCTTACAGGAGAACATAGAGCGGTTCGAGCAGACGTTCGGGCCCGTGAAAGTGCAGAACGATTCGCCTAGCTACCCCATGGGCTTCGGCGGCGCGGTAGGGGAGGCCTAATAAAAACTCACCTTAAGGAAAGGCTTCTGCATCCGGCAGAGGCCTTTTTTGTTGGTGTCAGCCAGCGGCAGCCCAGCAGTTTTCAACTAGCTGGGGAGATAAGCCTGATTCCTAAAATTAACTATTTCAACCTGTTTGCTATTTCAAAAGCAAGTCAATACCTTTGCAAGCCTAATTTTTTGGGAGTGAACCCCCCTAGACAAACCATTCCGTAGATGCCTACCATCAACCAGTTAGTACGAAAAGGCCGCGAGAAGCTGACGACCAAGTCGAAGTCGCCGGCTCTTGACTCGTGCCCGCAGCGCCGTGGCGTTTGCACCCGTGTGTACACTACCACGCCTAAGAAGCCGAACTCGGCTATGCGCAAAGTGGCCCGCGTGCGTCTCACCAACGGCAAAGAAGTTAACGCCTACATCCCTGGTGAAGGCCACAACCTGCAGGAGCACAGCATCGTGCTGATTCGTGGCGGCCGTGTGAAAGACCTTCCCGGCGTACGTTACCACATCATCCGGGGCGCCCTGGACACCGCCGGCGTAAACGGCCGTCTGCAGCGTCGCTCGAAATATGGCGCCAAGCGTCCGAAGCCCGGTCAGCCTGTGGCTACGGGTAAAGGCGGCAAACCCGCACCCGGCAAGAAAAAGTAATTGATACGAGTGTGGTAGCCCGAAGTGCTGGATAGCATATGGTTCTTATCCCACTCGTGGCTACTACCTACTCACATCTGAACCCATGAGAAAGTCAAAACCGAAAAAGCGCATCCTCCTGCCCGACCCCAAGTTTAAGGAGACGCTGGTAACCCGTTTCGTCAACTACATGATGTACGACGGGAAGAAAAACCTGGCCTACGGAATTTTCTACGATGCCTGCGAACTGGTTGAGCAGCGCACCAAGGAAAGCGGCCTGGAGATGTGGCGCAAAGCCCTCAACAACGTAATGCCGACAGTAGAAGTGAAGAGCCGCCGCGTAGGTGGTGCTACCTTCCAGGTGCCGATTGAAGTTCGCGCCGACCGTCGCATCGCCGTTGGTTCGAAGTGGCTGATTCAATACGCGCGTCGTCGTGGTGAGAAAACCATGAAAGACAAGCTGGCTGGCGAAATCATTGCCGCTGCCAAAGGTGAAGGTGCTGCCGTGAAGAAAAAGGACGACACGCACCGGATGGCCGAAGCTAACAAGGCCTTCTCGCACTTCCGCTTCTAATCAGTTGTTGGGGTCTTAGGGTCTTGGGGTCTTGGTTTTGTTCTGGTACAAACCGAACGACAACCAAGACCCTAAGACCCTAAGACCCTAAGACCCCAACAAAAATCATGGCTGTTAATAAAGACCTGCAATACCTCCGGAACATTGGGATTATGGCGCACATCGACGCCGGTAAGACCACGACCTCGGAGCGCATTCTCTACTATACCGGTAAGACCCACAAAATCGGGGAAGTGCACGAAGGTGCTGCTACGATGGACTGGATGGAGCAGGAGCAGGAGCGTGGTATCACCATCACGTCGGCTGCTACTACCACTTTCTGGAACTACCCGACCGACGCCAACGGCGACCCGACGCCGGAAACCAAGCAGTACAAAATCAACCTCATCGATACTCCCGGCCACGTTGACTTCACGGTAGAAGTTGAACGCTCGCTGCGCGTACTCGACGGTGCCGTTGCGTTGTTCTGCGCTGTTTCGGGCGTAGAGCCCCAGTCGGAAACTGTATGGCGCCAGGCTGACAAGTACAAGGTGCCCCGCATCTGCTTCGTCAACAAGATGGACCGTGCCGGTGCCGACTTCTTCAAGGCGGTTAACGAGATTAAGGAGAAGCTGGGCGCTAACCCCGTGCCGCTGCAAATCCCGATTGGCGCCGAAGACACCTTCAAAGGCGTAGTTGACCTACTGACGGGCAAAGCCATTGTATGGGACGACGCTACCCAAGGCAAATCGTACCACGAAATCCCGGTTCCCGAGGATCTGGTGGAAACGGTAGCCGAGTGGCGCGAGAAGCTCATCGAAAGCGTAGCCGAGTACGACGACACGCTGATGGAGAAGTTTTTCGAAGATCCGGAGAGCATCACCCGCGAAGAAATGATGGTGGTAATCCGCAAAGCGGTTATCGACATGAAGTTCTCGCCCGTTATGTGCGGTTCGGCTTTCAAAAACAAAGGTGTGCAGTCGATGCTGGACGGCGTAATGGCCTACCTGCCTTCGCCGCTGGACATGCCCGCCATCATCGGTACCAACCCCGACACAGGCGAGGAAATCGAGCGTCACCCCGACAATGCCGAGCCTTTCACGGCCCTGGCGTTCAAAATTGCTACTGACCCCTTCGTTGGTCGTCTGTGCTTCTTCCGCTGCTACAGCGGCGTGCTGGACGCTGGCTCGTACGTGCACAACAACCGCACGAACAAGAAGGAGCGTATCTCGCGTCTCATGCAGATGCACTCCAACAAGCAGAACCCCATTGACAAAATCCAGGCGGGTGACATTGCCGCCGGTGTGGGTTTCAAAGACATCAAGACCGGTGACACGCTGACCGACGAAAAGTCGCGCATCGTACTCGAGTCGATGTCGTTCCCCGAGCCGGTAATCGGTTACGCCATTGAGCCCAAAACTCAGGCCGACGTGGATAAGATGGGTATGGCTATTGCCAAACTCGTGGAAGAAGACCCCACGCTGGTGGTACAAACTGATCCTGAGACGGGCCAGACCGTACTGAAAGGCATGGGCGAGCTTCACCTTGAAATCATCATCGACCGTATGCGTCGGGAGTTCAAGGTGGAAATCAACCAGGGTGCTCCACAGGTTGCGTACAAGGAGGTATTGACCAAAACGGTTGAGCACCGCGAAACCTACAAGAAGCAGACGGGTGGCCGTGGTAAATTCGGTGACATCGTATTCGAACTCGGCCCCAAACTGGTCGATCCGGAGAAACCCGGTCTGGAGTTCGTAAACGACATCACGGGTGGTGTTATCCCCCGCGAATTCATCGCGCCGGTTCAGAAAGGTTTCGAAGAAGCCATGAAGAACGGTCCGCTGGCGGGCTTCCCCATCGAAGGCATGCGCGTGCGTCTGTTCTTCGGCTCGTACCACGATGTTGACTCGGACGCGCTGTCGTTCGAACTGGCTGCCCGCGGTGGTTTCCGCGAAGCTGGTAAGCTGGCCGCTCCGAAACTGCTCGAGCCTATTATGGCCGTAGAGGTAGTTTCGCCGGACGAGTACACGGGTTCCGTAACGGGTGACCTGAACCGTCGCCGCGGCATCATGAAGGGCATGGACACGAAAGGTGGCGCTAACGTTATCAAAGCTGACGTTCCGCTGTCGGAACTGTTTGGTTACGTAACGTCGCTGCGTACCATCTCTTCGGGTCGCGCTTCCGCCTCGCTGACGTTCTCGCACTACGATCAGGTGCCCAACAACCTTGCGGAAGCCATCATCGCCAAGCAAAAGGGTAACGCCATTCGCTAATACCGCTTTCATTCAACAGACATGAACCAGAAAATTCGCATCAAACTCAAATCCTACGACCACAACTTGGTGGACAAATCGTCGGAGAAGATCGTGAAGGCGGTGAAGGCTACGGGCGCTATCGTAAGCGGTCCGATTCCATTGCCGACCATTAAGGAGAAGTTCACCGTACTTCGTTCGCCCCACGTGAACAAGAAGTCGCGTGAGCAGTTCCAGCTCTGCACCTACAAGCGCCTCGTGGATATCTACTCGACTTCGTCGAAGACGGTAGATGCCCTGATGAAGCTTGAGCTGCCTAGTGGCGTAGACGTTGAAATCAAAGTCTGAGGACTGGTTTCTTTGATTAAGTAAGGAACACCCCGTAGAGCCACCTCTGCGGGGTGTTCTTTTTTTATCCTCAACTTAGCAGTCTCAATACCCTCTTCGTCGAAGCATGCAACGCCACGCACCTGCTTCCGCCTCTTCAAGTGCATATGCGTTTTTTGCCTGGTTATTTAAAAGACTCTACTGTGCTGTTGCGGCTAGCTGCGCTGAGCTGCGGAATCATTATGGTTGGGCTATTCACGGTGAATTTTTTTCGCGTCCTGACGAGCATTGGCATCGTTGCTCTTTTTATTGTGGCGCTTTTCTACCGGCTTACTTGCTCTGCTACCTACCGTAGCAAGTTCTCGGCCGTTTACTACAGCCTGTTAGGGGTATTTGGCTTAGTACTATTATCCGGACTACAAACACAGGTTGGGAATGCCGCTGAGTTCTGGCGGGGCGTTACGCTGCAGTTGCCTTTCCTGGTGCTTCCCCTTGCGTTTCTGTGGTTGCCTGGCCTGCCGGGACGTTACTTGGTTAGGTTGAACGTGTTTTTCATCACACTCGTCACTTTGTCTGCTCTGGGCAGTGCGGGTTATTATCTAAGTCATTTCGTCGAAATCAACCAGCGGTACCTAGAGTCGCAAATCATGCCAACGGCTCCGGACCATATCCGGTTTAGTTTGATGGTGACGTATGCGGTAGCAGCCGCAACGGTACTTGTAGGACGGAAGGTGGTAGACGGGCCGTGGCGTCGATATTTGCTGGTGATTATTGCCTTCCTGGTTTTGTATCAGCATATGCTGGCCGTGCGCAGCGGCTTGCTAACGCTGTATGCACTGGCGGGTGTTGCCATTGGCTGGCTGCTGCTATGGCGGCGTAATGTGCGGCTCGCCGGGCTCATTGCTTCCCTGATGCTGCTTACCCCTATGGTGAGCTACGGGGTCTTTCCAACCTTTCGCAACAAGTTTCTTAATACCCAGGACGACGTGGGGCGCGTACGGCAAAGTACCTCGGCCAATAATTACTCCCTGGTAGGGCGGTTTTATTCCTATAAGGTAGCCTTGGAAATCTTTGAAGAGCATCCAGTGCTTGGCGTTGGCCGGGCCAACATGAAGCCGGCCATTGCCCAACAGTACCGCCAGCAGTTCCCCTCTATCTCCGAGGAGGCATATATCTTACCGCACAATCAGTTTCTCTATTACCTAGTTGCCTATGGTGGGCTGGGCGTACTGTTGTTTACGCTGTTCTTCTATTTCCCGGGTATTCGCATCTGGCCCCATTATTCGCCGTTGCTGTTAGCCCAGTACCTGATCATCACCTTATCCTTCCTAGTGGAGTACACCCTGGAAGCTCAGGTTGGGCTCACATTTGCCCTGCTGTTTATATTACTGGCTTTAAACGGGCAGGAGATGCCAGTCGAGCCGGAGCAACAGTGGCGGCCTCGCTAGCTCCCATTAACAGATTGTACTATTGGAATACCCGATAGGCAACGGAGGAGGCTCGTAGCTTAGGTAACCGAATACCAAATGATGCCGTCCGTTGCGAGAAATAGCCTGACACTGAACGACTAGAACACATAGGTGACTATTGCTAACTCCCTGAAAATATTTTAGAAAGGGGTTGGAAAATGAGCCAACAATTCCCTAGCTTTGCACTCCCATTCCGAAAACGCCGTTCGGGCGTTTTCGCTGTGTCATTTTATAAACCCCAAACGAATGCCTGGCATCATCGGTAAAAAAATCGGTATGACAAGCCTCTTCACTCCGGACGGGAAGAACATTCCCTGCACGCTCATCGAGGCGGGTCCGTGCGTAGTGACGCAGGTTAAGACCATCGAAACGGACGGCTACGCAGCCATCCAACTCGGCTACGGCGAGAAAAAAGCCAAGAACACCAACAAGCCCCTGGCTGGGCACTTCGCCAAAGCGGGCACTACGCCCAAACATAAACTCGTTGAGTTCCGCACCGACGAGGTATACGCAACTGGCAGCGAAATCAACGCTACCCTCTTTGAGGAAGGCGAATTCGTTGACGTGGTAGGTACCTCCAAGGGCAAAGGTTTCCAGGGCGTAGTGAAGCGTTACAACTTCGCTGGTGTAGGCGGGCAGACCCACGGTCAGCACAACCGTCTGCGTCACCCCGGTTCTATCGGTGCCTGCTCCTGGCCCTCGCGCGTATTCAAAGGAATGCGCATGGCGGGCCGTATGGGCGGCGACCGGGTGAAAATTCAGAACCTGAAGGTGCTGCGCGTAGTAGCCGACAAAAACCTAATCGTAGTAAGCGGTTCGGTTCCCGGCTCCCGGAACTCTTACGTGGTACTTGAAAAATAACCCCGAGAGATGGAACTGTCAGTATTAAATATCAAGGGTGAGGACACCGGCCGTAAGGTAACGCTGTCGGATGCCATTTTCGGCATCGAGCCCAACGAGCACGTAATGTACCTCGACGTAAAGCAGTACTTGGCCAACCAGCGCCAAGGCACGCACAAGTCGAAGGAGCGGAACGAAGTAAGCGGCACTACCAAGAAGCTGAAAAAGCAAAAAGGTACGGGCGGTGCCCGCGCTGGTAGCATGAAGTCGCCTGTTTTCATTGGTGGTGGCCGGGTATTCGGTCCTCAGCCCCGTGACTACGGCTTCAAGCTGAACAAGAAGACCAAGCGCTTGGCCCGTCTGTCGGCTCTGTCGACGCTGGCTCAGGATGGCAAAATCGCGCTGGTGGAAAACATTCTGCTGGACGCTCCCAAAACCAAAGAGTTTGTGAACATCCTGGCTGGTCTGAAGCTGAACAACGGCAAAAAGACCCTGCTGGTAACGGGCGAAGTTGACAAGAACGTGGTTCTGTCGGCTCGCAACGTGCAGAAAGTGAAAGTGGCAACGCCGGTGGCGCTGAACACGCACGACCTGCTGAACACCGACACGCTGTTGCTGTCGGAGGCTGGTCTCACGGCTCTGGAACAACTCTATACCTCCGCTGAATAATGAGCACGCTGAAAAAACCCATCGTGACCGAGAAGGCCACGGGCCTGAACGAAAAAGGGCAGTACGTTTTCCAAGTAGAGCGCACGGCCAATAAGGTTCAGATCAAAAAGGACATCGAGCAGCTGTACGGCGTGACGGTAACGGGCATCAGCACGATCCGCACCAACGGTAAGCTCAAGTCCAAGTTCACGAAGACCGGCGCCGTAGCAGGCCGCCGGGCACATGGCAAAAAAGCCATTGTTACCGTGAAGGAAGGCGACGTTATCGACTTCTACAACGGCATCTAAGGCTTCGCCTTCCTGCAATAGAGCATTTCTAAGCTAGCGTAATGGCACTCAAAAAACTAAGACCAACATCACCGGGTCAGCGCTTCCGCATCGCCCCGGCCTTCGACGAGATTACGACGTCGGAGCCGGAGAAGTCGCTGTTGGCACCCCTGAAAAAATCCGGTGGCCGCAATGGTGCGGGTAAAATGACCAACCGTTACATCGGTGGTGGTCACAAACAAAAATATCGTGTTATCGACTTCAAGCGGGATAAGGCTGGTGTTCCAGCTACCGTGAAGACGATTGAATACGATCCGAATCGGACGGCGCGCATTGCCCTGCTGAACTATGCCGACGGTGAGAAGCGTTACATCATCGCCCCCGCGGGTGTTGAGGTAGGCGCTACCGTGGTGTCGGGTACAGGTGCAGCTCCGGAAGTAGGCAACGCCCTTCCGTTGCGCGAAATCCCCCTGGGTACCATCGTGCACAACATCGAACTGATTCCCGGCAGCGGCGCTGCTATGGCTCGTTCGGCCGGCACGTACGCCCAGTTGGTGGCTCGTGAAGATCGGTATGCTACCCTGAAACTGCCTTCCGGTGAGATGCGCATGGTACTCGTTACCTGCATGGCTACCGTAGGAACTGTTTCGAACGGTGACCACATGAACGTACGTCTCGGCAAAGCCGGTCGTAACCGTTGGTTGGGCCGTCGTCCACGCGTACGTGGTGTAGCTATGAACCCTGTAGATCACCCCATGGGTGGTGGTGAAGGTCGTTCGTCGGGTGGTCACCCACGCAGCCGTAACGGCATCTTCGCTAAGGGTCAGAAGACGCGCAACAAGAACAAGTACTCTGAGCAGCTCATCGTTAACCGTAAAGGCAAGAAGTAAGCAATGGCACGTTCGCTAAAAAAAGGGCCGTACATTGACTTCCGGCTCGAGAAGAAAGTTTCGGCAATGGAAGACTCCGGCAAAAAGTCGGTGGTGAAGACTTGGTCTCGCCGCTCGATGATTTCGCCTGACTTCGTTGGCCACACCTTCGCCGTTCACAACGGCAATAAGTTCATCCCGGTTTATGTGACGGAAAACATGGTAGGACACAAACTCGGTGAGTTTGCTCCCACCCGCAACTTCCGTGGTCACATTGCCAAGAAAGATAAAGGCAAGCGCTAATCGATGGAAGCAGTAGCTAAACTCCGTAATGTGCCCACCTCGCCGCGCAAAATGCGCTTGGTGGCCAACCTGGTACGCGGTCAGAAAGTGACCCGTGCTTTGGGCCTGCTGAAATTCGAGGCAAACTCTGGTGCTGCCCGCGTCGAGAAACTGCTCCTGTCGGCTTTGGCCAACTGGCAGCAGAAGAACGAGGACGAGCGTATCGAAGATGCTAACCTCTACATCAAAGAGATTTTCGTGGATGAAGGCCGCCAGCTGAAGCGTCTGCGCCCCGCCCCCCAGGGCCGTGGCCACCGCATCCGCAAGCGCAGCAACCACGTGACGCTGATTCTGGATTCGAAAGTAGAACCGCTCGGTAGCAAAGCTGCCGCTCAGCAGGCTGCCGAAACCAAGTCTGCCGATAACGCCGCCGCTCCGAAGAAAACCACTCGTCGCAGCTCGGCCAAGAAATCCACTGAAACCACGGCAGAAGCCACCGCATAAGCACTATGGGACAGAAAGTAAATCCGGTTGGCTTCCGTCTGGGCGTCATCAAAGGATGGGACTCGAACTGGTACGGCGGCAAGGATTTTGCCGACAAGCTGGTGGAGGACGAGAAAATCCGCAAATACATCATGGCTCGTATCCCGAAAGGTGGCATTAGCCGCATCGTGATTGAGCGTACCCTGAAGCGTATCACCATTACCATCAACACGGCTCGCCCGGGGGTGGTAATCGGTAAAGGCGGTCAGGAAGTTGATAAGATCAAGGACGAACTGAAGCAGATTACCGGCAAAGACGTTCAGATCAACATCTTCGAAATTAAGCGTCCGGAACTCGACGCCAAGCTGGTAGGGGAGAGCATTGCCCAGCAGCTGCAGGCGCGTATCTCGTTCCGCCGCGCTATGAAGATGAGCATCCAGGCAGCTATCCGCGTTGGTGCCGAAGGCATCAAAATTCAGTGCGGTGGCCGTTTAGGTGGTGCTGAAATTGCTCGCTCCGAGCAATACAAGGAAGGCCGCACTCCGCTGCACACGCTGCGTGCCGATATCGACTATGCGCTGTCTGAAGCTCAGACGGTATATGGCAAAATTGGTATCAAGGTATGGATCATGCGCGGTGAGGTATTCGGCAAGCCCGATTTGTCGCCCAACCAAGTTCCTGCTAACCAAGGCAACGATACCCGTGGTGGTAACGACCGTGGCCCGCGTGGTGAGCGTGGCGACCGTGGCGGCGACCGTGGCCCACGTCGCGACCGGAATGACCGGGGTGGCGAAGGCCGTGGCGGTGACAACCGTGGTGGTCAGGGTGCCGGCGGCCAGCGTCGCAGCGGTGGTGGCCCCGGTGGCCAGAACCGGGGCGGTCAAGGTGGCGGCCCCCGTCGCTAGGCCTTTTCCTTTCTCTCGCATCTCAATTCAAGAATAACTCATGTTACAGCCGAAAAGGACCAAGTATCGCAAGATGCAAAAGGGTCGCGTGCATGGCCTAGCCTACCGCGGCAGCTCCATTGACTTCGGTTCGTTTGCCATCAAGTCGCTCGAAACGGCTTGGATCACGGCACGACAGATCGAAGCGGCCCGTATCGCCATGACCCGCGCTATGAAGCGTGAAGGCCAGGTGTGGATCCGGATTTTCCCCGACAAGCCAATCACCAAGAAACCAGCCGAAGTGCGGATGGGTAAGGGTAAAGGTTCTCCAGAGTACTGGGTAGCCGTTGTGAAGCCCGGCACCATCATGTTCGAATCGGATGGGGTTACCCTGGAGGTGGCGCAGGAGTCGCTGCGTCTGGCCGCGCAAAAACTGCCGGTACGTACGCAATTTGTTGTTCGTCGCGACTTTCAAGAAGCATAATCAAGATGAAGAACGCTGATATCCGTGCCCTCTCCGTTGAGGACCTGAAAAACCAGATCAAGACCGAGCAGACCAATGGCCAGAGCCTGCGCTTCGCGCACGCTATTTCGCCCCTGGAAAACCCGATCCGTCTGAAGCAAAGCCGCAAGAATGTTGCCCGTCTGCTGACCGAGTTGAAGCGTCGCGAGAACGAGCAGACTACTAACCCTGCTAACTAACGATGGCAAGCAACGCAGAACAGCAGGCAACTACCGCCCCCGAGCGGAACCTGCGCAAAGAAATCATCGGGCGCGTTTCCTCCACCAAGATGGACAAGTCCATCACGGTGGTTGTGGAAAGCAAAATGAAACACCCGATCTACGGCAAATTCGTGACCAAGTCGACCAAGTTTATGGCCCACGACGAGAACAACGAATGTGGCGAAGGGGATACGGTTCGCATCATGTCGACCCGTCCGCTGAGCAAGAACAAACGCTGGAGATTGGTAGAAATCGTAGAACGCGCCAAGTAAGATGATACAGCAAGAATCCCGTCTGACCGTCGCTGATAACAGCGGCGCCAAAGAAGTTCTCTGCATCCGTGTCCTCGGTGGCACGGGCAAGAAATACGCCAGCGTAGGCGACAAGATTGTAGTAGCCATTAAGTCGGCTATTCCTTCCGGCAACGCTAAAAAAGGCGCTGTATCGAAAGCTGTGGTTGTGCGCACGAAGAAGGAAATCCGCCGTAAGGATGGTTCCTACATTCGTTTCGACGACAACGCAGCCGTACTGCTCAACAACAACGACGAGCCCCGCGGTACCCGTATTTTCGGCCCCGTGGCCCGCGAACTGCGCGAGAAGCAGTTCATGAAAATTGTTTCGCTGGCCCCTGAAGTTCTCTAAGCAATGGCAACGAAAACGAAAGCAACGCCCGCGAAACTGCATGTGAAAACCGGTGATACCGTTCTGGTAATTGCTGGTGACGAGAAAGGCAAAACCGGTGTAATCAAATCGGTGAACCGCTCGACGCAGCGTGTTATCGTGGAAGGCCTGAACCTGGTGACTAAGCACAACAAACCCAGTGCAAAGAACCCCCAGGGCGGCATTACGAAGATTGAAGCCGGCATTCACGTGAGCAACGTGAAGGCGGTGGAATCGACCAACCGCTAACCTGCCCTACCACAATGGCTCGACTCAAAGAGAAATACCAAAAAGAAGTAGTACCGGCGCTCCAGGAGAAATTCCAGTTCAAGAGCATCATGCAGGTACCACGCATCACCAAGATCTGCATCAACCGCGGTATCGGCGCAGCCGTAGCCGACAAGAAGCTGGTCGACAACGGAGTGGACGAGCTGACCATCATCACCGGTCAGAAAGCCGTTCCTACCATCGCCAAGCGCTCAGTGTCGAACTTCAAACTGCGTGAAGGCATGCCTATCGGTGCGCGTGTAACGCTCCGCGGCAATCAGATGTACGAGTTCCTCGACCGTCTGCTGACTGTAGCGCTGCCCCGCGTGCGTGACTTCAAAGGCATCAACGACAAAGGCTTCGATGGCCGTGGTAACTATACCCTAGGCATCAAGGAGCAAATCATCTTCCCGGAAATTTCGATTGACAAAATCAAGTCGATTGCCGGTATGGATATTACCTTCGTAACGACGGCCGAAAACGACGAACAGAGCTACGAGCTGCTGCGCGCCTTCGGAATGCCGTTCGCTAACGCCAAGAAACAAAACAATGGCTAAGGAATCGATGAAAGCCCGGGAGCGGAAGCGCGTTGCTGTCGTAGCCCGTTATGCCGAGAAGCGCAAGGCCCTGAAAGCGGCTGGCGACTACGAAGGTCTGGACAAACTGCCCCGCAATGCTTCGCCCGTGCGTTTGCACAACCGCGACAAAATTGACGGCCGCCCCCGTGGCTATATGCGCAAGTTCGGCATCAGCCGGGTGCGCTTCCGCGAAATGGCGCTGGCCGGCAAGATTCCTGGCGTGACCAAGTCTAGCTGGTAGTACCACTGCTGTTGTCTTCCTTCGTTTTTTGAGCAAGACAACATTACATGGCAGGTTGCCAAAAGAAACCATTGGCCGAGCCTTCATAAGCCGAGCCGAGTAGTCTTAACCGAAAATTTCGTCGCCCCTTTCTGTGGCGGCGAAATTTTCCTATCTTTGCGGCCCCTAGAATTAGGAGCTTCTTTTCTACATTCTCAATGAATACAGATCCAATTGCCGACTACCTGACCCGGGTACGCAATGCCATCAAGGCAAACCACCGGGTAGTAGAGATTCCGGCCAGCAACATCAAAAAGGAAATCACGAAAGTGCTCTACAAAAAAGGGTACATTCAGAGCTACCGTTTTGATGATGCCGCAGTACAAGGCACGATCAAAATCGCGCTGAAGTACAACCCCACTACCAAGGCTCCTGCCATCACCAAGTTGGAGCGCATCAGCTCGCCTGGTCTGCGCACGTATGCTCACGTAGAAAACCTGCCCCGCGTACTGAGCGGCTTGGGTATTGCAATTCTGTCGACGTCCAAGGGCGTGATGACGGAGAAAGAGGCGAAAGCCGAAAACGTGGGCGGCGAAGTGCTGTGCTACGTCTACTAATCTGAAAGGAAAACGAGACTATGTCACGCATTGGTAAACTGCCCATCAGCCTGCCCGCCAACGTGCAGGTTGAAGTGAGCAACGAAAATACGGTAACCGTAAAGGGCCCGAAAGGCACTTTGGTGGTTCCGGTGGACCGCGACATCATCGTGGCCCAGGAAGACGGCCAGCTGGTTGTTTCCCGTCCGACGGAACAGAAGCGCCACAAGGCTATGCACGGTCTCTACCGCTCGCTGCTGAACAACGCCATCAGCGGCGTTAGCAACGGTCTGGAAGAGAAGCTGGAGCTGGTAGGTGTAGGTTACAAAGCCTCGATGGCTGGTAACACCCTGGAACTTGCGCTGGGCTATTCGCACAACATCTTCCTGGCACTGCCGAAAGAGGTAACTGCAACGGCGGTAACTGAAAAGGGTAAGAACCCTATCGTTACCCTCACCAGCATCGATAAGCAACTGCTGGGTCAAGTAGCTGCTAAAATTCGTTCCCTGCGTAAAGTTGAGCCTTACAAAGGCAAAGGCGTACGCTTCGTGGGCGAGCAGATTCGTCGTAAGGCTGGTAAAACGGCTTCGAAATAACATCACACCATGGCTTTCGATAAAGCAACTAGAAGAAAACGGATCCAGCGCATCATCCGCACTAAGGTGGCTGGCACGTCCGAGCGCCCGCGTTTGTCGGTGTTTCGCAGCAATACGGGCATCTACGCTCAGATTATTGACGACACCATCGGCCGCACGCTGGCAGCTGCTTCCTCGAAGCACGTTTCGGTGGTAGGGGGCAACGGAGTCGCCCTCGCCGCCGCAGTCGGCAAAGAGCTTGCCGCCCGTGCTCAGGAAAAAGGCATTACGAAAGTGGTATTTGACCGTTCGGGTTACCTCTACCACGGCCGTGTAAAATCATTGGCAGAAGGTGCCCGCGAAGGCGGCCTTAATTTCTAACGCATCATGGCAGAATTCAACAACAACCGTGGTGGCGGTAATGACCGGGGCGGCAACGACCGTCGTGGTGGTGGAAACGACCGAGGCGGTAACCGTGACCAGGCTCCCCGCGCGGCTGAGTCCGATCTGAAAGAAAAAGTGGTTGCTATCAACCGCGTAGCGAAAGTAGTAAAGGGCGGTCGTCGCTTCAGCTTCTCCGCCATCGTGGTAGTAGGTGACGGCAACGGCACCGTAGGCTACGGCCTCGGCAAAGCCAACGAAGTAACGGACGCCATTGCTAAAGGCATTGACGACGCGAAGAAGAACTTGGTGAAAGTGCCGCTGTACAAGCACACTGTTCCTCACGTGATGGAAGGCAAGTACTCCGGTGGTTTCGTACTGGTTCAGCCAGCTGCTGCCGGTACCGGTGTAATTGCTGGTGGTGCTATGCGTGCTGTGTTCGAAAGCGCCGGCATCAAAGACGTACTGGCCAAGTCGAAAGGCTCGTCTAACCCCCACAACGTGGTGAAGGCAACCTTCGACGCGCTGCTGAAAATGCGTGACCCCATGCAAATTGCACAGGCTCGCGGTATCACACTCGCCCAAGTATTTAACGGTTAAGAGTCAGATGGCGCAGATCCAAATTAAACTCGTGAAAAGCGTTATCGACCGCCCAGAGCGTCAGAAACGCACGGTGAAGGCCCTTGGCCTCGGCAAAATGGGTAGCACCAAGAGCGTGGAGAACACGCCTCAGGTTGCTGGCATGGTAAACGCCGTGAAACACCTGTTGGAAGTAACCGAACTGTAGGAAGTATCTCGATCATGAATCTCAGCAATCTCAAACCCGCCGTTGGTGCTACCCGCAATGAAAAGCGTGTAGGCCGTGGTACGGGTTCCGGCCGTGGCGGCACTTCAACGCGCGGTCATAAAGGTGCCAAGTCCCGCTCGGGCTACTCCAAAAAGTCCGGCTTCGAAGGTGGCCAGATGCCCCTGCAGCGCCGCGTGCCTAAGTTCGGCTTCAAGAGCCTGAACCGCGTGGAGTACAAAGCCATCAACTTGGACGTACTGGCTAGCCTCACTGAGGGTGGCGTTACTACCTTGGATTCGGCTTTCTTCGTAAATGCTGGTCTGGCCTCGAAAAACGCCAAGATTAAAATTCTGGGTCGTGGCGAAATTGCTACGGCGGTGGAAGTACACGCCCACGCCTTCTCAAAATCGGCTGTAGAAGCCATTGAGAAAGCCGGTGGTAAAGCTGTGACGCTGTAAAGTCATAATCGGCGATGAAAAAGTTTATCGAAACGATAAAGAACATTTTTGCGATTGAAGATCTGCGTACGCGGATCTTCAATACGCTTTTTTTCATTGCCATCTATCGGCTAGGCTCCTTCGTGGTGCTGCCCGGAGTTGATGCTACCCGTCTGAAACAAGGCGCCGCAGGCATTTTCGGTATTCTGGATACGCTCCTCGGGGGCGCTTTCAGCAACGCATCGATTTTTGCACTGGGCATCATGCCCTATATCTCGGCTTCCATTGTATTGCAACTGCTGACGATTGCGGTGCCGTACTTCCAGAAGCTGCAGAAAGAGGGTGAGTCGGGACGCAAGAAAATCAACCAGTACACCCGTATTCTCACCATTCCCATTGTTCTGGCTCAGTCGGTCGGCTTTATTGCTACCATTAATGCTGATGCCATTATCAATCCGGGCGTGCTGTTCACGGTATCATCGATGATTATCATCACCGCTGGTACGCTGTTCTGCATGTGGCTTGGTGAGAAAATTACTGATAAAGGCATCGGCAACGGTATTTCCATGATCATCATGATCGGGATTGTATCACGTTTTCCCGGCGCCATTATCGGTGAAGCAGCTGCTAAAGGATTGAATGGCGCACTCATTTTCCTGTTGGAACTGGTGGTGCTCTTCTTCGTAGTCATGGCGGTGATTGTATTGACTCAGGCTGTGCGCCAGATTCCAGTGCAATATGCCAAGCAGATAGGCGGTACCGCTCAGCTTAACTCCCAGCGTCAGTTCATCCCTATGAAGGTGAACGCAGCGGGGGTGATGCCAATCATTTTTGCCCAGTCGCTCATGTTTGTGCCGGCCATTGTGGCCTCGGTATGGCAGAACGACAGCGACCTAGCCAACACCATTGGCGTTAAGTTCTCGGATTACACTTCCTGGGAGTACAACTTGGTATTCGGGACGCTCATTCTGCTGTTCACGTATTTCTATACGGCTATCAGCGTGAACCCCAACCAGATTGCCGACGACCTGAAGCGCAGCGGCGGTTTCGTACCTGGCGTGAAGCCCGGCGCTGATACCTCCGAGTACATTGACGAAGTATTGACCCGCATTACCCTGCCCGGCGCGCTGGCGCTGGCGCTGATTGCCATTTTCCCGGCTATTGCCCTGCTATTCGGGGTGACGCGTCCGTTCTCAGCCTTTTACGGCGGAACTTCGCTCATCATTATGGTAGGCGTGGTACTGGATACGCTCAACCAGGTACAGAGCTACCTGCTGATGCGTCACTACGACGGCATGATGAAGTCGGGTAAAGTGCGGGGGCGTTCGACGCCAATTGCTATGGCATCCTAATTCGGTCATGATCTTCTACAAGACCGAGGAAGAAATCGAACTAATGCGAGCCAGCGCGAAGGTGCTGGCTCAGGCTCACGGCGAAGTCGCGGGCATGATTCGGGAAGGAGTGACTACGCGGGAACTAGACCTTCGCGCGGAAGAGTTCATCAAGGATCATGGCGGGCAGCCTTCGTTTAAAGGCTACAATGATTTCCCCTTCAGCCTTTGCATCTCGCCCAACTCGGTGGTGGTGCACGGTTTCCCAAGTGACTATACCCTGAAAAGCGGGGATGTCATCTCGGTAGACTGCGGCGTGCTGCTGAATGGCTACCACGCCGATAGCGCCTATACTTACCCGGTAGGGGAGGTGGCGCCAGAGGTACTGGAGCTGCTCGAAGAAACCAAGAAGTCACTGTACCTCGGTATCGAGCAGGCAGTGGCGGGTAACCGGATGGGCGACGTCAGCTTTGCTATTCAGAATCACGTGGAAAAGCGTGGGTACGGTGTAGTTCGGGAGTTGGTTGGTCATGGTATCGGCCAGAAGCTGCACGAGCGGCCGGAAGTACCCAACTATGGAAAACGTGGTTCGGGATTGAAGCTGCAAACGGGTTT
Source organism: Hymenobacter lutimineralis (assembly GCF_008271285.1). NCBI lineage: Bacteria > Pseudomonadati > Bacteroidota > Cytophagia > Cytophagales > Hymenobacteraceae > Hymenobacter > Hymenobacter lutimineralis. The sequence goes on along the minus strand of NZ_VTHL01000002.1, from coordinate 46,199 downwards.
GGTGCTAGCCATTGAGCCCATGGTAAACCTTGGTACCAAGAGTGTGGTTCAGGAGAAAGATGGTTGGACCATCCGCACCAAAGACCTCAAGCCTTCGGCGCACTTCGAGCATACCGTGGTAGTCAGAAAAGACAAGGCGGAAATTCTTACCTCCTTCGAATACATAGAAAAAGCCTTACAGTAGCCTTATGGCCAAACAAACTTCCATTGAGCAGGACGGAGTCATCCTGGAAGCCCTTTCCAACGCCATGTTCCGAGTGGAGCTGGAGAACGGTCACCAGTTGATTGCCCACATTTCGGGCAAGATGCGGATGCACTACATCAAGATCCTGCCGGGAGATAAGGTAAAGCTGGAAATGTCGCCCTACGACTTGTCGAAGGGACGAATTGTGTACCGTTACAAGTAGCGGGTCTTAGGGACTTCGGTTCCTGTACCAAGACCCCAAGACCCTAAGCTCCTAACAACTCCATCCACATGAAAGTCAAAGCGTCCGTTAAGAAGCGCAGCGCCGACTGTAAGGTAATTCGCCGCAAGGGCAAGCTTTACGTCATCAACAAAAAGAACCCCCGCTACAAACAGCGTCAAGGGTAGTAGCACCAGACTTTTTTAAAAAAGCACATGGCTCGTATTGCAGGGGTAGATATCCCAGACAACAAGCGCGGTGAAATCGCGCTGACCTACATTTTCGGCATCGGTCGTCCTTCGGCCCAGCAGATCCTTACCAAAGCAGGCATCGACCTGAACAAGAAGGTGAAAGACTGGACGGAAGCTGAGGCTGGTGAAATTCGTAGCATCATTGCTGCTGAGTTCAAAACCGAAGGTGTGCTGCGCTCAGAAGTGCAGCTGAACATTAAGCGCCTGATGGACATCGGTTGCTACCGGGGTCTGCGTCACCGCAAAGGTCTGCCGGTTCGTGGTCAGCGTACCAAGAACAACTCGCGTACCCGCAAGGGCAAGCGCAAGACCGTTGCTGGCAAGAAGAAGGCTACTAAATAATCTGTAGCGGGAATCGAAGCCCGGCTTTCCGGACTGGATAGCCGGCTTCAACACCTTCCGCAGTTTTTCGCGATAACCAAATGGCACAAAAAAGAAAAGACAAAGCCAAGAAGCGCGTTGTTGTTGTTGAGCCCGTAGGCCAGGTACACATCAAAGCCTCGTTCAACAACATCATCATCTCCATCACCAACAACAACGGCCAGGTTATTTCCTGGGCGTCGGCTGGTAAGATGGGCTTCCGGGGTTCTAAAAAGAACACCCCCTACGCAGCTCAGATGGCTGCCACGGATTGCGGCAAAGTAGCTCACGACCTGGGCATGCGCAAAGCCGAGGTGTTCGTAAAGGGTCCGGGTGCTGGCCGTGAATCGGCTATCCGCACGCTGGGTAACGTGGGTATTGAGGTAACGACCATTAAGGACGTGACGCCGCTGCCCCACAACGGCTGCCGTCCTCCCAAACGTCGTCGCGTTTGATTTAGCGAACTGGCCTTCATTGGCCAGCGGTATTGGAAGATGGTTCTGGCCTACAAGGCTGCACTAGTTACCCAATGCACGCGGTTCAACCCCCTCAACACACAACAACCCCGAAATGGCACGTTATACTGGTCCTAAAACCAAGATTGCCCGTCGCTTCAATGAGCCGATCTTCGGCCCAAGCAAGGCACTCACCAAGAAAGCATACCCCCCCGGCCAGCACGGCCGTGGTCGTCGTAAGAAGCAAAGCGAGTACGCTGTCCAGCTGATGGAGAAGCAGAAAGTGAAGTACATGTACGGCGTCCTAGAAAAGCAGTTCGAGAACCTGTTCCACAAAGCGGCTACGCTGCCCGGCATCACCGGTGACAACCTGCTGGCTTTGCTGGAGTCGCGCCTCGACAACACGGTGTACCGTTTGGGCATTGCGCCCACGCGCCGGGCTGCTCGTCAGCTTGTACTGCACAAGCACATCACGGTGAACGGTGAAGTAGTAAACATTGCTTCCTACAAGCTGCGTGCCGGCGGCGTTGTTGCCGTACGTGAAAAATCGAAGTCGCTGGAAGCCATTACGACCAGCCTCAGCGCCCGCAACGCCCGTGCTTTCTCGTGGCTGGAGTGGGACGGCAAGGAAATGGTGGGCAAGTTCATCAGCGCCCCCTCGCGTGACCTGATTCCGGAGAAAATCACGGAGCAGCTCATCGTCGAGTTGTACTCGAAGTAATCTTGGCGGCCCGGCTTCGGCTGGGCCTGCTGTTGCTTCGATTTTTTTCCTTGTTACAAATTGGAACTGAGTTTGGGTATTGAGTACGAAGCAGCTAACTAGAGGCGCTTTCTACTTAATACCCATTGCTCAATACTAAAAAACGCCCCACTTATGTCAATCTTAGCTTTTCAAATGCCGGAGAAGGTAGTGATGGAGAAATCCGACGACTTCTACGGAACGTTTGAATTTAAACCGCTTGAGAAAGGCTACGGCGTCACGATCGGCAACGCATTGCGCCGTATCCTGCTGTCGTCGCTGGAGGGCTACGCTATTACGTCGGTTCGGACCAGCAGCGTACTGCACGAGTTCATGACCATCGAAGGTGTGATTGAGGACATGTCCGAAATCATCCTCAACCTGAAGCAAGTCCGCTTCAAGAAGGTGAGCGACGCCATCGAGGACAAAATCACGGTTCGGATCAAAAACCAAGAAACCTTCACGGCCGGCGACATCAGCAAGTTTACCAACGGTTTCCAGGTGCTGAACCCGGATTTGGTGATCTGCAACGTAGACCCCGCTACCGAGCTGGAGTTTGAGTTCACCATTCAGAAAGGCCGTGGCTACGTTCCCGCTGAGGAAAACAAGCCCGCCGATCAGGTATTTGGTCAGATTGCCATCGACGCCATCTTCACGCCTATCAAGAACGTGAAGTACAGCATCGAAAACACCCGGGTAGAGCAAAAGACCGACTACGAGAAGCTCCTCATCGAGATTCACACGGACGGCTCTATTCACCCCGAGGACGCACTGAAAGGTGCCGCTCATATCCTGATTCAACACTTCATGCTGTTCTCCGACAGCACCATGACCTTCGAAACGGCCAAAGCCGAGGAAGAGGAGACGGTAGATGAAGAAACCCTGCACATGCGCAAAGTCCTGAAAACGCCGCTGGCGGACATGGACCTGAGCGTGCGCGCTTACAACTGCCTGAAAGCGGCCGACATCAAAACCCTTGGTGACTTGGTGCAGCTGGATATGGCAGACATGATGAAGTTCCGCAACTTCGGTAAGAAGTCGCTGACCGAGCTGGAAAACCTCGTAGAGGAAAAAGGTCTGACCTTCGGGATGGACCTGGGCAAGTACAAGCTCGACGAAGAATAGGTGTTAATGTGAAAATGTGCTGAATGTGTCAGATGTGTGAAAAGCACAGTGACTACATCAGCACATTTTTCATTTAACGCCTTCCGAATAGTAAACTCAATTTTCACGTTTCCTTTTTTCACTAGTAGGCCCAAGGAACAACGGTTCTAATGAGAGAGCTGCACTTGCTTTCCGCCGTGGTCGTTGCTCGCAAGCCTACACTTTCTTTTTTTTATGCGTCACGGTAAAACCATCAACCACCTCGGCCGCACGGCCTCTCACCGCAACGCGATGCTCTCCAACATGGCATCGTCGCTGATCGTGAGCAAGCGTATCACCACCACGGTAGCTAAAGCCAAAGCACTGCGCAAGTTTATCGAGCCCCTGCTGACCAAGTCGAAGAGCGACACAACGCACTCACGTCGTACCGTATTCGCTACGCTGCAGAACAAAGAGTCCATCAAGGAGCTGTTCGACGTTGTAGCTGGCAAAATTGCGAACCGCCCCGGTGGCTATACCCGCATTATTAAGCTGAGCGACTCCCGTTTGGGCGACAACGCCGAAATGTGCGTAATCGAGCTGGTTGACTACAACGAAACCCTACTGGAAGCCAAGTCGGCCGGCGAGGCCAAAACGACTACCCGTCGTTCGCGTGGCAAGAAGAAAGCCGCTGGTGCTGAAGTAGCCGCTCCGGCTGCTGAGGCTGCTCCAGTTGCCGCTGCTGCTACCGAGGTATCGGCTCCGGAAGACACGGCTACGGAAACCCTGAAAGAAGGCGAAACCCGCGAGGAGAAAGCCGCCGAGTAGTTGGTTTCGTAAGCTGAGCTTACAACCCGAAAAGGGACGTACCGCAAGGTGCGTCCCTTTTTTCTTGCCCAGGTCGCACGGTTGTTCGATGGATTTTTCCTACAGTTCACCAGGAGTTTTAGCGGCTTGGCAGGATAGGCAGCGGGAGGAGGGGCCTAAACGGCGTGCTTTGAGTCATTCCTTCACGCTACTCCTTTCGCTACAATGACTACCAACGCCTTTTCTTTGAAAACCCTGCTTTGTGCCGCTACCTTCTGGTGGGGAGCCACGCAAACCCACGCGCAATCGGCCGAAGCCGTACCACCTGCGGCGCGCTTCGTGGGTGTACCCACATCGGCTATACAGCTGGGGAGAAAAGAGGCGTTTCCGGCTTTCGATGAGGCCTTTTATCAGAACGAGCTGTTTCTGCTGGGTGAAGCCCATGGGGTACAACGCCCCCAAGAAATAGACCTGGCCCTGCTCAAGCACCTGAACGAGCGGGCCGGCGTACGAACCTACGTGGCCGAAGTGGACTGCGCTAAAGCCTACTACCTGAACGAGTACCTGCGCACCGGGCAAGAGGCTACGCTGGACCTGATCTTCCGCAGTTGGAACGCCGAAACCTCGCAGTGGGCCAACCAGGCGCTAAAGGCAAAATTCCAGCAGCTGCGCAGCTGGAACCAGACGCTGCCCAAAAAGCGCCAGATTCGTTTTCTGGGGCTTGACCAGCTCCAGGATTTGCCGTTGGCGGCGGACTACCTAACGGCCCTGCTGCCACAAAAAGGGTTAGCACCGGACTTGCGCACCCAACTGGACTCGGTAACGGTGCTGCTTCGGCAACCGCAGCCAAGTGGAGCTGTGCTGGCGGGCGTGGCCCAACGTACCTTACTTGCCCTGCAGCAGCCGGAAGCCCACCACCGCGCCACGCTTGGCCAGTGGTATGAGGAGGTACGGCACCTGCTGGTAGGCGCTACGCAGAACCGCAACAACATGCTGGTGCGGGAAAAGAATATCTTCGCCAACTTTCAGGCTCTGTATGAGGCTCAGCACTTGGCCGGGCAGAAGCTGTACGGCTTCTGGGGACTGGCGCACGTGCTGCAAAGTCCCCTGCAAAGCGGCGCTACCTTGTTTGCCGGGCTGGTGCGCCAGAGCACCCTGCCGGTGCACGACAAGGTGGTGTCGTTGATGTGCGTGTTTGCCGATTGTCAGATGCTGCTGCCGGGCAACTTCCTGCCCTCGGCTGGTCCGGCCCCGCGCTATGTTCAATCCAACAAGTTCAACCACGATGGCCCGCTCACGCTCATCGATGGTATGCCCGAACTGAAAGCGCAAACCCAACCAGGTAGCACTACCGTGTTTCAGTTGAACGCCCCCACGGCCGTGACCAACCAACAGCCTATTCGGGTAAGCTACGCCGCGGGCGTGCCCAAGGGGCAGCAGATTCACTTTCGGCCGGAGTTGCCGGCCACGGCTTATGTGCAATATCTAATTCTGGTGCGCAACTCGGCCGCCGTGCAGGCCCTGCAGCCGTGAGCACGCTCCAAGCCCGGCACCTAGTAGCCGAAAAGCGTACTTGTCCGGCTCGCCGCTTGCCTTACATTCGCACCATGACCTCGTTTCTGCTCAAGCACCGCCTCACGCGTTCCGATGCCCGGCTGGTTCTGGCCTATTGGGCCGTGGTGGCACCCGTGCTACTGCTTCAGTACGTATCGGATACCGGGTGGAGCGGGTGGCGGGCCCTGCCGGTAGTTGTGGTAACAGTGATGTTCGATACCGTCACGGTAGCCATAATTGTCAGTCAGTTTCTGCCGCTTTTTCTGGAACGCAAGCACTGGTCGCGGCTGGGGCAGGTGCCGGTGTTCTTGCTGGTAAGTGGAGGACTGTACCTGATTGTGTACGGCAGCCTGCTCGGGCACCGCATCGATTTGTCGGGCATGCGCATTGTGCTGGGGGCGGTGGCCCATGCCAAAAGCTACGGGCTACTGGCGGTACTGCTCACGGCCAAGCGCTACTTCGACCTGCAGCAAAAGCTCCTGCAGGTGCGCCAGGCCCAGACGGAAAGTGAGCTGCGCAACCTCAAAGCCCAGCTCGACCCACACTTCCTCTTCAACAACCTCAACGTGTTGCGCGCCCTCATCCAGCACGACCCAGCCGAGGCCAACGAGTTCCTCAATCGTTTTGCTGCCCTTTACCGCTTCCTCATTCGCTACAAGGACGAGGACTTCGTGCCGCTGGCGGAGGAGCTGCGTTTCGTGGAGGAATACATCTACCTGCTCCGGCACCGCTTTGGTACGGCTTACGACTTCCGGCAGACGTTCCCCGAAGGCATTGACCTAGACCGGCTGCTAATCGTTCCGGGCACGTTGCAGCTGCTGGTTGAAAACGTCATCAAGCACAATGCCGGCAACGACGATGAGCCCCTACTGATTACTATCAGCGTTACGGAAACCACCTTAGCCGTCACCCACCCGCGCCGCCCCAAGCTGACGCCGGTTGACTCGACTGGCACCGGCCTGGCCAACCTGCGCGAGCGGTACCGGCTGCTGGGTAATCGGGAAATCACGGTAACGGCTACAGCCGCTACCTTCGCCGTGGCCGTGCCGCTGGTGGCTGCCGCTCAGGTCTACCATGCTGCCTAAGCGGAAGAAGAACCGATGACCATACTGATTCTGGAAGACGAAGAGCCAGCCGCCCGGCAAACAGTGCAGTTCCTGCAGCAGGCCGGTCTGTGCGCTACTGCTCCGCCTATTGTGCGCAGCGTGGCGAAAGCCTTGGAGTGGCTCCAGGCTAACCCCATGCCGGATTTGCTTTTCTCGGATATCGAGCTGCTCGATGGCAACGTGTTTTCGCTCTATGAGCGGTTTCGCGTTACGTGCCCCATCATCTTCACCACGGCTTACGACCAATTCCTGCTGCCCGCCTTCCGGGGCAATGGCATTGCCTACCTGCTCAAGCCCTTCACCTACGAGCAGTTTCAGGAAGCCTTGGCCAAGTACCACTTACTGCAAGGCAGCTTTGCCCAGCCGGCTGCTCCGGCGCTTAGCTCAGAAGTGGTGCGTGAGCTAAAGGAGGCGCTAAGGCTGGGAAGTCAGCCCACGTACAAACAGCGCTTCTCCGTGCGGATGCGCAACGGCCTCTTCATTCTGCAGATCGAGGACGTAGCCTACGTGCAGGCCGACGAAGGCGTGACCTTCGCCGTAGATGCGGCAGGTACCCGCTACCCGCTCAGCGGCACTCTCACGGAAGTAGAGCGGCAGTTGAACCCTGCGCATTTCGGGCGCCTAAACCGCTCCGAGCTGGTCAACATTGCTTTTGTGGAGAAAGTCGAGCCTTATTTCAACAACCGGCTGGCCGTGAAGCTGCGCGGCAAAAACGAAGTAATCCTGACCACCAGCGCCGCCCAGACGCCCGAGTTCCGCCGGTGGCTGGAAGGGTAGGGGCAGGCGGCTACGCTTGCACACGCTTTTTTCGGTGCTGCCTTAGCATATGCTGATTTAGGGCTGGGCTAAAAGTACCAATTGAGTACCTTGCTGCCGCAACTCAGCAACCTGGCCTGTGGGCAAGAAGGCCGAGCGGCCCAAGCGCATTCACTTATCAACCCAACCTTTTTCTCATGAGCATTATCACCGAAATCCACGCCCGTCAGATTTTTGATTCACGCGGTAATCCCACCGTGGAGGTAGATGTGACTACCGAAAGTGGTACGGTAGGCCGCGCCGCGGTGCCCTCGGGTGCCAGCACCGGCAAGCACGAAGCCGTGGAGCTGCGCGACGACGACAAAGCCAAGTACATGGGCAAGGGCGTGCTGAAGGCGGTAGAGAATGTGAACAGCAAAATTGCCGAAGAGCTGGTGGGCTTCTCGGTGTTTGAGCAGGGCCTGCTCGACAAAATCATGCTGGAGCTGGACGGCACGCCAAACAAAGCCAACCTGGGTGCCAACGCCATTCTGGGAGTTTCGCTGGCCGCTGCCCGCGCCGCCGCTGCCGAAGCCGGCATGCCCCTGTACCGCTACGTGGGCGGCGTGAATGCCACCACGCTGCCCGTACCCATGATGAACATCCTGAACGGCGGCTCCCACGCCGACAACAGCATCGACTTCCAGGAGTTTATGATCATGCCCGTGGGCGCCCCCACGTTTGCCGAGGCGCTGCGCTGGGGCACGGAAATCTTCCATCACCTGAAAAACGTGCTCAAAAAGCAAGGTCTGAGCACCAACGTAGGCGACGAAGGCGGCTTTGCTCCCAACATCAAATCCAACGAAGACGCCATTAAGGTAGTACTGCAAGCCATTGAAACGGCGGGCTACAAGCCCGGCGACGACGTGATGATTGCCATGGATGCGGCGGCTTCCGAATTCTACTCCGATGGTCACTACCACTTCAAGAAGAGCACCGGCGACAAGCTCACTTCCTCGGAAATGGTAAGCTACTGGACCGACTGGACCAAGAAGTACCCCATCATCAGCATCGAAGATGGCATGGACGAGGACGACTGGACGGGCTGGAAAAACCTGACCAACAGCATCGGCAGCACCACGCAGCTGGTGGGTGACGACTTGTTCGTGACCAACGTAAACCGTCTGCAGCGCGGCATCGACGAGCAGATTGCCAACGCCATCCTCATCAAGGTAAACCAGATCGGTACGTTGTCGGAAACCATCGATGCCATCAACCTGGGCCGCCGCAACGGCTACAAGAGCATCATGAGCCACCGCTCGGGCGAGACGGAAGACAACACCATTGCCGACCTGGCCGTGGCCCTCAACACCGGCCAGATCAAAACCGGCTCGGCTTCCCGCTCCGACCGCATGGCCAAGTACAACCAGCTGCTTCGCATTGAGGAGGAACTGGGCGAAGTAGCGTACTTCCCCGGTCGCAAAATGTAGTAGCAGTAATTTTACTTCAGAGTTGTAAAATTTTAAGGAGCCGGTCTGTACAGATCGGCTCCTTTGCTTTACCTTTGACTTCTATGTATTTGAATACGATGCTGGAGCGGGTGCCCGGTTTCCTGCGGAGCTTTTATTTCCTGGCCGGGGCCTTGTTCCTGGGCTGGATGTTCCTGTTCGATGCCAACGACTTTATCAAGCAGTATGAAGTGTACGCCAAGTGGCGGGAACTGAACACGGAAAAAGAATACTATCTAAGTGAAATTGAGAAAGTGAAAAAAGACCGCGCAGAGCTGCTGAGCAGCCCGGAGCTACTGGAAAAGTTTGCCCGGGAGAAGTACATTATGAAGCGCCCCGGTGAGGACGTCTTCCTGCTTGTTCCTCAGACCGAAGAATAAAATCCACTCTTATTGGCCGCCTGGTTTGCCGCCGCGGAGGGGGCCGGTGCGTGTATTATCCCCGCTTGTTTTGCCCTTTTACTGCTTCTATGATGAAACTGTACCGTTTATTTACCTGCCCTAAATGGGCTGCCCTTAGTGTGCTGCTGCTGGCATGTACCTGGTTTAGCTCCACGGCTACCGCGCAGAACTACAACATTCCGGCCTCGGGCACGGCTTCCATTACCACGTGCGAAGGCACCCTCTACGACGATGGTGGCGCTAATGGCAACTATACGGCGTATGCCAATGGGGTCATCACCATCAACCCGGGTACCAGCGGCAGCAAAATCAAGCTGGAGTTCAGCTCCGTCTCCACCTACTACTACGATGAGATAACCATCTACGATGGCAACTCTACCTCGGGCGCGGTGATTGGCACGTTCACCAACTCGGCGAACCCCGGCACGGTGTACGCCACCAACAGCACGGGGGCCCTGACGGTGCGCTTTGCCACCAGCTACTACAGCTACTCGGGGTTTGCCGCCAGCATCAGCTGCGTGACCACGGTGCCCAAGCCAGACCTGGCGGTGCAGGGAGCCTCCGTGCAGCCGCTGTCGGTGGTAGCGGGCAACAACGTGTACGTGACGTCGTCTATCTACAACCTGACGGGTACCACGGCCACCAGCAGCTCGGTGGGCTACTACCTATCTGCCGACTCTAAGTTGGACGACAGCGACATTCTGGTGGGCAACTCGACCGGCAGCAGCCTGGCCGTGGGCAGCTCCAGCTACCGCGAGGCCTCCGTGCAGATTCCGGCTACTACCATCACGGGTAGCTACTACATGCTATTTGTGGGCGACTACCTCGATGCCGTAACGGAAAGCAACGAGCAGAACAACATAGCCAGCGTGTCGCTGAACGTGATACCCGCCTCCGTGGACCTGGTTATGCTGCAGGCCAGCGTGTCGCCTATTTCTACGGCTCCTGGTAATGCCATCAGCCTGACTTCGTACATCAAGAACAACGGCAATACCGCTTCCAGCTCCAGCAGCATCGGCTACTACCTGTCTTCCGACAACAAGCTCGATGGCAACGACCAACTGCTGACCTCTACCTACGGCAGCAGCTTGTACGCGGGCTACTCCAACTACGCCAACGCCTACACCAACATTCCGACCTCGGTTACGCCGGGATCTTACTACGTGCTGTTTGCCGCCGATTACCAGGGACTGGTGGAGGAATCCAACGAGGACAACAACGTAACGGCTGTGGCTATTACGGTGGCCAAAGCCAGCATCGACCTGGTTCCGACCCAGTCGCAGATCAGCACTTCGACTACTACGGCTGGCACTACCATTTCAGCGGCGACCTACATCTACAACCAGGGCAATACCACGGCGGGTACTTCCAGCGTGGGCTTCTATTTGTCGACGGATAACAAGCTGGATTCCAAAGATGTGCTCCTGAATTCGGTGACCGGCTCTTCGCTGGCGGCTAACGTGAGCAGCTACCGCGGTGCCTATCTCACGATTCCGACTACCACGGCCTCCGGCACCTACTATCTCCTCATTGCCGCCGACTACCAGGACAAGGTAACCGAGTCCAACGAGACCAATAACGTGAGCAGCCTCACGCTGAAAGTGGAGGACCCCTACGTGGACCTGAACGTGCAATACCCATCCTTGGGCACTACCTCGGTAGCCAGTGGCAGCAGCGTATCAGTTTCGGCCTACGTGTACAACCTGGGCAACTCTACGGCCAGCGCTTCGAAAGTAGGCTTCTACCTTTCCAAGAATACCTCCCTCGACGGCAACGATGTACTGCTGCAGTCGAGTTCGGTGAGCGGTATCAGCGCGGGCAACTACGCATACCCCTACACAACCGTGCAGATTCCATCGACCACGGCCGCCGGCTCGTACTACATCCTGTTTGTGGCCGACTACGAAAACTCCCTGAGCGAAAGCAACGAGCAGAATAACGTAGCCTCTTATGCCCTCACCGTTATCACGCCGGGCATCGACCTGTCGATCTACTCGGCTTCGCTGTCACGCACTTCGGTGGCGGCCGGCGGCAGCGTAACCTCCTCGTTCTACGTGTACAACAGCGGCAATACGTACTCGGCTTCCAGCAACGCGCAGGTGTACCTCTCCAAAGATGCCACCCTGGACAACAACGATGAGCTGCTGACCACTTCCACCGGCGGCTACCTCTCGGCCTACGATTACTCGTACCGCTCCTTCAGCACCACCATTCCCAGCACCACCACGCCCGGGGCCTATTACGTCCTGCTGGTAGCCGATGCCACCAACGCGGTATCCGAAACCAACGAGCAGAACAACACCACGGCCATCAGCTTCACCGTAGCGGAGCCCTTCAATGGTACAGTGGTGCCCACCTCCGGGAAAACGAGCGTTACCACCTGCGGCACCAAGATCTACGACAACGGCGGCACGGAAAACTACGCGTCCTATACCAGCGGCACACTGACTATCTACCCATCGACCGCCGGGGCCAAAGTACAACTGGATTTCACGCAGTTTTCGCTGAACTACTACTCCTACCTGTACATCTACGACGGCCCCGACACCTCGTCGCCGCTGCTGGGCTCCTACACCTACTACAACGTAGCGCCGGGTACTCTTAAAGCCACCAACAGCACCGGGGCTATTACGGTGGTCTTCAGCACAGACTACTACGTTTCCACGGGCTTCGAAGCGACGGTTTCCTGCATCGGCGCCACCGAAAACCCTGACCTGGCTCTTTCCGCCGCCACGTTGGGCAGCACCAGCATTAATGCAGGTAGCTCATTGTCGGCCTCGGTGAAGGTGACGAACTCGGGCAAAGCCAGCGCCAGTGCCAGCACCGTGGGCTACTACCTGTCTACCGACAACGTTTTCAGCACCAGCGACGTGCCCTTGGCTACGACTACGGGCGCTTCTCTGGCTGCCGGTGCATCGGCTACCCGGAGTGCTACGCTGGCTATTCCGTCTGGCACGGCTGCGGGTTCTTACTACGTACTCTTCGTGGCTGACCCCTCGGAGCAGGTCACGGAAACCAACGAAACCAACAACGTGACGTCGGTGAGCCTGAAGGTAACCCGGCCCCAGCCCAACCTGGAGCTGGCGTCGGCTACACTGTCGGCTGCCTCCGGGCTGCCCGGGGCGGCGCTTACCAGCAGCGTTACCATCAAGAATACGGGCACGGCCAGTGCCACGGCCAGCACCGTGGGCTACTATCTGTCCAAAGATGCTGTCTACGATGCCGCTGACGTGAGCATGGGCCAAACCACGGGCGGAACCCTGGCGGCTTCGGGCAGCGCTACGCGCACGGGCTCGTTCAGTATTCCAGCGGCTACTACGGCCGGCAGCTACTACGTGCTGTTTGTGGCCGATGCGCAGGGCACCATCATGGAAAGCAACGAAACCGACAACGTATTGAGCGTGGCCCTGACGGTGAAAGCCACCCAGGCTGACCTAACTCTGGCTTCGGCTACCCTGGGCAGCAGCACGGTTGTAACGGGCAATACTGTTACGACTTCGGTCAGCATCAAAAACCAAGGCTCGGCTTCGGCCGCCAGCAGCACCATCGGCTACTACCTCTCAGCCAACACGACTTGGGATGGCAACGACGTGTTGCTGAAAACCGTGACGGGTGCCAGTCTGGCCGCAGCGGCTTCCGATACGCGCACCAACTCCCTCACGATTCCGGCCACCACAGCGGCCGGCAGCTACTACGTCCTGTTTGTGGCCGACCCTCAGAGCAGCGTAACGGAAGGCGACGAAACCAACAACGTAGCCTCGGCTAGCTTGGCGGTTACCGCTCCAGCAGTGGCTGACCTTTCCCTGGCCTCAGCTACGTTGCAGGCCGCAACGGTTGTAAAGGGCAGCACCGTATCATCCAGCGTGCAAATCAGCAACTCCGGCAATGCAGCTGCATCGGCCAGTACCGTGGGCTACTACCTCTCCAAAAACACCACGCTGGACGCCACCGACGTAAGCCTGGGCCAGACAACAGGTGGTGCCTTGGGTGCCAATGCCAGTGCTACCCGTACGGCGACGCTCACCATCCCGGCCGCTACCGTGGCGGGCGGCTACTACGTGCTGTTCGTGGCCGATGCGCAGAGCGCGGTGACGGAAAGCAATGAAACCAACAACGTAGCTACCGTTGCGCTGGCGGTTACTGACCCGGTGGTAACCCTCATGCCGGACCTCACTTTCCTGGCTTCATCCACCACGCTGTCGGCTTCGGCGGGGGCGGCCGGCAGCTCCCTTACGGTGAGCAGCACGTTCACCAACGCCGGCACGGGTTCAGCCAGCAGCACGCCCTTCGCCGTGTACTTGTCGACGGATGAAAACTTTGATGCCGCGGATATCAGTCTGGGCGGCGCCGCAGGCACTACCCTGGCCAGCGGAGCTTCCAGCCAGCAGCAGCTGACGGTGACGGTGCCAGCCACCACCACGGCGGGCAACTACTATTTGCTGGTAGTGCTCAACCCGGATAATACGGTAGCGGAAAGCAGCACCACCAACAACCTGGCCCGGGTAGCCTTCACGGTAACCGTGGCCACGGCCCAGCAGGAGCAGACCGCCGGCTTAACTATTGGAGTGTATCCGAATCCGGCTTCGGCGGGCTACTTCCGGGTTTCGCTGCAGGGCGCCACGGCTTCGGCCGAGGAGGCTACGCTCACGCTGTTCAACAGCATTGGACAGCGCCTGGAGCAACGCACCCTGCCGGGTAGAACCGGCGTGGCTACCTTCTCCACGCGTGAGCTGAGCCAAGGCGTGTACCTGCTGCACATCACCGGCAACAACCTGCACGTAGTGAAGCGCGTGGTCGTCGAGTAATAAACTTGCCTTCTTCGCCAGGTGTACAACCGGCGGTATCCAGTTCAGGCCCCGGCCAGCTGGGTGCCGCCGGTTTTTCTTTGCGGATAACTGAGTTATTTTAGCAACAGTGGTGTTGGAAGGTCACCTAATCTGACCTTCTCAAATCTATGCGCCTTCCCAAGTTGCTGCTGACTACCCTGGGGCTGTTGAGTGGCACACTGCTGCAGCCAGATTCGCGGGCGGAGCCCAAGCCCCTGTCTCAGGTACAAGTGGCCCGGCAGTTTCTGCTGGCAGTCCTGCGGGCCGACTACCCAACGGCCTACGGTTTCCTGGAGGCGGGAGTAGCCCAGCGCCTGACGCCCGTGCAGTTTGCGGCGGCCATGCAACCCGTGTACGCGCAGGGCCAGCAGTTCGGGCCCGACTTTGCGCTGTACAAATTGGGCTTGCGCCTGGGCGAGGGAAATACTATTCGGCCCTTTTGCGCTTTCACCTTCAAAAGTGATACGCTGGCCGGAGCCCCGCACGTGCAGCTGGATGTTTCGTTTCGCGACTCGGTAGCTACGCGGATACTGTATTTTACCCCGGTGCCAGCTGCTGCGCATCAGCCAAGCCTGCCGCTTGTTCCTTAGGCTGGCAAGGAAATCTTGCCGCAGAGCACGGCTGGAATGCCCGCCAGCGGAACCGCCAGCGGGGTGCCTGCTACCGTCTCGTTAGCGAGTAGCGCAAACAGAATAGCTTCTTTGGCATCGGGCGGCACCCCCAGCGAGCTGGTAGTAGCGAAGGTGCAGGCTGGTAAGCGGCGCTGCAAGGCGGCCAGCAGCGCCGCGTTGTGCACGCCGCCTCCACTAGCGTAGATAGCCAGGGCGGGCTGCTTCCCGCAAGTTTGTTCCAGCGCAAGGGCTACGCCGGCCGCACTTACTTCCGTGAGCGTAGCCAGCAGATCTTCCAGAGGTAAGTGCTGCGTCTGGGTACGCTCCTGCGCCTGGCGCACATAAGCAGCGCTGAATAGCTCGGGGCCGGTGGTTTTGGGAACCGGAGCCGTAAAAAAGGAGGCGTTTAGCAAATGGGCCAAAAGCCCGGCGTGTACCTTTCCGGCTGCGGCCAGCTTTCCACCTTCGTCATAAGCCAACTCCGGCAAACGTTGTCGAACCGTGGCATCCAGCAGCGTATTGCCCGGCCCGGCATCGGTGCTGAAGGGTAGGAGCGAAGCATCCCCAAGACGGGGCAGAAAAGTGAAGTTGGCAATGCCCCCCAGGTTGAGCAGGACGCGGGCTTCCGTCGAGCTACTTAGCAGCAGATAGTCGCCGTACGTGGCCAGTGGAGCCCCTTCGCCGCCCGCGGCTACGTGCTTTTGCCGAAAGTCACTGACCGTAATGATGCCCGTGCGCACGGCCAGCTGGTCTCCATCGCCGAGCTGTAGAGTAGCACTGCGCCCCGCAAAGTCGGGTTGCTGGTGCTGGTGGTGCGGGGCGTGAAATACGGTTTGGCCGTGGCTGGCAAGCAGGTCTACTGCCTCGGGTGGCACCTGCCAGGCGCGCAGGCAGTCCAGGACCATGTCAGCGTGCAACTGACCTATCCACGGATGCAGGAGGGTAAGATACTCCAGGCTCACCTGGGGCTGCGCAAATACCTGCCGGATGCGGTGGCGCACCGTATCGGAGTACGGTACGGTGGTAAACTGCTCCAGCTCCAGCTTGGTGCTGGTGCCGTGCCCATGCACGCAGCACAACGCCACATCCAGCCCATCCAACGAGGTGCCCGACATCAGCCCCACCACGCGGCGGCTGGGCTGCTGGGCAAGCTGGTAGAGGCGGGCAACGTGCGGGTTCAAGGGCTTACGTGCTTTGGTGAACGTATGGGCGCAAAAGTCAAAGAATGTCATCCTGAACGGAGCGAAGGACCTTGCTACATCCACGCAAAGGTTGTGCAGCTGTGCATAGGTCCTTCGTTCGGTTCAGGATGACTTCCTGAAGAAGTTTCTGGAGGGCAAACAGACAAGCCCTGTTCGGCTAGTCTATCTTCTTTCCGGCCATGGCTTGGCTGATGGAAATGTTCATCACCCGCTCGGCGAAGGGGCGCGTCAGCTCCTCTAGCTCATCTACGGCCTTTAGAATAACGTCTTTCTCCTGAGTGGTAAGGGCCGCTTTGAGCTGAGCCACGCCGGCTGTCGTCTGCGTGATTTCCTCGGCGGTGAGGTGCTGGCCGTTTTTCGCCACGAAACGCTCCACTTGGTAGAGCATCTGCTCGGCTACGGTGCGGGCCTCAATCACCATGCGGGCGGCAATATCCTCCCGGGCATGCGTCATCGAGTCCATGAGCATCTGCTCCACCTGCTCGTCGGTGAGGCCGTACTGGGGCTTGATTTCCACGGCCTGCCGGGTGTTGGAGCGCAGTTCTATGGCTTCCACCTTCAGAATACCATCGGCATTCAGGATAAAGTTGACGTCGACTTTGGGCAGACCGGCGGGCATGGCCGGAATGCCACGCAGGTCGAACTCGGCCAGCTTGCGGTTTTCCTTCACCAAGTCCCGCTCACCCTGGTACACCGAAATCTTCAGGTTCACCTGCCCGTCCACGGAGGTGGTGTACTGGCGGCCGGCTTTCGTGGGTATTTTGGAGTTGCGCGGGATGATGGGGTCCATTAGTCCACCAAGGGTTTCGATGCCCAGCGTGAGGGGCGTCACGTCCAGCAGCAGCACGTCGCGGCGGTTGCCCCCCAGGATGTCGGCCTGAATGGCGGCGCCCAAGGCTACCACTTCGTCGGGGTTGAGGGAATTGTTGGCGGGCTGCCCGAAAAACTCCGAAACGGCGTTGTATACCAGCGGCACGCGGGTAGAACCACCTACTAGTAGCACCGCCGTCAGGTCCTGGGGCTGCAGCTTGGCATCGGCCAGGGCTATGCGGCAGGAAGCAATCGTGCGCTCCACCAGCGGCCGAATCAGCGCTTCAAACTCCGGGCGCGTGAGGCGCAGCACCAGGTTGTCGTGGAAGTTGGCTCCGAAGTCGTCGTGCTGGCTGAGGTAGCGCTTGGCGGCTTCGGCCAGCAGGCGCAGCTCTTGCTGCAGCGGGCCGTTGTCGACTAGCGTGGCGGCCAGGTTGTGCTGCTGAGTCCAGTGGTTGATGATGGCGCGGTCCAGGTCGTCACCACCGAGGTAGGTGTCGCCGTTGGTGCTGAGCACCTCGAAAATGCCCTGGTGCAAGTGCAGGATGCTAATGTCGAAGGTGCCGCCGCCCAGGTCGTACACCGCCACGGTTTTCTCTTCCTCGGGGTCGAGGCCGATGCCGTAGGCCAAGGCCGCCGCCGTAGGCTCGTTCACGATGCGCAGCACTTCCAGCCCGGCCAGGCGGCCGGCGTCGCGGGTTGCTTGGCGCTGGGAGTCGTTGAAATAAGCCGGCACCGTAATCACAGCCTTGTTGACGGGCGTTTTCAGGGCGTGCTCGGCGCGGGCGCGCAGCTCCTTCAGGATTTCGGCCGACAGCTCGATAGGGGAGTAGAACTTCTCACCCACCCGGATTTTCACCAGTCCCTCAGAGTTGTCGTCGATGACTTTGTAGCCCAGGTCGGCGGCGTGCTGGCCCAGGTCTTTGTACGACTTGCCCAGCAGGCGCTTCACCGAGTAAATGGTATTCTGCGGGTCGGTGAGCAGGTATTCCTTGGCCTCCGTGCCTACTAGGGGCGTTTCGCCCCCGGCCGGGAAGTGTACCACCGAAGGCACGATGGTGCCGCGGCCCTGGTCGTTGATGGCTATGGGGTGGCGGCCATCGGGGTGGATGTAGGCTACTAGCGAGTTGGTAGTGCCCAGGTCGATGCCGACGATGATTTCTTCCTGCTGAATACTGCCAGTAGAGAGGTTGATTGCAACTTTAGCCATAGCAAAAAAGAAGCGCCCCTAAGGCGCGAGAAAGACGAAATACTACGAGAACAGCCCGCGGGGCAAACCGTTTTGCAGGCCACAAAAATAGCGAAGAATGCGCGGGGGGCGCACAGTTGAGATTAGCCCTAATTATGTACTGAAATAACTTCAAATAAATCAATCCGGTTGAGCTTGCCTGGCCGTATGTAGTCTACGTTTCGCCCGCGCTGATTTATCCACTGTTCTTATTACCAGCTGATTATTCACCAGCTACCCGCGCCTGCCCGATAAGGCAGCGTCTTTCCTGCTAAGTACTTCTTGAATTTCTTTTTCCACTGGCATTTCCTGCCTGTCAGGGCGCGTCGTGGCTATTTCTATCCTTTTTCACTTAACCCCCACATTCCGCATGAAGAAATTTACTCGCCCGATTCTTTCGGTGGCGCTGGCTGCGCTGGGCGCGGCCGGACTGGCAGTCTGGAGTAGCCAGACAACGCCACTGGAAGCATCAAGTCACCGGGAAGCCCCGCTCATTGCGGATGACCCGCTGGCCGACAATACCGATGTGTACGCCTTCCGCGACCCCAGCAACGATGAGCTGGTGACCATTATTGCCAACTTCATTCCCTTCCAGCTGCCGCAAGGCGGGCCCAACTATTACCACTTCGGGGAAGACATCCGGTACGAAATCCACATCAAAAACGACGCCACCACCACGGGCGACGATATTACGTACCGCTTCACCTTCACCCGCACCAACGAAGACCCGACCACGCACTTCAACATTCGCCTGAAAAAGGAGAACCTGAAGACGACCTACAAGCTGGAGCGCATCAAGGGCGGTGCTACTACCACGCTGGTTAGCGCTGGTACCGTACCACCCTACAACGTAGGCCCCCGCGCCATTACGGGTGCCGCCGGGCTGGCCGCTGCCAGCTACGAGTCGCTGATGAACGGCGCTATTGAAACGGCCGGCGGCAGCAAAGTATTCTGCGGCCCCGTTGATGACCCGTTCTTCGTAGACATTGGAGCTATTGAAGACCTGGGCGGCCTGCGCCCCGAGAATGCCCGCGACGGACTGTACCACAAGAATATCAACACCATTGCGCTGCAAATCCCGATTTCGGAGCTGCAGAAGGATGGCAAGACCGTGGATAAAGCCACGACTATTCTCGATGGTGACTTCGTGATTGGGGTGTGGGCTTCGGCCAGCCGCCGCGCCATTCGTACCCTGAAAACCAACGGTACACAGGAGCACAGCGGCGACTGGGTGCAGGTTTCGCGCCTGGGCATGCCCCTCACCAACGAGGTGGTGAACCCCATCGGCAACAAGGACGAATACAACGCCCGCACGCCCTACAACGAAAACGCTGCCTTTAACGCAAACTTCGTGAACCCCGAGTTGGCCCTGTACATGGCCGACGACGCGCCCAAAGCGCCAGCCGCGCCCAAACCGGCCGGCCAGACGTACTACGGCGAGGCCGTGCCCGGCTTTATGAAGCTGCGCATCCAGTCCAAGTCGTTGGCCGGCCGCCCCGGCTTGCCGGCTTCCGGCTTCGACTTCCGCAACGGGGCCGATGGCCTATCGGTGCTAACGACGGCCCAGCGCGCTGGAACCGTGTTTGCCGATGCTACCTTCGGTCCTATTCTGCTGCAGGCAAACAACCCCCGCTCCGTCGATTTGCTGCCTATCTTCATGACGGGTGTGCCTAATTTGGTGCCCTATCAGCTAGCTACCGGCAAAACGGGTGGCAACCCCCTCACCGCTGGCAAGCCCTTCATTAACAACTTCCTGCCCGTAGTCGGCGACATGCTGCGCCTGAACATGGCCGTGCCCGTTACCGACCGCAAATCGGCTGACTTCAGTTCCGAAGGTCTGCTAGCCGCCGCTGTATTGGGTCTGACGGATTCGCGCTACAACGCCAACGCGACGCTGCAGGCTATTCCGAACATGGACGGTTTCCCGAACGGACGCCGCTTGGAGGATGACGTGGTTCGGATTGAGCTGCAAGCCGTGAGCGGTGCCGTACTGGCCGCCGTGGGCCTCTGGTACGACGACTTTGACGCCGCCGCTACGAACCCCGTAACCCAGCAGCTGCAAAACGTGCTAACCTTCACAACGGGCGTAGAAAAGAACGATACCACGCTGAAAGCTACGTTCCCCTACCAGCAAACTCCTTGGTCGGGCACCAAAGCGCAGCCTACCGTAACGTCGCAACGTGGCGGATCGGGCCTGGGCCTGCAGCCTCAGCTGGCGGAATTGTCGCAGAACTACCCCAACCCGTTCGTAGGGCAGACTACGTTCAGCTACCGCATTACGCAGCGTATGCCCATCACTATCACCATTGTGGACATCAACGGCCGCGTAATAGCTACGCCGGTGCGCGACAAAGTAGTGAAGCCCGGTACGTACGAGTTTGAATGGAAGGCTCCCGCCGGCATGGCCAGCGGCTTGTATATTGCCCGCCTCTCCACGGGGCGTACGATGCTGCAGTCGGTGAAGCTGCTGAAAAACAAAGAGTAAGTATTTATTAACGATGTAACCGTCCGGTCGCTGCAAGGCGGCCGGACGTGTGCATTGTGCCCACATTACCTCATCATATGACAACACCTCGACGCATTTTATACGCCTTGCTGGTCGTAGGCTTTATCGCGACGGTAGGTGCCTTGCTACTCCGCCGGCCAACGGCTCCGCTTCCGCAGCTTAAGATTCGGCAAGGTGCCATGGCCGCCGGGGGCGAGTGGCTGAACACCCGCAAGGCCGTAGCAGGTTTGCAAGCGCGTCTGCGGCAGCAGCCCAATGACCACGAGGCCCAGCTACAGCTCGCCCAGGCGTTCATGCAGGAAGGCCGTGTCACCGGCGAGCATGCCTACTACGATGCCGCAGCTGTGCAACTGCTGGATCGGGTCTTACGCGCTGAGCCCGACAATTTCGAAGCCCTGTGCTGCAAGGCGTCCCTTAGCCTCACCCAGCACCATTTTTCCGAAGGCCTAGAGCTGGCGCGGCGCGCTCAAGCAGTGAATCCGCACAGTGGCTTTGTGTACGGGCTACTCTGCGATGCCAACGTAGAGCTGGGCAGCTACGCCGCTGCCGTGCGCATGGCCGATAAAATGAACCAGATTCGCCCCGACCTGACGGCTTATTCCCGCGTGTCTTACCTGCGCGAAATCCACGGGGACCTACCGGGCGCTGTAGAAGCTATGCAAATGGCCGTGCGGGCCGGCGTGCCGGGCATGGAGCAAACCGAATGGGCCCGCGTGACGCTGGGCCATTTGTACGAAATCACCGGCAACCTCGAGCAAGCCGAAAAGAACTACCAACAGTCGTTGCAGTACCGGCCTTCCTACGCCTACGCCCTGGCCGGGCTGGGCCGCGTGGAGCGGGCCCGTCAGCGCTACCCGGCTGCCATTAAGCAACTGGAAAAAGCCCGTACGCTGGTAGCCGACTATGCCTTCACGGATGAGCTGACGGACGTATACCGCCTGAACGGCGAGCCGCAGAAAGCTCAGGCTGCTGCCCGTGAGGCCATTCGGCAGCTTGATGCCAGCGCCGATGCCGCTGAAGCCGATGAAAACGTAGGTCACTATGTAGACCGGGAACTGGCTTTTGCTTACCTCAAAACCAATGAGCTGAATAAGGCGCTGGAGCATGCCCAAATTGAGTACAAGCGCCGGCCCGATAACATTGACGTGTGCGAAACCATGGCTTGGGTGCACTACAAGCGGGGAGAGTATGCCGCCGCCGCGCAGTACATGAAAAAAGCCCGCCGCACCAACTCGCAAAACCCCACCCAACTGTGCCGCGCCGGCCTCATTGCCCTCAAAACGGGGCAGGCCTCTGCCGGGCAGGCGCTGATCAAGCAGGCCTTGGCTATTAACCCCTATCTGGAAGCTGACTTGGCCGATGAAGGCCGCAAGCTGCTGGCCGTGCGCTAAGCCAGGCCACGTACTTTCTTTGATTTCTCGCGCATGCACCGACTTTTTGTTGCTCGTCGTTGGTGGCCCGCTCTGGCGGGTTTGCTGCTGTGGCTGCTGCCGCGGCTGGCCGAGGCCCACGTGCTCGACCAGGACCTAAGCAAACTGTCGCGCACCGATGTGCTATCGACTTACTTGCTGGTAGGCTACAAGCACATCCTGCCGCTGGGGCTGGACCACATCCTGTTTGTGGTGAGCTTGTACTTGCTGGAGCCTAAGCTGCGCTCGGTGCTTTGGCAGGCTACGGCCTTCACCGTGGCCCATTCCATTACGCTCGGCTTGTCGATGTATGGGTTTATTTCGCCGCCGGCATCCATTGTCGAGCCGGTTATTGCCCTGTCCATACTTTTCGTGGCGCTTGAAAATATCATCACCGAACGGCTTAACCCGTGGCGGCTGGCCGTGGTGTTTGGCTTTGGCCTGATCCACGGTATGGGATTCGCCAGTGCGCTGACTTCGGTAGGATTACCGCAGACATCTTTCCTGGAGTCACTCTTGGCCTTCAACGTAGGTGTGGAGCTTGGGCAGGTTACCGTGATTCTATTGCTGTATGCCCTTATTGGCCGCTGGTTTGCGGGCAAGCCCTGGTACAAGCAGCGCATTGTTATTCCGGCTTCCGTCGTCATTGGGTTGATTGCCGCTTACTGGACGGTGGAACGGATTTTCTTTACTGCCTGATTTCTGCTGCATGCGCTCCTGGCTGGTGCTATTACTACTACTCAATTACCTGCTGATGGTAGGGGCCGGCCTCGTGCACCGGCCCGACAGCCTGTTGCGGGAGCAGATAGCGCACCCATATCACCACAGCGCCATGTGCCAGCAGGAAAACTACCTGCGCCTCGACTGTTTTGAGCGTTGCAACGGTAATCAGCGCGCCTGGCACCCACGCACCGGTCAGGACTCGCCCCTGCACTTGCTGAGCTTGCTGCACGGCTTGGATACCCACCTGCTGGCGGCGGTAGTCCGACCAGATGCTCCGCTTATGGCCTTCCAGCAGCCAGAAAACCTTACATGCTGGCCTGCCGCAGCAGTGCCCGCGGGCGTGCGCACCGTTCTGTTTGCGCCTCCCCGCCGGGGATAAGTGACCCGCAACCGCTCAGTAGAGCCCGGTTGCAGCGTTGTCTTATTCCCAACCTTGAGGTTGTCCGTCCGGTCATGCGGCTGGGATGCAGCCTCAGTACCCTATTTCGTATGCATCTTTCTCTACGAAGCTTCCCGCTGCGTATTGCCTTTCTGTGCCTTTTTTGCTGCTGGCAGGCGCAGGCCCAAACGCCAACTCCGGGCCTTGCGGGCACTATTCTAGCTACCGCTACCGATTCTGCCTCCCGTCAGCCGCTCAACGGTGCCGGTGTGTGGCTCGATGGGCAACCGAGTGGCTCAACAACTGATGCGCTGGGGCGCTTTCGGTTAGCAGCCGTGGCCCCAGGCTCACATACCGTGCGAGTAGGCGCGCTAGGCTACCGGCCCCATACTCAGCAACTAACCGTGCAGCCCGGCGAAACCACAGCGGCTCTATTCACGCTGCCAAGTGTGCCGCTTAATATTGGCGAGGTGACGGTAGCGCAGCAGCAGGACCCTAACCAGAGTATGGCGGCCATTTCGCACATTGACCGGGCGTTGCGGCCGCTCAACTCAGCCCAGGACTTACTGCCGCTGGTGCCCGGCTTATTCATTGCCCAGCACGCGGGTGGGGGCAAGGCGGAACAAATTTTTCTGCGCGGCTTCGACATCGACCACGGCACCGACTTCAATGTGAGCATTGACGGGCTGCCGGTGAATATGGTAAGCCACGCCCACGGCCAGGGCTACGCCGATTTCCACTTTGTCATTCCCGAAACCGTTGATCAGCTGAAAGTCTACAAAGGTCCATACTCGGCCCGGTTCGGGGATTTTGCCACGGCCGGCGCGGGAGAGTTTACCACCAAAACGTCCTTGGAGCGCAGCCAGGCAAAAGTGGAAGTAGGCCAGTTTGATACGCGGCGGGCATTACTGTTGCTGAATGTGCTGCCGAAGGATAAGCACCTGCTGAGCAAGCGCACCGAAAGCGCCTACGTTGCCGGCGAATACTACTTCACCAATTCCTACTTCGACGCCAAGCAGCACCTGAACCGCTTTAATGGGCTAGCAAAATACACCGGTTTGCTTTCTGAGCGCACCTCGCTGATGGTGAGCGGCTCCCACTTCGCCTCCCGGTGGGATGCCTCGGGGCAGGTGCCGGAGCGGGCCGTGAAAAGCGGCCTTATTTCGCGCTACGGCAGCATCGACGACTCTGAAGGGGGCAGCACCAGCCGGGCTAATGCCAACGCCATTATCACAGTGGCCCTGCCGCACGACGCCGTGCTCAAGCAGCAGGTGTACTACTCGCGCTACCAGTTTGATCTGTTTTCCAACTTCACTTTCTTCAAGGAAAACCCCACGCAGGGCGACGGAATCCGCCAGACCGAGGCCCGCAACCTGTACGGCTACCTGGGCACCTACGAGCGGAGCACCGCGCTGGGGGCTCGCACGTTGCGCACCCTGGCCGGCATTGGTACCCGTATCGATGATATAAACCTGGCTTTGCGCCACGCCGTGCGCCGCACCACCACCGATACCATCGTGAGCGGGCGGGTGTACGAGCAGAACTTCAATGCCTTCGTAGAGGAAAACCTGCTGCTAAATGACCGGCTAACGGTGAATGCCGGCCTGCGGCTCGACTACTTCCGGTTTGCGTTTCACGAGGACCGGGACGCCGCGCTGTCGGGCCGAGCCGGTAAAGCGCGCATGAGCCCCAAGCTGAACTTCTACTACGACCTGAAGCCCACGGTACAGCTGTTTGCGCGCTCCGGTTTCGGATTCCACTCCAACGATGCCCGGGCCGTGGTGACCAACCGCACGGCGCAGGTGCTGCCACGGGCCATTGGCTACGAGGTGGGTAGCACGTTCAAGCCTCGTCCGGCACTGGTGGTGAACATAGCCCTTTGGGCCCTGCACTTGCAGGACGAGCTGGTGTACGTGGGTGATGAAGGTGTGACGGAAAGTGCCGGCCCCACCCGCCGCTTCGGTACCGATATGTCGGTGCGCTACCAGCTTAGCCAACGCCTTTACGCCGATGTAGACCTAAATTACAACCACGGCCGGGCCGTTGGCCTGCCAAAAGGGGAGAACTACATTCCGCTGGCCCCCGGCTTTACCAGTATTGGAGGGCTTACCTACCAGCGCTCTGGCGGACTAAGTGGCAGCTTGCGCTATCGGCACCTCAACGACCGGGCTGCCAACGAAACCAACTCAGTACGCGCCCGCGGGTACTTTCTGCTTGATGCGGTACTCAGCTATACCCGCCCCCGCTTTCAGGTGGGAGCCAGCGCCGAAAACCTGCTGGATGTGGCATGGAACCAAGCCCAGTTCGATACGGAAAGCCAGCTGCGCACGGAATCCGAGCCAGTGTCGGAATTACATTTCACGCCGGGCACGCCGTTTTTCGTGAAGCTGAACGCCAGCGTATTTTTCTAACCTGCTTGTTGGCTTGCATTCGGCCCGTAACTGCGAACTTTAGGCCGTGCTGCTTTTCGAATCCTTGATTTCTGCTGCGTGGGCTGGGCGCCTGGGGCTACTTCTAGGGCTGCTGTTCCTTTCAGCCGCTTGTCAGTCGCCGGAGGTTGCGCGTCAGGAGCTGCGGGCTGGGCCGCTGCCACCCAGGCCGGCGGCAACGGTGCTGGTGCCAGACTCCCTGCAGCTGACGCCCCTAGCACCCCTGGCTGCCGTCCCCGATTCGTTGCGGCGAACTGTGCAGGTTTTGCATAAGCGCCTGGGGCCGGCGGCGGCAACGCTACGTCCGGCCGTGCTGGAACGGGCCTGCATAGGCTACCTCAACCTGCGCAAGGCCGGGCGGGTGCGCCGGGCCGGGGTGCTGGCCGTGGCCGACATGGATTTGCCGTCCTCGGAAAAACGCTTGTGGGTGATAGATCTACGCAAGGCCGAAGTGTTGCAGCACAGCCCCGTGGCGCACGGGCGCGGCTCGGGCCACCTACGGGCCCGTAGGTTTTCCAACACCATCAAATCGGCGTGCACGGCCCTGGGCTTTTATGCTACGCAGGACACCTACGAAGGCAAGCACGGCCTCTCCCGCCGCCTGCGTGGTCTTGATGCGGGCCAGAACGACAATGCCCTTCGCCGCTACGTGGTGCTGCACGCCGCCGACTACGTAAGCCGCCGCCACTTGGAACGGCACGGACAAGCCGGCAACAGTCGCGGCTGCCCCGCCCTGCCTCCCGAGCAGTACCGCGCCATCATTTCCGCCGTGGCCGATGGCAGCTGCCTGCTGCTCAGCGGCCCTGGCCTGGAATCCAATTGGCTGGATGGTGCTTCGGCTGCCGAGAGGCTAGCAGCACGGGGGTGGATGTAGGCTCTTTTCTGCTTTTCGATGTTTTCATTGCCAGCGCTACTTCAGCAAATACAGGATGCCCGCAAACGGCTTGATGTAGAGTTTCACCTCAATGAAACCCAAAGCTGCATAGCTGAGGTAGAAGCAAGGCTGAACAGGCGTCTGCCCGAGGAAATACGAGCTTTCTATGCGCAGTGCCCGGGCTTTTGGACGAACGATGGACTGTTCCGGGTTCTTTCAATGGCCGATATACTGGTGGAACTTGAAGTGCCTGCTGCTACCAGCTCCAACACCAAACGACACTTTCCTGTTGCTGACTACATGATTTTTAGCGACGTATGGGAAGTAGTTCTCGATGAAGGGAATTCTGCGCGCTACGTCATTGTAAACTCCAACCACCATACCGAGGAGCCGGTTGTTCTGACCGACTCCTTGTACGAATTCATTAATAAGTTCTTACGTGAAGGCGTTTTCGAAGGAGAGGAAGTGGAAGGGTTGTACGGCTGGCGGAAAAGACTGAAAAAACTTTCGCAGTAACGAAAAAGAGCCACTGGAAACTCCAGCGGCTCTTTTTTACAAATGAACTCAATCGGAAACTACCGCACCATCACCTTGCTGCTGCGGTTCAGCTCGGGCGAAGAAAGCTGGTACACGCCAGCTGGCAGGCTTTCCACGCTCAGGCGCAGCTCGTTGGTGCCGGGGTAGAGGCGGGTGGTTTGCTGATGCACGAGGCGGCCGGTCAGATCGTAGAGGCGCAGAGTAGCCGTGCGCTGTCCTACCGACTCTACCACCACGTCGATGCGGTTGGCGGCGGTGGGGTTGGGGTACACGTGTAGGGCGTCGCTCAGCGCGGCTTCGGCGGTAACGTCCGTTACGGTAGCGCCACCCCGGGCCGTCATGGAGCCCACTACCGCCGTTGGGGCCGTGTAGGTCACCTTCACAAAAGCACGCTGGGCAGGGTTGGCGGTGCTGGCATTTTTGGCGCGCAGCGTAATCCAGCCCGCAGCCGTAGGCGTGTAGGTGCCCGTGAGGTTGCCAGTGCCGGTACGACTAGTCAGAATCGTGCCGCTACCGTTCACCAGCTCCACGGTGAGGCTGCGGGTAGCGTCGGTAGGGAACAGAGTATAGGTAACGGTTTTGCCGGCATCCGAATAGATGCGGCCTGCTGTACGATAAGCCGTGGAGGCGGCGGGTAACTGCCCACCCTGCTTTAGGGAAGAAGCGTGCGAGTCGCCCAGGTCGTTGGCCAACTCCCATTCCTGGGTGGTGGCGCGGCCTACCAGGTTGTAGCCGGTAGCCGCATTCACGGGCGCCCACACGGAGTAGCCGCGGCGGCCACCGTTGGCCGTGCCGTTGCAGGGGGGCGTGTTGATGGCTACCGTTTGCGAGCTGCTTACCGTTACGGTAGCGGTGCCGTTGGCGCCGGAGTAGTCTTTCAGCACGGTGCCCGGCGCAAAGTCACAGCTCACGGTATTGTTCTGCCAGGCGCTCCAGCTGTCGTTGATGCCAATAATGGCTTTGGTGCTACGCTCAATCACAAGGTGGTCGGCGGCCTGCCAGCGCACTTTGTAAGCGCCTTGCTTGAACTGCAGGTTCTGATGGCACCAGATCAGGTTTTCCAGGTCGCCGCGCACGGGTAGGTCGGTGGTGCTTTTGGGCGAGTGTGAGTAGCGCTTGCCAGTGTTGCCGATGTTGAACAGGTCTTCAAAGAAAATCTGGGGGGAGCCGTCCACGGCCAGGGCCGCGGCATACACGGCCGGCAAGCGCGGGTCGAAGGGGTCGATGTGCGGGGCCAGCTCCGAGCCAGTGTTCCAGCCGATATAGTTACCGGTGCTGCTCACCTGGGGGCGAAAGGTGTCGTGGTTATTCACGAAGGGCACGGTGCGGTGAACATACGTACCGTTGATAAGCACCACGCGGCGGCCTTGCTGGTAGCCGGGCAAGGAGCCGATATCGAAGTTGCCGCCGCCACTCACAATGTTGTAGAGGCCGTTGCGCAGCGAGAAGTCAAAGGTACCGGCCCGGTCCTGCACGTTGGTACACCACTGGTCCAGCTGGCTGGAGCCGCCTACCCATTCGCCCACGGCAAACATAGTGGCACCGCCATTGGCCCAGCCAGCGTTGCTTTGTAGGTTATAAAGGAAATCTTCCATGGCAAAGGCTGGAAAGTGCTTCACCGCATCCAGGCGCACTCCATCGAAGCCTACCTGCTTTTTGTACCAAATCAGCCATTCGCGCTGCTTATTGCGCATGTAGTCAGAGCCCTGGACCGGGTTGAAGGTGGCGTTGGAGCTTTGGCCGTAGGAGCCCGAGTAGTAGCTGATGTCGGGCCCGAAGAGCACAGCGTTTTCATCACCGCTGGTAGAGTTGTTGCCTACGTTAGGCGTGAAGTTGGGCCAGTTTTTCGAAAAGCGCCCGTCGCGGGCCAGGTAGTTGGCGGCGCTTTCGTCAGTAGCTGGCTTATTGTAGCTCACATAGCGGAAGTTCTTGTACTTGCTAGTGGTGTAGTCTTCCCAAGCAGCCGGGTCCTGCCCGCCCGCGCCGGTTGCCGAGCCGGCTCCATCGTTGTGGTTCAGCACAACATCCTGCACTACATCAATGCCGTTTGCGTGCAGAATAGCGACGCCCCGCAGCAATTCATCCTTATTACCCACGCGGGTGGCCACAAAACCTTTCTGGTATTTGTCGCCCAGGTCGTAGTTGTCGAAGGGCGAATAGCCATTGCCTTGGTTACCATTTTTAATGGTAGGTGGCATCCACACGGCGTCGATGCCCATTGCCTTCAGGCGGGGCGCCAGGTCGGCAATGTAGTTAGCCCAGCCGTTCGGGTAATTGGTGTTCCAGTAGTCCCACCAGAAGCCCTGTAGCACTACTTTTTGCGCGTGGGCCGGTTGACTGCCCAACACACACAATGCGGCGCCAGCCAGAACGAGTTTTTGTAACCATTTAATAGAAGTGTGCATGAAAGGTAAGGGGAATTTGGGTGATGAAAAATGGTAAAAGAGCAAAAATTCGCAATAGGCAGAGAGGATTTAACTATTGCGACACTAAATATAGAGAGTGTATATAGCATAATGGCTGTATGACATAATATTGTTATTCCGGGCAAGTGAGTAGTTACTCACGTTCATGGAAGACAAGACAAGTGCTTCCGTACGGAGCAGGCCAAGAAAGCTGTTTGCTCATCTTTAAAGGTTAGATCTTCTGGTGGGCGTTTGCGTATAAAGCAAGTCGGCAGGCACTTTTTTACTTGTGCTGCTGTTTTAATCCCTGCACTAATCAGTCCTTACCTATGGAAAAGCCGAGTGTAATTCGCCGCAACCGCCTGAAGCGCCGGGCACGTCGGGCGGCTCGTCGTATCCTGCCGTTCGTTGCTTCCCTGTTTTTGGCTACACCCCTGGCCACGCCTATGGGCTCGGCCAAAGCCACCGGGGCCGAGTATCGGGTGCCCACGGCTACAGAGCTGCGCACTTCGGCCTTCAACAGCACCGCTCACCAGTTATTTACTGAGCTGGGAGCGGAGGCAGCCGGCTTGCGCTACGAGGTTTTTCAGAAGGCACTGATGGGCTACCTGAACCTGCGCCACGATGGCCGCCTGAGCGAAGACAAGCACCTCCTGACGGTTATTGATTTCGAAAAGCCATCCACCGAAAAGCGCCTGTGGGTGCTGGATCTAGCCACCAAGCAAATCCTGTTCAACACGCTAGTGGCTCACGGCCACAACTCCGGTGAGAACCTGGCCACCAGCTTCTCCAACGAGAATGAGTCGAACATGAGCAGCCTGGGATTCTACGTAACTCAGGGCGAGTACCAGGGCAAGCATGGCCGCTCGCTCAAGCTGGAAGGCGTGGATGAAGGCTATAACGACAATGCCATGAGCCGCTCCGTGGTGATGCACGGCGCCGAGTACGTGAGCGAAGACTTCATTAAGCAGTTTGGCCGTCTGGGCCGCAGCCTGGGTTGCCCCGCCCTGCCCATGGACCAGTACAACGAAATCATCAGCACCGTAACGGGTGGCACCTGTCTGTTCCTGAACGGGGCCGACGCACAGTATTCATCCAAGTACCTGAACCAGGATATAGCGCTGCAAACCTATTTCCAGACGGGCGCCTTGGTATAGTCAGTTGCTTGAAAAGCAAAAGGCCCGGCCGCAGAATGCGGCCGGGCCTTTTTTGTGCAACCAGCAGGACTAGAATTTCACCCCAAACTTGGCGCCGAGCATTTCCAGGTCGCGCACCACGGGCTCCAGCAGCGGAATGCCGTCGAGCAACCGTTGTGCGGAGGTTTCACGCTCCGGGTCGCCGGGGATGAGTACCTGCTGGCCCGGCACAGCCTGGGCACCCCGGAAAGTAGTAATCCAGTTATCCATGTGGGCCTTGAACTCGTCGGCAGGGCGGAAGGCATCGACGCGCATAGCCCCGAAAAAGTGGCCGAGACCCTGGCCTACCGGGTTGGCCGAGGGCTGCAGGAAGGCTACAAACGGGGGCACCCAGGGCCCGTAGTTGGCCCCGCTCAGCACTGCCGAAAAAATATCGACCACGGCGCCCAGGCCATAGCCCTTGTGCGAGCCGGTGGCTCCGCCCAGCGGAAGTAGTGCCCCGCCATTCTTCACAGCATTGGCGTCAGAGGAGCCGGCGCCGGTGGCATCCTGGGCCCAGCCTTCGGGAATGGGCAGCTGCTTGCGCTGGGCTATTTCGAGCTTGCCATTGGCAGCCGTTGTTGTGGCCATATCCAGCACAAAATCGGGCTGCTCGCCGGCGGGTACGGCCACGGCAATGGGGTTGGTGCCCAGCAGCCGCTCCAGCGAATACGTAGGGGCTACCAGGGGCGAGGCGTTGGTCATGGCCAGGCCAATCATGTCGTGGGCCAGGGCCTTCATGGCGTGGTAGCCGGCAATGCCGAAGTGGTTGGAGTTTTTCACCGATACCCAGCCCGTGCCTACCTGCCGGGCTTTTTCAAGGGCCACATCCATGGCTTTGGGGCCCACTACTAGGCCCAGCCCCCCGTCCCCGTCTACTACGGCCGTGCTGGGCGTTTCGTAGGTGACGCCTACCCGGGGCGTGGGGTTGATGCGGCCGGCTTCCCACAAGCGTACGTACCCAATCAGCCGGGCTACGCCGTGCGAGTCGATACCGCGCAAATCGGCCGACAGCAGGGTTTCGGTCGCCAGGGTGGCATCGGCCGCCGGGCAGCCCATGCTACGAAAAACGGCCTCGGTGAAAGAGAAAAGGTGCGTGTAGGAAAAGGTAGTGGTCATGAGAAGGGCGTTGGCTCAAAAGAGGAGACTGTCAGGCGCAGGGTAGGCGGGAAGGGGTACCCTGCTGAGCGGAGTTGGTTTTTGCTGCCATACTACCCTTCCAGCAGCTCGGCCAGCAGCCCTTCCTTCAGCGCGTAGGAGGAAGCCGTAATGCCGGACAGCTGGTAAGTGTCGAGCACGAAATCGATGAGCACGCAGGCCACCACAATCATGTCGGCGCGCAGGGGCGTCATGCCGGGCAAGGCCAGGCGGCCGGCGTGGTTGAGGGAGGTGAGCTGGGCGTAGCTGGCGCGGAAGCTGGCGCCGGAAATAGTCGTGGCAGGGGCCGCTTTGCCCACCAATTCGGGCTGACCGTTGCGGGCCGCCTGCAGGTCGCAGAGGGTATCGAAGGTGCCACTGGCGCCTACCAGGGCAACGGGTGCGTGCGTGGCTATTGCGGCACTCAAGGGCGTCAGTACATCGGCCAAGTAGGCTTTTTCGGCTTGGATGTCGGCCTCAGTAAGCGGGTCGTGGTGGAAAAACTTGTCCAACAGCCGTTGGGCCCCAATTTCAAAGCTCTGCTTCCAGAAAATCGAGTCGGCGTTGGCCAGGATGAATTCGACCGAGCCGCCGCCAATATCCATGAGCAAATGCGTGGCCGGGCCCAGGGGCACGGCCTGCCGGATGCCTTTGGCAATGAGCTCGGCCTCCCGGTCCCCAGGAATAACCTCCACCCGGATGCCGGTTTGCTCGAAGATTTCCTGCACCAGTTCCGGGCCGTTGCGGGCTACGCGCATGGCGCTGGTGGCCGTAGCACGCACTTCGGTTACCTGGTGCAGCTCAATTTCTTCCTGGAAAGCGGCCAGCGTGTGCAATGCCCGGGCATAGGGCTCCGGGGCAATTTCGCCCCGACTAATGCCGCCCTCGCCCAGCTTCACGCCCACTTTGGTACGCAGCAATACCACCGGTTCCTGGTGACGGGGCTCGGGCAGCTCCACAATCAGCAGGTGGAAGGTGTTGGTGCCCATGTCAATCAGGGCCAGGCGGCGGTGGCGGGGTGCGTTCATGCGGATAGGTCTTTTTCGAGCACCAGTAAATGTTGGCAGAGAATTCCATCTTCCCAGATGGGCTCGGGATACTGCTGAGTAAAGAAATGGAGCTGTAAATCCACCATAGCAAAACCTGACTTCTGATACAAAGCCAATGGCCCTAGACTGCTGTTGCCGGTACACACCCGCAAAGTACAGATACCTTGCTGCTGAGCCTGTTCTTCTGCATACTTGAGCAGAGCTTTGCCTACGCCCCGGCCTTGACAGTTGGGGGCCACGGCGAGGTTGCGTATTTCGGCCCGGACATGGGTCTGCGGCTGCACCACGCATATACCCACAACGGTATTGCCCGATTCTGCTAGGTATACTTGGCTCTCCTGAATGTAGCTATGCACGAGTTCCTCAGCTGGGTCGGCTAAGAGCAGAAGCTTCCAAGGCAAGGGCTCTGAGGGTAACCGCACACGAATTATAATGGAGAAAAGCGACATAAGGCTACACAAGGACCGGCGAACAGCTTACTATTGCAGGCAAGAGTAAGTCAGGAATTAGTTGGCGAACCGGCAGAACGTGCCCAGGGGTAGCTTGCGGGCAGCTTGGTCGTGCAGGTAGATTTCCCCTATTTCGCGGGTGAGGTGGGTTTTCGGGAAGATGTCCGTCACGAGGTTGTCCAGGATCAGGGCCGAGAAACCCAGGGAGTACAGGTTGATGAGGAAAAAGTGGTCCTCGGGGTCGAGCAGCTGCTGGCAGAGCTTGAGCATTTCATTGAGCTGGTCTTCCAGCTGCCACTTTTCCCCATTCGGCCCGCGGCCGTAGGCGGGCGGATCCAGAATCAGCCCCTGGTACTTGTTGCCGCGCTTTACCTCGCGCTGCACGTATTTCCAGGCATCTTCTACCAGCCAGCGCACCCCGTCGAGGGAACTGGCTTCCATGTTGTCGCGGGCCCAGAAGTTCACCTGTTTTACGGAGTCGAGGTGCGTCACGTCGGCCCCGGCGGCGCGGGCGGCTAGGGTGGCGGCGCCGGTGTAGGCAAACAGGTTGAGTACCCGGGGTACGGCTGCCCGGCGCTGGCGCGTTTGCTCGTAGATGAACTGCCAGTTGGGGTCCTGCTCGGGAAACAAGCCCACGTGCTTAAACGAGGACAGCCCCAGCCGGAACTTCAGCTTCAGGCCGTCGGGCCGCTCGTAGCCAATTACCCACTGCTCGGGCATACCAGGCTTTAGCTTCCATTGGCCCCGTTCCTGGCTGCCTTTTTCGCGGGTGAAGGAGGCGTGGGCCCGCTGCCACTCGCTGGCCGGCAGCTTGGGGTCCCACACGGCCTGGGGCTCGGGGCGGGCCAGCACGTAGCGGCCGAAGCGCTCCAGCTTTTCAAAGTTGCCGGCGTCCAGCAGTTCGTAATCGGCCCAGGGGCTGGTGGTCAGGAAGGAGTACATGCCCGCAAAGGTAACGAAGGGAAGAACGGACGCCACCGTATTGGCTGGTTGTCCCCGCAGGACCTCAAGTTACCCTCGGAGGACAACTAGATGTCCTCCCGGGGCATCGGGTTGTCCTCGGAGGACATCTGGTTGTTTCCGGATGACCGACGGATAGGTTCGGGCAACATCGGGTTGTCCCCCGAAGCCCTCCGTTGGTCCTCGGGGGACATCGGGTGGTCTTCCGAAGACCAACGGAGGGCTTTGGGGGAGGTCTGGTTGACCTCCGAGGTCAGTGGGGTATCTTTGGAAGCTGCCGCCCGTGCCCGGCAGCCTGCCTCACCTGAAACCGTGCGGGTAGCGCATCCTGGTGTACTTTTGCTGACCGGCCGAAATCAACCCAGGGAGCCGGCGCGCTGCTGGACGCAAGCTCTTCCCTGGCAGTAACCAACCCCGTCATGACGCTTCACTTCTATAAATACCAGGGCACCGGCAACGACTTCGTGATGGTGGACGACCGCGCCCGGCAGTTTCCCGCCGAAGACCACGCCTTGGTACGCCGCCTCTGCGACCGGCGCCTGGGCATTGGAGCTGATGGGCTCATTTTACTGCGCCTGCTCGATGGCTACGACTTTGAGATGGTGTACTTCAACGCCGATGGGTACCTAGGCTCCATGTGCGGTAACGGGGGGCGCTGCACCGTGGCATTTGCCCAACAGCTGGGCGTGATAGGGGAGGCCACCACCTTTCTGGCCGCCGATGGTCCGCACGAAGCGCGCATCGACCAGGCCGATGGCACCGTGCACCTGCGCATGCAGGATGTGCTGGGGCAGCAGGCCGTGGAAGAAGATGTTTTTCTGGATACCGGCTCCCCCCACCTGGTCCGCTTTCTGCCCGCCAGCACCCTGGCCGAGCTGAACGTGTTTGCCGAAGGCCGCGCCATCCGTTACAATGACCGGTTTCGGGAACGGGGCACCAACGTCAACTTCGTAGAATCGCCTACCGCTCCCGATCAGCCCTGGCAGGTGCGTACCTATGAGCGGGGCGTGGAGAACGAGACCTTTTCCTGCGGTACTGGCGTCACGGCCGTAGCGTTGGCGGCTTCGCGGCGCGGGGCCAGCAGCCCCGTGCACCTGCGCACCCCGGGCGGCGACCTGCGCGTGACCTTCGAAACCCGGCCCGATGGCTCTTTCACGCAGGTGTACCTCAGCGGCCCTGCCACCCGCGTGTTTGAGGGCACCGTAACTATTTAGCGTATGCTGGGCAACGACGTGGTGTTCCTGCGGGCCCTCGAAGCCGAAGACCTGGACTTTCTGTACGCCCTGGAAAACGACGCCGACCTGTGGGGCGTGTCCGATACGCTGGCGCCCGTGTCGCGCCACTTGCTACGCCAGTATCTGGAGCACGCCGGCGCCGATTTTCACCAGGTACGCCAGCTGCGGCTGGTCATTGGTAGCCAGGCCACGGGCCAGGCGGTAGGCACCGTCGATTTGTTTGACTTCAGCCCCCTGCACCAGCGGGCCGGCGTGGGCATCACGGTGCTGGCGGCCGCACGGCGCCACGGCTACGCCCACGCGGCCTTGCAGCTGCTACTGCCCTATGCCCGGCATACGCTACGCCTGCACCAGCTCTACTGCTCGGTGGCTACCCGGAACCGGGCAAGTCAGCAGCTGTTTGAGAAAATAGGATTTTCACGGGTAGGAGTGCGCCGTCAATGGCTCCATATGGCGGATGGTTGGCAGGATGTTGTAGAATACCAATATGTGTTTTCTGGTATAGATGAGCTTGTTTCAGGCGGATTAAGGGCGGGTTAAAAATTTCAACTCCCGCAACGTATCCTTTTAAGTGAATTGGGCGTAAGCTAGAAGGCTTACCGGAACGTGTTGTAGTATTCCAGGGAGTCCGGGCGGCAGTTCACCTTTTATCATCGTCTGTATGCCATCCACGACCTCGGTCGAAGCGCCCGTGCGCGCCTCTCACCCGACGCCAACGCCCAACCAATCCGCGCTGAATTCTACGAGTACTACACCTACTGCCCTTCCCGATTTAGTTTGTTTCGCGCACCTGCACTGGGATTTTGTGTGGCAGCGCCCCCAGCACCTGTTGTCGCGCTTTGCCCAGGTTGGCCGGGTATTCTACGTGGAGGAGCCCTTCTTTCACAACGACGACCTGATTGAGCCGCATATCGAGGTAAAAGACCGGCAAAACGGCGTGAAAGTGGTGGTGGCCCACTTGCCCCAGCGCCTGCGGGGGCAGGAAGATGCCGCCGATGCAGCCCAGGCCGACGTACTGACGCGCTTTTTCGCCGATACCAACCTCAACAAGTATATCTTCTGGTACTATACGCCCATGGCCTTGGCCAAGTCGCGTCATCTGTCACCTGTGCTTACCGTGTACGACTGCATGGATGAGCTGGCGGCCTTCAAGTTTGCACCTCCGGCCTTGCGGGAGCGGGAGCAGGAGCTGTTCCGAAAAGCCGATCTGGTGTTCACGGGCGGCCACACGCTCTACGAAGCCAAAAGTTTGCAGCACGCCGATGCGCATCCCTTCCCCAGTTCCATCGATAAAGACCACTTCGGGCAGGCCCGTCAGGAAATGCCCGAGCCCGCCGACCAGGCCGGTATTGCGCACCCGCGCATTGGCTTTTTTGGGGTGGTAGATGAGCGACTGGATATTGCCCTGCTGGGGGAGTTGGCTGCGGCCCATCCCGAGTGGCAGTTCGTTATCATCGGGCCCGTGGTCAAGATTGACCCGGCCCTGCTGCCCCGCACGGAAAACATCCACTACCTCGGTGGCAAAGACTACCAGGAACTGCCCGCTTATCTGCGCGGCTGGGATGTGGCCACCTTGCTTTTCGCCGATAACGAAAGCACAAAATTCATTTCGCCCACCAAAACGCCGGAGTACCTGGCCGCTGGCAAGCCCGTGGTAAGCACGCCCATCCGTGACGTGGTACGGCCCTACGGCGACCTGGACTTGGTGCAGATAGCTGCTACGGCTGAGGAGTTTGGTACCGCCATTGAGCGGGCCCTGGCGCAAAACACCGATACCGACTGGCGCCACCGGACGGACGAATACCTGAAAACCATCAGCTGGGACCTCACTTGGCAGCAAATGGTGGACCTGATGACGCAGCGTCTTGCCAACAAGCCGGCCTAACCTGCGTACTAGTACCTGATAACGACCTGTTTCCCACAACCCAAGCCCTAGCATATGTTTGATTATCTCATCGTCGGAGCCGGGTTTGCCGGTAGCGTCCTAGCCGAGCGGCTGGCCACTCGCAGCAACAAAAAAGTACTCATTATTGATAAGCGCAACCACATTGCCGGCAACGCTTACGACCATTACAATGAGGAAGGTATTCTGGTACATAAGTACGGGCCGCACATCTTTCACACCAACTCGAAGGACGTATTCGAGTACTTATCCAACTTCACCGACTGGCGCCCTTACGAACACCGCGTATTGGCCTCGGTAGATGGCCAGCTGGTGCCCATGCCCATCAACCTCGATACCATCAACAAGCTCTATGGCCTGTCGCTGAACTCCTTTGAGGTCGAGCAGTTCTTTGAGTCGGTGGCTGAGCAGGTGCCGGTTATCAAGACCTCCGAAGATGTAGTCGTAAGCAAGGTAGGGCGTGAGCTGTACGAGAAGTTCTTCAAGAACTACACCCGCAAGCAGTGGGGCATGGACCCCTCGGAGCTGGACAAGTCGGTGACCTCGCGCGTGCCCACCCGCACCAACCGCGACGACCGGTACTTCACCGACACGTACCAGGCTATGCCGCTACACGGCTATACGCGCATGTTCGAGCGGATGCTCGACCACCCCAACATCAGCATTATGCTGAACACCGACTACCACGACGTAGTGGACTTCATTCCCTTCAAGGAAATGATTTTCACGGGCCCGGTAGACGAGTATTTCGACTTCAAATTCGGTAAGCTGCCTTACCGCTCCCTGGAGTTCAAGCACGAAACCCTGAACGTGGAGCAGCAGCTCGCCGCGCCGGTCGTGAACTACCCCAACGACAACCTGTACACGCGCATCACCGAGTTCAAGGCCCTCACCGGCCAGAAGCACCCCAAAACGGCGCTGGTGTATGAATACCCGAAAGCTGAAGGTGACCCGTACTACCCCGTACCTCGTCTGGAAAATGCTGATCTGTACAACAAGTACAAGAAGCTGGCCGATGAAACGCCCAATGTTCACTTCGTAGGCCGCCTTGCTACCTACAAGTACTACAACATGGACCAGGTAGTGGCGCAGGCCCTGACCCTCTACAAAAAGCTCACCGACAAGCCCATTGAAAAGGCCGCTACGACGCCGCCCATTACGGGCTCGGCCTCCATCATGGAAAAAATTCTGCCCCGGACTCCGGCCAAGGAATAGTGAAGTGGTGAAACAGAGCGTTTGAGGTGCAGAATGCGCAGTCTGCGTGAATAGCGCCGACTGCGCATAAAATCCGCTATTTCATTGGCTAACCATCTCTTCGATTGCCAATGTGTCTGTTCAAACGAAACCCCGCACACTCTTTGAGGTGTTGGGGTTTCGTCGTTTCAAGGGATTCCCGAAAAACGCCGTAAATTTGAGTTACGCTGCGGCGTTTTCAGTCAATATCTACCAGCATGTTTGATTTCATAGGGAAGGCAGTTGCCAAAGTGTTCGGTTCTAAGTCCGAGCGGGATTTGAAAGAGATTCTGCCGTATGTGGCACTCATCAACGCCGAATATGCCAAACTGGCACCGCTTACCGACGACCAGCTCCGCCAGCACTCCGCCGACGTACGGGCCCGCATTGACGAACGGCTGAAGGGCATTGACGACCAGCTGGGTGCCTTGCACCAGCGCATCACCGACGAGCCCAATCTGGATATTGTCGAGAAGGAGAAAATCTTCGACCAGATTGATATTCTCGAAAAGCAGCGCAACAAAGACCTGGAAGTGGTGCTGATGGAGGTGCTGCCCGCAGCCTTCGCCACTGTGAAGGAAACCGCCCGCCGCTACAAGGAAAACGGCCAGCTGGTAGTTACCGCTACGGATTTTGACCGGGAAATTGCCCGCCGCAAGAGCAACGTGACCATTCAGGGCGACCAGGCTATCTGGAGCAATAAATGGCTGGCCGGCGGGGCCGAAATCACCTGGGACATGGTACACTACGACGTGCAGCTGATTGGCGGCGTGGTGCTGCACCAGGGCAAAATTGCTGAAATGGCAACCGGCGAGGGTAAGACGCTGGTATCAACCCTACCCGCCTTCCTCAACGCCCTGGCCCGCCGCGGCGTGCACCTGGTAACGGTGAACGACTACCTAGCCAAGCGTGACTCCGAGTGGAATGCCCCCTTGTTCGAGTTCCACGGCATCACCGTTGACTGCATCGACAAGCACCAGCCCAACACCGATGCCCGCCGCAAAGCCTACCTAGCCGACATCACCTACGGCACCAACAACGAATTCGGCTTCGACTACCTACGCGACAACATGGCCCGCGAAACCGGCGAGCTGGTGCAGCGCAAGCACCACTACGCCATGGTGGACGAAGTAGACTCCGTACTGATTGACGATGCCCGTACCCCGCTCATCATCTCGGGCCCGGTGCCCCGCGGCGACGTACACGAGTTTCATATCCTGAAGCCCCGCATCGAGCGGCTGGTGAACGAGCAGAAAAAGCAGGTGCAGGACTACCTGGTGCAGGCGCGCAAGCTCATCAAAGAAGGCAACGATGGCCCCAAAGAAGGGGAGGGCGGCCTGATGCTGTTCCGCGCCTACCGCGGCCTGCCCAAGAGCAAGCCACTCATCAAGTTCCTCTCGGAAACCGGCATGCGCGCCGTGTTGCAGAAAGTAGAAAACTACTATATGCAGGACAACTCCCGTCAGATGCCGGAGGCCGACAAGCCGCTGTTTTTCACCATCGACGAAAAGAACAACCAGATTGAGCTGACTGAAAAAGGCATTGACCTGATTACGGCCCAGGGCGAAGACCCGCACCTGTTTATCATGCCCGACATCGGGTCGGAAATTGCGGCCATTGAGAAAAGCGCCGTCATTTCGGAGGAAGATAAGCTGCACCAGAAGGAAAAGCTCATCAACGACTACCAGGAGAAATCGGAGCGGGTACACACCGTGAACCAGCTGCTGAAAGCCTACACCCTGTTTGAGCGCGACGACCAGTACATCCTGACCGACGACGGCAAGGTGAAAATCGTGGATGAGCAGACGGGCCGCGTGATGGAAGGCCGCCGCTACTCCGACGGGCTGCACCAGGCCATTGAAGCCAAGGAAAACGTGCGCGTGGAAGACGCCACCCAGACCTACGCTACCGTGACGCTGCAGAATTACTTCCGCATGTACCACAAGCTGGGCGGCATGACGGGTACGGCCGAAACCGAAGCCGGCGAGTTCTGGGAAATCTACAAGCTCGACGTAGTCGTGATTCCGACCAACCGCGGCATCTCGCGCAAGGACGAGCACGACAAGGTCTACAAAACGGTGCGCGAGAAGTACAACGCCGTGGCCGAGGAAATCCAGACGCTGGTGAAAGCCGGCCGCCCGGTGCTCGTGGGTACCACGTCGGTGGAAATTTCGGAGCTGGTGAGCCGCATGCTCAAGCTGCGTAACATCCCGCACCAAGTCCTGAACGCCAAGCAAAACCAGCGCGAAGCCGAGATTGTGGCCGCCGCTGGCCACCCCGGCACCGTCACCATTGCCACCAACATGGCCGGCCGTGGTACCGACATCAAGCTGCGCGGCACCGCCAAAGAATCGGGCGGACTGGCCATTATTGGTACGGAGCGCCACGAAAGCCGCCGCGTAGACCGGCAGCTGCGGGGCCGCGCCGGCCGCCAGGGCGACCCGGGTTCTTCGCAGTTCTTCGTGAGCCTGGAAGACAACCTGATGCGTTTGTTCGGCTCGGAGCGCATTGCCAAGCTCATGGACCGCATGGGCCTGGAAGAAGGCGAAGTAATCCAGCACTCCATGATTACGAGCTCCATTGAGCGCGCCCAGAAGAAGGTCGAAGAAAACAACTTCGGCATTCGCAAGCGCCTGCTGGAGTACGACGACGTGATGAACGCCCAGCGCGAAGTGGTGTACAAGCGCCGCCGCAACGCCTTGTTTGGGGAGCGGCTGGAACTGGACGTGTGGAACATGATTTACGACGTCTGCGAAGACATCGTAACGGCCCACAAAACCTCCAACGACTTCGAGGACTTCAAGCTGGCCGTGATTCGCCTGTTCAGCTACGATACCCACCTCACGGCCCAGGAGCTAAGCAGCATGCCCGCGCCCCAGCTCACGCAAAAGCTCTACGACGAGGCCCTCGGCTACTACGAGGACAAGAGCAACGTGATTGGCGAGCATTCTATGCCGCTCATCAACGACCTCATTGCCCAAAACGCGCCCTTCGAAAACATTGCGGTACCCTTCACCGATGGGCGCAAGCAAGTGCAGTCGGTGGTGAACCTGCGCCGCGCCCAGGCCACCAACGGCCAGGAGCTCA
Source organism: Hymenobacter lutimineralis (assembly GCF_008271285.1). NCBI lineage: Bacteria > Pseudomonadati > Bacteroidota > Cytophagia > Cytophagales > Hymenobacteraceae > Hymenobacter > Hymenobacter lutimineralis. Next base: position 4,629 of record NZ_VTHL01000002.1, on the reverse strand, counting down.
TCCGGGGCATGGAAAAGGTGGTGACGCTGGCCGTTATCGACGAAGCCTGGACCAAGCACCTGCGCGCCATGGACGACCTGAAGCAAGTGGTGCAGAACGCCGTGTACGAGCAGAAAGACCCGTTGCTGATTTACAAGTTCGAGTCATTTGAGCTGTTCAAGCGCATGATTGCGAAAGTGAACGAGGAAACGGTACACTTCCTGTTCCGCGCCGATATTCCGATGCAGGCCGGCGACGCTGGTATAGAGGAGCCCGAGTTCTACGTGGAAGACGAAATTCCGCAGGCCGCGCCCCAGCCCAAGCTGCGCGCCGAAAAAGAGGTTTCGTCGGCTTCGCTGGGCGCTGGCCCCGAGGACCTGGAGCAGGCCGGGCAGCAGCCTCAGGTGCTGGAAAAGCAAACGCCCGCCCGCTCCCAGAAAGTAGCCAACCGCAACGACCGGGTGAGCGTGCAGTACATGGACGGCCGCATCGTGCGCGACGTGAAATACAAGAGCGTGGAAGAAGACGTGGTGAATAACCGCGCCGTTATCATCGACTAAGCTTCCCGCATCTTTGTAGTACTACTAGCCAGTGGCAGGTGAATTTCGCCTGCCACTGCTGTTTCTCCACCCTTTCCGTGCTGCGTATGCCCACTGCTGCCCCCGACTTAGCCGCCCGCATCGACCACACCCTGCTTCGCCCCGACGCCACCCGGGAACAGATTGCCCAGCTTTGCGCCGAAGCGGCCCAGTACCAATTTGCTTCCGTATGTGTGCCGCCCTGCTACGTGCGGCTGGCCGCAGAGGAACTGCATGGCTCCGGAGTACCCGTATGTACCGTGGTAGGTTTTCCGCTGGGCTATCAACTCACGAAAGTGAAGTTCTTTGAAGCCCACCAGGCCCTGAACGATGGCGCCAAGGAAGTGGACATGGTCATCAACGTAGCAGCCTTTAAATCGGGGCGGTTGAGCGAGGTGGAGGATGAAGTAGGGGAGTTGGCGGAGCTGTGCCACTTCAAGCAGGCTATCCTGAAGGTGATTATTGAAACGGCTCTGCTGACGGAGGAGGAAATCATTCAGGCCTGCCAACTGTGTACCGAAGCCGGAGCCGACTTCGTGAAAACCTCCACGGGTTTTGCCAGCCGGGGCGCTTCCGTAGCCGATATTGAGCTGATGCGCCGCCACCTGCCAGCGCACATCCGTATTAAGGCCTCGGGCGGTATCCGCACCCGGGAGGCTGCCTTGGCGCTGGTAGCTGCTGGCGCCGACCGGTTGGGCTCTTCCAATAGTATAGCTTTGCTGCTTCCTGCCGATGAAACTTCTGCTACTTCGTAACGTGCTGTTGCTTTCTGTTCTTTTCTCGCTGGGCGCCTGCGCGGCTTCGGCGCCGGCTGCTTCTACCACCGCGCCCGATACCACCCGCCAGGCTACTACCGCTACATTGCCCGCGGAGGACCTGAGCCGCTACCGGCCCGTATTTAACGCCCCCAAACCCGCTGCTGCCTTGCCGCCCAAAGCTGCTGTAGCCGTGACGCCGGTAAACCACGTGAATGCCCAGGTGGAACAGCGCCTCCGCGACCAGGCCTTCACCAACCAGAATGTGAAGTATGCCCAGGGCTTCCGCATCCTGGCCTACGTGGGCATGGAGCGGGAGCAGGCCATGAGCATCCGCCGCGAAGTTATCAGCCGCTACCCCGAGGAAACGGACTACATTACTTTCAAGCAGCCCCTCTACCGCCTCTGGGTCGGGGATTACCTGACGCGCCTGGAAGCCGAAGCTGCCCTGCTGCGCATTCGGCCGCTGGCCCCAAAAGCCGAGCTGCAACCCGCCCAAGTTCTGCTCAACAAAACCTCTTTCTAGGCCTGATGGCTACGTTGCGGCAGCTGCAGTGGGATGAGCTGGACCTGTTGCAGGGGCTTGAAGGTATACCTACGGCCGGCGAGAATGGCAGCTTCCGCTACCGGGTGCAGCAGGGCGCCCTACAGCTGCGCGTGTCGTTGTGGCCAGAGCATGGCATGGTGGACCTGACGTTGTTTGATACCCTGACCAAAGCCATTCTGCTGGACCTAACGGTGGCCGTGCGCGGGCGGATTCGCTACAACAACGATAAGCGCGGCGAGTACCTGGAGTTTGCCGATTGCCTGGTTGTGAGCCGCCTGCTAGCTACCGAGGAGCAGCTGGAAGCCGCCTTCAGCCCGAACATCCTGGGGCGTCCCATGTTGCTCACTGTCAAGCCCCACCTGAGCGTCTTGTTCGAGTAAGCTCCGCTGTCTTTTTAAGTGGCAGGTAGGCGCAAGCGGGCGGGCTTCTTACCTTGCATTGTGATGCAACACCTTCTCCCTCGCCTGAAAGAGCTGGCCGCCGCCGCCGCCGCCGAAACCGTAACCCTGCGTCAGCATCTGCACGCGCACCCGGAGCTGTCGTTTCAGGAGTTCAACACGGCTGCTTTCGTTACGGAGCAGCTGCGCCGGCTGGGGCTAAATCCGCAGCCCATGGCCACAACCGGAGTCGTGGCACTGGTTGAAGGCCGCAACCCGGGCAGCCGCGTGGTAGCCCTGCGCGCCGATATGGACGCCCTGCCCATTCAGGAGCAGAACGAGGTGTCCTACAAATCAACCAACCCCGGCGTGATGCACGCCTGCGGCCACGATGTGCATACTTCGTCGCTGCTGGGCGTGGCGCGCCTGCTCACCCAGCTGCGCGACGAGTTTGAGGGAACCGTGAAGCTTATCTTTCAGCCCGGCGAGGAAGTGCTGCCCGGCGGTGCTTCCCTCATGATTCAGGAAGGGGTATTGGAAAACCCGGCGCCCGCCAGCGTACTGGGCCAGCACGTATTCCCGATGTTGCCGGCCGGGCAGATTGGCATCCGGCCCGGCCGGTACATGGCCAGCACCGATGAGTTGTACCTGACGGTGCGTGGCAAAGGCGGCCACGGCGCCATGCCCGAAATGAACCTCGACCCGGTGCTAGTGGCTGCTCACCTTATTGTGGCCGCGCAGCAGCTGGTGAGCCGGCGGGCCAATCCGAAGCTGCCTTCTGTGCTGTCGTTTGGGAAGGTTATTGCCAACGGCGCCACCAACGTCATTCCCAACGAGGTGTATATCGAAGGCACTTTCCGCACGCTCAACGAGCAGTGGCGGGAGGAGGCCCACCAGCACCTGCGCCGCCTGTGTGAGGGGCTGGCCGACTCTATGGGGGCCGTTTGTGAGCTGGAAATCCGCCGGGGCTACCCTTACCTGGAAAACGAGCCCCAGCTCACGGCCCGCGTCCGCGCGGCGGCAGAAGAATATCTGGGCGCGGAAAACGTTATTGAGCTCGACCAGTGGATGGCGGCCGAGGATTTCGCCTATTTCTCCCAAGCCACTAGTGCCTGTTTCTACCGGTTGGGTACCCGGGCGGCCGATGGCCGCCACGCCTCCTCCGTGCACACGCCTACCTTCGACGTGGACGCCCACGCCCTGGAGGTAGGACCGGGGCTAATGGCCTGGCTGGCCCTAAAGGAGCTAGCCTCGCTGGAACCCGTCACCGTCACTCATTCCGAAGCCGCCCATGCATAAATCTATTGTACTTGGAGCTACCACGCTGCTGGCTGCCGGCACCGCCCAGGCGCAGAAGCACATTCGCTACGAGCTGGAGCTCTGGCCCGAAGCTCAGGTAGAATATGCCCTCCAAAGCGGCGACTACGCGTTTGTAGGCTTACGCGGCCAGCGTACCACCGATGCCGCCATTGCTAACCCGGCGGGATTCTATGGCAAACAGCTGCAGGTAGGCTACGAGCATTTCTGGAATTCTCAGTGGAGCCTCGGCGGCACGGCGCGCTACCAGCGCGTGGAAGATGCCGGCGCCTTCACCCCGGAAGGGTTTCTGCGCCACCGCGGCGACCTGGGTGGCTTCACCGTGGGCCAGCGCCTGAGCGCGGAGTACCGGTTTGCGGAAGCCGCGGACCAGAACCGGGCCAGCACCCGCCTGCGTCTCGACGTGGAACGGGCTTTTCAGATTGGCCGGAGTGTGCGCATCCGCCCGCGCCTGTCCTACGAAATGACCGCCTACCTGCGCCTGCAGCGGGCGGAAGACGAGCCCAAGGAACGCTTCATTGATTTTGGCCTGGCGCGCGGCGAAGTAGGCCTGCGCCTGACCGACTGGCTCGACTTGACGCCCTGGGCCGGCTATGCTACTGCCTACCAACTGGTATTGGGCCAGACCGACGAGGAGGGTAACCCCATTCCCGGCGGCCCCCGCAATTTTCGCACGCCCGTGCTGGGCTTAGACTTGCGGCTTACCGTTTTCCAGGGAATCCGGGTTTTCGAGCGGCGCCAGCTTCCCACGCAGCACTAGTAAGAGGTTGATATTAAGGGAAATACATTTTTTTAGAGCTTAGGCTGTATTCATTTGCATAAGTTGCAGTCCCAACGTTTATTTGTAACGAATTTTATTAAATATAGAAAAAATGGTAAAAAAACTGTTTGCGTACAGTGTGCTGCTATTAGGCTTAGTAAGCTGTGAAAAGAAAGTATTTGAGCAGGAACAATATAGCGGATTCGTGAACCGTTCGCCCTGGCTACGGGCTGCTGCGTAGAGTAGACCATGAAACCGTATTCACTCGATTTGCGCAGCCGTGTGGCGGCGGCCTGCCACGAGCCGGGCGCCAGCA